>NZ_KV788541.1:0-1700 GCF_001807315.1 Corynebacterium sp. HMSC06D04
TCCCATTACGTTGTTAGCAGTTCCACCCCAGGGCGCCGAAGATTCATAGCCTGTCCACCCGAGTGGGAGGGGCTATGTTTATGTCCGTTCCCGCCGTCCGAAAGGACAGTGGAACTAGTCGCTGGCTTCGGTATGGCTTATTCCTGTCCCTGTTAAGAAAATGATCCGGGGGGTGATGCCACCGGAGACAGTGACATACTCAAACAGCTCAATAGGAACCTGACCCGGCCCAGGCGGCACGAGGTCTCACAGTAATGTGGATGCCAGCGCCAGTATGTCCGACCACCCCAGCGATGAAGCGTAAATAATCCAACTCCCTACTCATCGCTAGGAGGCACAGACTCATGGCCTATGACTTCGTCATTGGAATGGACGTCGGCAAATACTTCCACCACGCCTGCGTCCTCGATCCCCAGGGCAGACAAGTCCTATCCAAACGCATCAACCAGCACGAAGGCTCGCTACGCAAGCTCTTCGGCAAATTCCTGGCCAATGACGCCGAAGTCCTTGTCGTCGTCGATCAGCCCAACAACATCGGCAGGCTAACCGTCGCAGTCGCCCAAGCAATGGGAGCCGACGTTCGCTACCTCCCCGGGCTTGCCATGCGACAGCTTTCACGTATCCACGTCGGCAACTCCAAGACCGATGTACGCGACGCTTATGTCATCGCCCATGCCGGCCTCAACCTGCCAGATGCCCTGCGTAGCGTCGACCGCGTTGAGGAAGTCTTCCTCCAGCTGAAAGTCCTCAACGGTATCGACGAAGACCTCGCCCGCGCCTACACACGCCTGATCAACCAGATGCGATCCGCGCTCGTGGGCACCTACCCCGCATTCGAACATGTCCTACGTGGGCAGATGATTCACCGCAAGTGGATTCTCCACCTTCTGGCGAAATACGGTGGCCCCACCAAGATTCGACGCGTCGGCAAAGCACGGCTGACAGCTTTCGCACGTGGTCACAGGGCACGTAATCCTGAACCAGTTATCGATGCCATGCTTGCTGCGATCCACGGCCAGACGGTATCCATCGCCGGCGCAGAATACGCGGAACTTGGCGTAGCAATGTCCGCCAAAGATGCACTAGCCAAGCTGGAGCACCGCAAAGAGATTGAAGCCCAGGTACTCGAGCTGATCCAGGACATTCCTCAGACCGAGATTCTCTTGTCCATGCCCGGCATCGGCCCACGTAGCGCCGCGCAAATCCTTATGACCGTCGGCGATATGTCCGACTTTCCCAATGCAGCGCACCTGGCTTCCTATGCAGGCCTGACGCCGCAGACGAATCAGTCGGGAACGTCGATCATGTCGAATTCGCCCAACCGGGCCGGCAACAAGAAATTGAAGAACGCCCTATGGCAATCGTCCTTTGCATCGATCAGATTCCACGAGCGTTCCCGGCAATTCTATGAGCGAAAACGCAAAGAAGGCAAGAGACATAACGCCGCAGTCGTCGCGCTCGCACGCCGACGCCTCAACGTCCTCTTCGCCATGATGCGCAGCGGAGAGCTCTACAGAGACATCCCCACAGCCCAGGAGGCCGCTGCGGCCTAGCCCCTACCAGCCCCGGAGCCGATTGCGCAGGAAGCCCAATCGGCTCTTCAGCATGCCCGAAAACAACATCCGCAGCGTGAAGCAGAACCCCTTCACACCCCCAGCAACCTCACCCACGGAGTTGACAACCTATATAGGAACACCCCC
>NZ_KV788542.1:0-552 GCF_001807315.1 Corynebacterium sp. HMSC06D04
GGGACCTGACCCCCTTTTGGTGGACACCTGATATCCAGCCCAGTCGAGCTGGGAAGAAAGGTAATCTACCACCATGTCCAGGTACTCCGAACAGTTCAAACGCGATGCCGTAGCCCTCTATGAGAACAACGAGGATCTCTCGCTGAACTCAGCATCAGCTGAGCTCGGTATCAACCGTGCCTCGCTACATTCTTGGGTCAAAAAGTACGGCACTGGCAAACGTGCCCGCACGAAGGCCGTGCACGATCAAGCCCAAGCGGCGAATGATTCTGCGCGAATCCGTCAGCTGGAAAAAGAAGTCTCTAAGCTGCGCGAAGAACGCGACATCCTGCGTAAGGCCGCGAAATATTTTGCCGAAGAGACTCACTGGTGATCCGCTTCCAGTTTGTCGATGACCACCGAACCGAGTACTCGGTTAAGCGGATGTGCGATGTGTTAAAGCTGAATCGTTCCTCGTTTTACAAGTGGGTGAGCACCCGTAAAAAACGCAGGTTAAAGATGTATTCTGATGCCGTTATTGGTGCAAGAATCAAGACCATCTTCGATGATGAG
>NZ_KV788543.1:0-20820 GCF_001807315.1 Corynebacterium sp. HMSC06D04
TAGCCCCCACCCCACAAACAACACAAATCGCCAGGTAAATCCACCATTTCGGAGACAAACCTGGCGTATCAAACAACGCCCAGAGGGGGCGACGTCGTCAAGCAGTTAGTGATAGCAGGCCAACAGACCGTCGGGGCCGTCGATAACCGTGATGGGCGTATTGAAGATTGGGGTCAGCACCTCATCGCGCATGACCTCCTCCGGATCACCGAAGGCCACCACTTCCCCATTCTTCACCGCACAGATGTGATCGGCGTAGCGGGCAGCGAAGTTGATGTCATGCAAGACGATGATGATCGTGCGCCCGAAGTTCTGCGCGGCCTCCTTGAGGTGCTTCATCATTTCCACGGAGTGCGCGATATCAAGGTTGTTGAGAGGCTCGTCCAGCAAAACGTAATCAGTCTCCTGGCACAGGACCATCGCCACATACGCGCGCTGACGCTGGCCGCCCGAGAGCTGATCCAGGTAGCGGTCCTCCAAATCGCTGAGGTGAAGGAAGTCAATGTACTTGGAGATGACCTCCTCGTCCTCAGCCGTCAGGCGGCCCTGCGAGTACGGGAAGCGGCCAAACCCCACGAGCTGACGCACCGTCAGCTTCGTGATGAAGTGGTTCTCCTGTCGCAGGATCGACAAAATCTTGGCCAAGTCCTGGGACTTGGTAGAGGCGATGTCCAATCCAGCGACCTCAATGGTGCCTTCGTCGATATCGAGCAAACGCCCCACCATCGTCAGCAGCGTGGACTTGCCGGCACCGTTGGGCCCCACAAGCGCGGTGATACCGCCGGCCGGAATGTCGAGGGACACTGGGCCAATGTTCGTCTCGTGGGAATAGGTCTTCGCAACGTTATTGAGTGTGATCACAGTCTGCCCTTTCGCAAAATGACGATGAGGAATACCGAGCCGCCGACGAGCTCAATGATGATGGATACAACGCCCTGTGCGTAGAAGACGTGCTGCATGAGGAAGTACGCACCCGTGAGTACAGCAAAGGCGGTGGCGATGGCCATGGGGAACAAGTATCGGTGGTCGTAGGTTTCCGCGAACTGGTAGGCCAAGGTTGCCACCAAGAATCCGAGGAAGGTCATGGGACCTACGAGCGAGGTGGTGGTGGCCATGAGAACTGATACCAGGATCAGAGTAAAGATCGCGTTGAACTTGTGATTTACGCCGAGGTTGGTGGCAGCCTCGCGACCAAGCGAGAGCACGTTGAGGCGGCGGGAATTAAAGAAGAGCAACGCCGTCGCCGCAATCACCGGCGGAATTGCGATGGGATAATACTCAGTCTCAGCATTGTTGACCGAGCCAAACAGTCGTGCCGTCAGCACGTCGAACTCGCTGGGCGTCAGCATGCGCTGCATCAGAGTGGACAGCGATCCAAGTCCGCCACCAATGACCACGCCGACCAATAGCATCGCATGCATGTTGTTGCTGCGGTTTGTCAGCAGCCACGAGTACAGGATGAGCGAGAGCACAATCATCACTGCCATCTGGAACAGGAAGGTGCCCATGTTGCGGGCTTCCGTGAGGCCCGTGGCACCTAGGAAAAAAATGGTCGCAGTATTAATCGCCGCGTAGAGCGATTCAAAGCCCATGATGGACGGGGTCAGGATGCGGTTGTTGGTGACCGTATGAAAGGCCACGGTCGCAACGGCTTGGCACGCAGCCACGATAGCCATGGCGATCACGGCGTCGGCACGGCGTTGCGCGATGAGCCACCACTTACGCGTTCCGAAGTCCATGGGGTTGTCATACGCCAGCAGGCCAAACGCGAAGAGTGCGCCCGCCACGATGAGCGCCACCAAGATGATCCAGTACTTGCGCGCTGCTTTGGCCGACTGGAAGGAGCCCACATAGCGCTGCTTGGCGACGTCGCCTGTGCGCTGCTCTGTCTTAACGCTCACGGGTGGACCTCACAATCAGGAATACGAAGACGGCCGCGCCGACCACGCCCAGGATGACGGATACGGGCAGCTCAAACGGCGAAATGACGGTTCGGCCGATGAGGTCACACAAGGTGACCGTGGCAATACCGAGCAGGCATACCCAAGGAAGGTTTGAGCGCAGGTCATCGCCGCGGAACATGCTCACCACGTTGGGAACGATAAGCCCCAAAAAAGGCAGGGAGCCCACGACCACGGTGACCACGCCAGTGGCCACAGCGATGAGCCCGGTGCCGATGAGGATCATTCGGTTGTAATTCAGGCCCACGTTGGTGGCGATTTCTTCGCCCAAGCCTGCGACCGTGAGTTTGTCCGCGTAGAAGAACACCGCGAGCAGCACCAGCAAAACGATCCACAGCACCTCGTACTGGCCCTCGTACACAGAAGTGAACGAGCCCATGAACCAGATACCCAGCTGCTGCAGTTTGTCGGTGGTCAGTGCTACGAAAGAGGACACCGCGCTGACGACGGCGCCCAGCATGATGCCGATGATCGGCACGATGAGCGAGGAGCGCAACGTGACTCGGCGCAAGAAAGCGAAAAAGACCATCGTGCCGATGAAAGAGAACACAACAGAAATGACCATGCGGCCAAGCACCGACGCGTGCGGGAGCACGATCATCGAAAAGAGAAGGCCGAGGCCTGCCCATTCCGTGGTACCCGTGGTCGTGGGTTCAACGAAGCGGTTCTGGGTGAGCAGCTGCATCACCAATCCACTCATCGCCATCGCCGCGCCCGCGAGCACCAGGGCGATGGTGCGCGGAATGCGCGTGGTCATAAACATGTCGCGGCCGTCGTCGTGATCAAGGATCGAATACTCCCCCACCATGAGCGAAAGGAGGAGCAACGCCGCTACAGCCACGACGCCGAGCAACAGCTTCCAAGTGAAAAGCTTGCCGCGGGAACGGCGCGCGGGTGGTGCTTCTTGAACCGCGGTTTTCTCTGCTGAAGTCAAAATTTATCTCTTTCACACCAAAAACCGGAAAGCCTTTCGGCGTTCCGGTTTCGGTTCTATTTGTGCAGGTTAGGACCGCTTCTCAAAGGCGTCAGCCAGAGCGTTGAGAATCTCAGTGTAGGTAATGATGCTCTCGTTGACGTAGGTATCAGCCGGGGCAACGTAGACGTTGCCTTCCTTGACTGCGGTCACGTTCTTCAGCGCAGCATTCTCGTTAACGAGTTTGTCGCCTGGAACGTGTTCTTCGCCTTCCTTGCTGACGGCTGCGTCGCGGTCCATGACGAGGATCCAGTCCGGGTTGGACTCAGCGATTGCCTCGACGGAGATGTCATCGCCCTCGTGGTCATCGGTTCCTTCCGGAACCTCAAGAGCCGGGGTCATACCGATGAGGTCGAAAACCGGGCCGTAGGTGCGGCCGATCTTCGGCGCGATGTAGCCGATCTCGCCACCGGAGGTGTTCACTGCCATGACCTTCTTGGAAGGATCATAAGCTTCCTTGGCGCGCTTTGCGGCTGCGTCGAAGTCCTCGATGAGCTTGGCTGCATCCTCTTCGTGTCCGAAGGTCTGGCCCAGTGCCTCGGTGTGGCGCTTGAGTTCTTCGAAGAAGTCCTTGTCATCGCGCGGCTCAAAGTCGAGCACGGGGACATCTTCCACCAGCTTTTCGATGTCTTCCTGGTGCTGCTCGAAGCGCTGGCCGTTCCAGACCACATCCGGTTCCGCAGCGACGAGAGATTCCAGATCCGGCTCGCGGTGGGAACCGAGGTCAGCTGCGACGGTGTCCTTGTTGTAGACATCGCGCACGGTGGAAGGAACCAGCTTCAGCGGTGCGGCGGCAATCTTGACATCCCAGTCAGCAAGAATCTCGAAAGCGCGGTTGTCCGTAACGGCCGGGGCAGAAACCGGGGCAGCAATCTTCTTCTCACCGAAGTTGTCCTCGAGAGTGATCTCCGTGGTCTCGGAGGAGGACGCTGCGGAGGTGTCAGAAGAACCGGAGGTGGACTCTTCTGCAGAAGAGCAAGCGGTCAGAGCCATCGACAGGGCTGCGACGGACGCGACGAGAGAACGACGAATCTTGGCGGTCATGATGTCCTTTTCAAAAGGTTTTCAAATACTCGCCTAACCTAACTGATGTAAGCCTTACCTTTCAAGCAGTTTTTGTTAGGCAAGCCTACAAATGCAATAAAATATAGGTTGAACTGCGCAAAGAGGTGGTTACCCCCACCCCCTTGCACAGTGCAAGAAAACCTACTCCGAGCCTACTCCGAGCCTACTCCGAGCCTACTCGGCGCCTAGTCCGTGGACGATTCCGCCAAGAGATCCGCCACCGCAACAGCGCCCTGTTCGGCAAACTCCGCATTCGCTGCCGCGCGCATTTTCGTGTCCGCCAAGTAGTCAATCGCTACTTGGGCCAAGCCTGCTGCGGAGTCCACTGCGGCGTCGACAGCCGCATCCGTTGCGGCCCAGCGAGCGAAGTCCTCGGTATGCAGGGCAACGTCGGACGGAGAGACCTTGACCATCGGGTGAATGCCCGGTACAAGGTGCGAGACGTTACCGAAGTCCGTGGACGCGGCAAGGGTCTCCGGCACGGTTCCCGCGGGAAGCGCCGTCCGTCCGCGCAGCGTTTGCGTGCGCGTCCACCGCTCCACCAGCGCCTCGTTGTTACGCACCGGCAGCGTCATCGGGTGCTCGTCCCATTCGACATCGACCTGGACGCCGGCCATTAGCGCAGCCCCCTCAACGATTTCGTTAACGCGTTGGGACAAATCCATGAGGGTCTGGTTGCCCAAGGAACGCACATAGATGTGCATCGAGGCTTCACGCGGAATCACCGAAGGTCGCGCTCCCCCGCCCATGATGGCGTGGACGCGATCGCTCGGAGGCATCTGCTGACGCATCAGGCCAATGCCCTGGTAGGCCAAGGATGCGGCGTCGAGGGCGTTGCACCCCATGAAAGGTTGCGAACTCGCGTGCGCCGCCACGCCGCGAAAGCGCACGTTGACGCTGCGGCGCCCGACCCACGCGTGCGAGCCAATGTCATAGCCAAAGCCGTGGATCATCATCGCTGCATCCACGGAGTCAAGGCTGCCACCACGGATCATGTACTCCTTGCCCGAATGCCCCTCCTCAGCCGGGGTGCCTTGCAGCAGCAGGCGCCCCTCGACGCCGCCGTTCTTACACAGCGCCTCGACCGCGGACAGGAATCCGCCCACGCCCGCGGCAGCGATAACGTTGTGACCACAGCCGTGCCCGATACCGGGCAGCGCGTCATACTCGGCCATGATTGCCACGGTGGGATGAGATGTCGCATCGAAATTCGGGCTCCTCCACTCCGCCTCGAAAGCGGTTTCCACCCCGTAAACACCGCGTCGGACGGGGAAACCGCGTTGCTCCACGACGTCGGCAAGCATGCCCATCGAGCGGTGCTCCTCGAAGGCCGTCTCTGGGTGAGCATGCAAATCCTGCACGATGTGGGCGGCAAGCTCGCGGTTGGCGTCAGCGCTTTCCGACGCCGCCTTCCACAGCACGTCCTGCCCCGCATAAGCCTCAGCCAGGGATGCTTGTGCTCCCGCGTTGGCTGCTTGGGCGGCCGCCACGCGCTGCGCGATGAGCTGCTCCGTGGCCTCCAAATATGCCGTTGATGGATTGTTTCTTGCGTGATTGTCGCTATCGCACACGTTATCCCTCGATGAAAATGTTGTTGCCCGGACCCAGCGGCAGGTCTGCGTAGAACCAGATGGCCAGCAGGATTGCCCACGCGGTGAAGAACGGAACCACGTATGGCATCAGGCGCGCCATCAGGGTGCCCAGGCCTGCCTTCGGCTCGTAGCGCTGCAGGAATCCCAGCATCACAATCATATACGGGTTCAGCGGAGTGATGATCTGAGTTGCAGAGTCGCCCACACGGAAGGCGCCCTGAATAAAGGCCGGCTCGTAGCCCAGCAGTGCGAACATCGGAACGAACACTGCCGCCATCAGGGTCCACATCGAAGAACCGGAGATGATGAGCAGGTTCAGGCATGAGGCCAAGACGATGAACGCGAGGACCGCGCCAAAGCCGGTGAGACCGATGGATTCCAGGAATGCCGCGCCCTTGACCGCAGTAAAAGTACCGATGCCGGTCCACGCAAACAGCGCCACGAACTGGCCCAAGATGAAGGCCAAGATGAGAAAGCTCAACATGTCTTTCAGCGAACCAATCATCATGTCGACGACATCCTTGATGCCGTTGACGGTGCCCACGACCTTGCCGTAGACCACACCGAGCACAAGGAAGTACAGGAAGACGATGAAGACGATGGAGCTCATCAGCGGAGACTTCGGCAGGAAGCCTCCGGTCTCGTTACGCCACGGGGAATCTGGCAGAAGAATGGCGAACAACAGTGCCGCGGTAACGATGACGGTGGCAACTGCAGACCACACCAGGCCTTTGCTTTCAGTCAGGGAAAGCTCTGCGGAGAGCTCCTCGCCGTTCTCGTCGCGGTCGCCGCGGTGTGCGGCCTCTTCCGGATCGATGTCCTCTTCGGTAGGCACTTCCTGTTTCCACATGCGCGGCTCGATGACGCGGTCAGTGATGTAACCAGCCAAGACACCGAGAACGATGGAAGATGCCACGTTGAAGAAGTAGTTGGACATTGCGTTCACGTCAGAGGACTCCATGCCCGGGAGGGTCTCCATAACCGCGGTGGTAATACCTGCGAACATCGCATCCAGGGAGGTCGGGACCAGTGCGGTGGAGTAACCAGCGCCAACGGCAGCGAAGCCACCGATGAGGCCTGCGACAGGGTGACGACCGGCTGCTTTGAACACCATCGCCGCCAGAGGCGGAACGATAACGAAGGCAGCGTCAGCCATGACCGATGCGGTCACGCCAATGACTCCGACTGCGTAAGGCAAAAGCCATGGCTTCGCAGAGCCGAAGAGCTTGCGAATGAGGGCGGAGAGCATTCCGGAGCGCTCGGCCACGCCGACTGCCAGCATGATGGGCAGCACCGTAACCAACGGCGGGAAGGTGATGTAATTCTCGCCCATCGTGGTGGTAAACCACGACATGCCCTCGCCGGTGAACAAGCCCTTGACGGGCTGAATTTCATCAGATCCAGGCACCTGCACCTTGATGTCCATCCACGCCATGATGGAAGAAGCAACGCCGGTGATGAGGAACAGGATCAGGAAGATAGTGAACGGCTCTGGCAGCTTGTTGCCTACGTATTCGACGCCGTTAAGAAACTTGTCGAGCCAACCACCCGTGGCCGGCTTGCTCTTCGCAGCCTTTGCAGGGCTAGCACCGGATTGAGGGGCACGCGTTGTCTTATCTGCGACAGGCATGGGTGGCCTCCTTCATCAAAGATTCTTTGCAATGTAACATACACTACATCGAAAAAGTGATTCACATCTCAATCTTGGCCCAATTGCCACTGCCAATTTTTGATTTCCGTACGAAAGAAACCTGCATTCGAACCATCGAATCCAGCCAAACTGGCGCTTGTGAGCCGCTTCGATGGTTCGAATGCAGGTCACGCTTCGCGACGCCGCGCTAACAGCGCAGGTATGAGAAAAGCCCCAGCTAAACATCGTTTAGCTGGGGCAAGTGGTGGAGCCGCCGGGAATTGAACCCGGGTCCTTCGTCACCTCGCCAGGGCTTCTCCGTGCGCAGTTTGCACAGGATCTCTACTCGGCCCTCCGGCACGGGCAAACACGTTCCGGATGATGGGCCCAGTTGCTCTAGAAGTCCCCTTCCGGCCGAACAACAAACCAGAAAGGCAAGTTCCTTAGTCGATGCCAGGAACCAGGTCAGGAACTAAACCTGGGCTGACAGACACGCGTCGCTGAAATTAGGCAGCGAGGGCGTAGTCACGCTGAGAGTTCTTCTCTGCGTTTATTGGTTGCTGCGACGCTTACGGTGGTCTCCAGCCTGCACCGGCACGCTTCCCCTGGCTCAATGTACGAAGTCGAAACCAAGTCGACCCCATTAACCTACAGAGCGGGTATGTGCAATTCTCTGCGGTTTGCTCTACGCTACTCCAACACCGGCTTAGGGCTCAAGTCCCCGGCATAAACCCTATGTGGTTCATCGCTGCCCTACTGCGCATCCAGCCAATCTTTGAGCACTGTAGCGTGGTTTACCTCGCGGTCCTTGGCGGCGAAGATAAGCGTTACTGCACCCTTGTCTGCGAGGCGGCGCAGGTTTTCCATATCTTCGGCGTCGTTCGCGTCAAGCTCAGACTTATAGCGCTTGGAGAACTCATCGAATGAATCCGCGTCGTGGTTCCACCACTTGCGCAGCTCAGGGCTGGGAGCTACGTCTTTGAGCCAATAGTCCGGCGCCAAGTCATCCTTGCTTATCCCGCGCGGCCAGAGCCTGTCCACGAGCACCGACTTGCCGGTTACTTTTGCATCGCCCTTGACGACGTCGTGTGCCTTTGCCGTATGAATCATGGCACCCAGGCTACGTCGTGGCGGCGCTTTAAGCGTTGATTCCCTTGATGCGGCGCCCCAGTTCGCGGGTGATTTCGCGGTCTTGATCGCGGCGCTTGATGGCCTCCCGCTTGTCGTAGTCCTGCTTACCCTGGGCAAGGCCCAACTCGCACTTGGCACGGCCATCTTTCAGATAGACCTTGAGCGGCACCAGAGTCTTGTTGCCATCGCGCACCTGCCCCATGAGCTTGTCAATCTCACGGCGGTGCAGCAGCAGCTTGCGGGTGCGCTTTGGCGAGTGGTTTGTCCAGGTTCCCTGCGAGTACTCAGGGATGTGGAGGTTGCGGATATAAACCTCGCCGTCGTCGATGGTTGCGAACGCATCGACGAGCGAGATTTTGCCCTCACGCATTGACTTGATTTCGGTTCCCACCAGGACCATGCCGCATTCGAGGGTATCGAGAATCTTGTAATCGTGACGGGCACGGCGATTGGTGGCTAGGGTCGTGTTGTTATCGACCGCTGCTTTCTTCTTTGCCTTCTTCGCCATAATTTCTACAACTATACGCGGTGCTTACTTGCGCACATAAGCGCGCAGGGTAATCTGCGCCGTCAGTGCAGCAAAAATCAGAGCGAATACACCCACGATAGGCAGAGCAACCCAAATGTCCGAGCTCTTAATCGGTGCCAGAAGCTGCGATTCGTAGAGATTCTTCAGCGAGGGGTCAACCACCGCGGACTTGCCTGCGGAGATGCCCACGCCAGCGAGCACGACGCCGATCAGCGTTCCAAGGAGTGCTTCCAACACGAACGGAGCCTGGGTCATCCAGCGGGATGCGCCCACCATGCGCATAATCGAGGTCTCACGGGAACGGTTGAAAGCAGCAATCTGAACCATGTTCGCGATCAGGAAAATAGCTGCGATTGCCATCACGGCCGCGAGCACAAAGGTGGCATTGCGGATGGCGTCCAAGTTATGGGCGGCACCGCGGACTTCTTCTTGCTGGTCAATGATTTCGCTGACTGCCGGGTTGTCTTTGATGGCGTCGATTGGCGCGGTATCCGTGGGATCGACCAAGCGGACGTGGAAGGCCGCTGGCAGCGCGTCGGGAGAGGTCTCCTCCACCATCACAGGATCGGTCTCCTGGAAAAGCTCGACGAAGCGGTCGTAGGACGCCTGACGGTCACGATAATTCACCGATTCCACGTCATCGTCGCTTTCCAGCTGCTTCTTCAAGTCAGCGCATTCCGAGGAACTACATTCCGGATCGTTTGCTGAGATGTCCTCATTGAGCTGAACCATGACTTCCACGCGCTCCAAGTAGATCTCCTTGGTGTCGTTGGTCATGTTGGTCACCAGCACGCCGGCGACGACCAGCGCTACGGAAATGGCGGTCGTGATAACCATCGCCACCGTCATGGTCAGGTTGCGGCCGAGCCCCTTAAAAGCCTCGCGTAAAACTAGTCCTAGTTGCATTTACAGAGCCTCTCCGTACAGTGCGTGGTCTTCATCGCGAACGAGCTTGCCGTTGTGCAGCTCGAGGACGCGCTGGCGGGCATCATTGACGGCACGTGCATTGTGCGTAGACATGATGACTGTGGTGCCGCGGCGGTTGATCTGGGATAGCAATCCCAAAATCTCCGAGGCAGTACCCGGGTCTAGGTTGCCCGTCGGCTCATCTGCAAGGACCAACTTGGGGCGGTTAACAAAGGCACGCGCCACGGCAACGCGCTGCTGCTCACCACCGGAAAGCTCATGCGGCATGCGGTGCTGTTTGGAACCCAAACCCACCATTTCCAGAACTTCCGGGACCGCTTTGTCGATCTTGGACTTCTTCTTTCCAATGACCTCGAGTGCGAAGGCCACGTTTTGGTAGACGTTCAGCTTCGGCAGCAGGCGGAAGTCTTGGAAGACGTAGCCGATGGACTGGCGCAGCTGATTAATCTGGCGGCCTTTCAGCGCATTGACGTGGAAATCGCCGAAGTGAATGTCACCGGAGGAAACATTCGTCTCACGCACCATCAGCTGTAGGAACGTCGACTTACCGGAGCCGGAGGGCCCGATCAGGAAGACGAATTCGCCGTCATCGATCTGAAACGAGACGTCGTCAAGCGCGGGCCTTGTCGACGTCTTATAAACCTTGGACACATTTTCAAAGGTGATCACTCAAGCCACATTAGCAACATGAGTTAACAACAGAAAGTGTAAAACTAACTTTCCTGCTCTTCCTTCTGCGCCTCAGCCATTCGCCAGCGGATTCCGGCCTCCAAGAATCCATCCAGGTCACCGTCGAGCACCTTCGATGGATCGCCCACCTCATAGTTGGTGCGCAGGTCCTTGACCATCTGATACGGGTGCAGGACATACGAGCGCATTTGGTTTCCCCACGAGGCATTGCCGCCTGCGCCGAGCGCATCCATCTCCGCCTGTTCTTCCTGACGCTTGCGTTCCAAAAGCTTAGCCTGCAGCACGCGCATCGCCGAGGCTTTGTTCTGGATCTGGGATTTTTCGTTCTGGCAGGTCACCACGATGCCGGTCGGAATGTGCGTCAGACGCACCGCGGAATCCGTAGTATTAACCGACTGGCCTCCAGGGCCCGAAGAGCGATAGACATCGACGCGCACGTCCGCATCCGGAATGTCGATATGGTCGGTCTGCTCCACAACCGGCAGCACCTCCACCTCAGCGAAGGAGGTCTGACGCCGCCCCTGATTATCGAACGGCGAGATGCGGACCAGACGGTGGGCGCCCTGTTCTACAGAAAGCTGGCCGTACATGTATTCGCCATGCACCACGAAGGTGGCCGACTTGATGCCCGCCTCCTCTGCATAAGAGATGTCGTAGACATCCACCTTATGTCCATTCTTCTCCGCCCAGCGCACGTACATACGCATGAGCATCTCGGCCCAGTCCGCCGCATCCACGCCGCCTGCACCGGAACGGATATTAATAACGGCCTCACGCGGGTCATACTCGCCCGAAAGCATCGTGGTCACTTCCAGTGCCTCGATGAGGGTGCCCAGCTCTTCTAGCTCGTCGTCGGCAAGCGAGGTGTCACCCTCTTCCTCCGCCAACTCGTACATAACCGGCATATCGTCCACGCGCGAACGCAGCGATTCCAGCTTGCGAATCTTGGCCTGCGCGGCCGAAAGCGCGGAAGTCACCTGCTGCGCGTGGGCCGGATCATCCCACAAAGAGGGGTCACCAGCCTGAGCCTCGAGCTCACGAACCTGCTCAGCTAAAGCTGCAGGATCCATGACCTTTTCAATGGTCGTAAGGGTGGAATCCAATTCGGCAAGACGGGCTGATTGTTCGGGACGCATAGCGCCCAAGTCTACCTGCGCGGCACACACAATTAGCCATCGGCCGCATTTAGCGGGACAATAGCTCCATGACTCAACAGCCGAGCTTGAATGAGATGATCGACGCGATCACCAAGACCTTTCTGGTAGCTCACGTAGACGATACCGACGCACACCTTGCGCAGGCACTCGTTTACAACGCAGGCCGCCTGGCATGGCGCATGCGTGAGCAGGGCATTGACGTCGATCAGAAGACCTCCATTTCTGATGTCGTCACCGATGCAGACCGCGCCACCGAGCGCTTCGTTGCCGGCGTGCTCGAGGTGGTGCGCCCCGAGGACGGCATCCTCGGCGAGGAGGGCGCTACCCGCCCTTCCACCTCGGGACGCAACTGGGTCATCGACCCGGTAGACGGTACCTATAACTTCGCATCTGGCTCGGATTACTGGTGCTCGGCGCTCGCGCTTACCGACGCCGAGGGCGTCATCATGGGCGCAGTACACCGCCCCGCCATGGGCTACACCTGGTTCGGCGGCCGTGACTTTCCTACTTCCCGTGATGGAAAGGACGTCGCCAAGCTGCAGGATAAACCGGCAAATGAAACCAGCATGGCAACCTACCTGCACCCTACATCGATTCAGGACCCGGAAATCCGCGCGGCTTGGCAGCGTGTGTCCGAGCACTTTGCTACAGTTCGCATGCTCGGCGCCGGTTCCGTGGACCTCTCCAGCGTTGCTGACGGCACCTGGGGTGCTTGGATGCAGCACAGCGTCGCGGACTGGGATTGGTTCCCGGGCAAAGCGCTGGTGGAGGCCGCAGGTGGCGCCGCCCGCAAGGTAGAAGCAGGCGGTGTGGAATGGTGCATCGCTGGTAATAAACAGGTTGTCGATCAAATGGAGGCATGGCTCCGTGGGTAAGTTCAAAGAAGACTTAGGCCTCGCGCTCGAGCTGGCAGGTCACGCGGATGTCATCACGATGCACCGCTTTGAGGCTTCCGATCTTTCGGTCAAGGACAAGCCGGATATGTCCCCGGTTTCTGATGCTGACTTGGCCTGCGAGAAGCAGATTCGTGAGGCTCTCAAGCGCTCCCGCCCGCGCGACGAAGTCTTAGGTGAGGAATTCGGTGGCACCCCGACGTTCAAGGGCCGCCAGTGGGTCATCGACCCAATCGATGGCACCAAGAACTTCGTGCGCGGCGTGCCGGTATGGGCCACGCTGATTGCTCTTTTGGAAGACGGTGAGCCTGTGGTTTCGGTGATTTCCGCGCCTGCTTTGCGACGTCGCTGGTACGCCGCCAAGGGCGGCGGCGCCTACCGCGTATTCGGCGGCGAGCCAAAGCGTCTGCACGTCTCGCAGATTGACCAGCTCGAAAACGCCTCTCTGGCCATGGGCTCGTTGGCAGGCTGGGCTAAGCGCGGTTTGCGTGATTGCTTCGTGGAGCTCTCCGAAAAGACCTGGCGTCTGCGCGGCTATGGCGACTTCTGGAACTACTGCTTGGTGGCAGAAGGCGCAGTCGACATTGCGGCAGAGCCTGAGGTCTCCCTCTGGGATCTTGCAGCGCCGTCTCTGCTGGTAACCGAGGCAGGTGGCAAGTTCACCGGCCTCAACGGTGAGGCCGGCCCGCACCACGGCTCTTCGGTTGCTAGCAACGGCCTGCTGCACACGGCAGCGCTGGAAGCGCTGAAACTGCCTTAGGCAAAACAATCACTAAAACGGCTACATGCCCCGCGCTTCAAGCACGGGGCATGTAGCCGTTTGTGGGAGAGATTAGTTCTACGGGAGCGTAAAACCTGCTCCTACCCCACCGCGGCGGTTCATGTCCGCAAGGATTGCGTCCATATTCATCGCTACGGTCGGATCGTGCAGAGCGCCCTGCAGCGGGGTGCGGCAATCAGGCAGACCCGGGATAAGACCGCGGGAGATCGCGCCGATGATGCGACCCTTGTACATAACCGGTGCGCCGGAATCGCCTTCCATGGCGCAGACCTGGTTGATCTGGACTTCCTTGGCCTGCTGGTAGGTCATGCCACAGGTAGTGCCGGTTGCGACGCCGGTCTTGCAGGTGACAGCGCCCGGCTTGACAGTGCCGCCAACCTCCGTGGCATGCACGCCATTGTAATTGCGGGTTACCTCAGCCTTAGAGCCGAACTCGATGACCGAGTAATCCAGGTAGTCGTTCCTGGAGGCAATGGTGCCGGTTGGGCCAACCTGCCAGGAATCGGCGGAAGAAACTGGGTCACCGACGTTGCCGCAGTGTCCCGCGGTGATGCCTACCTTGCGGCCGGCTGCGTCGGTGCCTGCTGCGGTCAGGGTGCACATGGTGTCCTGACGAACATACAGCGGCGTACCCGGGCCGTACAAGGACTTTCCACGCGTCAACGCCGCATTGGATTCTTCAGGTACGCGCGGTGCGTCGAAGTAGGAACCAGGTACGCGATGCAACACGTAGTCATCGAAGGGCTTAGCGGCTGCCGCCTTGGAGAAAGCATCGTTCTTCCAGACGTAGTTCGGGTCCGTGCCCTGTGGCTTGAAAGCCGGCTGCGTTGCCTGCTCAATCATGCCGACCGGGTTCGGGTTGGTCAGCGGTTGCGCGTACTGCTGGCTATCCGCTTTCGCTTGTTCGATGACCGGCTGCACTGCGTTCTGAGCCTGGGACACTGCATCGTTGACAGCCGAATTCAGCGCTTTATTCTGTGCCTGAATTTGGTTCTGAACCTGGCTTTGCACTTGTGCCTGGGCCGGCGCAGCCGGCTGCTGCGTCTGCAGCATGTCATTTAAACCAGATTGCGCGCCGAAGCGAGCAATCTCATCGTTGACATGATTGACCACGGCACTCGCGGCGGCAGCTGGGTCGAATGGCTCGGCAGCAGGCAGCTCTTGGGCACCTGCGGTGGGGCTCGCAAAGAAAAACGCACCTGCGAAAGCCGAGCCCACGATGACTTTCTTTAGGTGCGGAATGTGAAGCATGAACAAATCCCTCTATCTCTCTTGCTATTGGTCTAGCAAGGCTCATCATTTCACGCGGATAGGTATTACGAAGCCCTAGTTTGTATCTGTTTCCAATCCGTTATCGTTTACACAGTTTCCGGGTGTACCCAAAATCTTTGGTTTACCTAAAAACGGCCGCTGTACTAGGTTTTCTTTGTAAAACGTCAAAGGGGCCTGGCCCCAACCCAACCGGGCTGGATATAAGGTGTCTACCTAACAGGGGCCAGGCCCGAAGCTGGCGGCCGCTTCATTTCTCTAGCGGGTGTCGACGGGCCGCACGGCGGGGATGCGGTTGCGACGAATGGGTTGCTTCACGACGCCGTCGTCAAGCGCCTGAACGGGTAAACAGAGTTTTCCGACCTATCGCAATTTGCGACCAGCGGCTCACTATCTCCCGTCCGCGTGACCGATATCCAGGATACGTCGCAGCTCAGCAAATACCTCAGGGCGTACCTCATGGGTTACTACCCGTCCACTCTTAGACCTAGTAAGCAGCCCGGCATCCGCCATGGTCTTTAAATGATGCGATACCGTCGGCTGACTAAGCCCAGAAACACAGGCCAGCTCCCCCACGGTCATCGGACTACAGCCAGCGGCAGCGAGCTGAGACAAAATTTGCAGGCGCGCCGGTTGCGCCAGCGCTTTGAAGAGCGTTGCCGCAGCTTGCGCTTCCGCTGCGTCGAGAGGCCGACCGCCAAGTGCGCAGCATTCTGAGATTTCGTCCATACCTGTTGAGACTACACGGCTCCCACTCTGGACATATTGACATCTATCGATATATCGATTACACCGGAATCTATGACACAGACTACAAAGTCACTCAGCTTCCTAGATCGCTTCTTGCCGCTATGGATTGCAGCTGCAATGGCAATTGGCCTCATTCTGGGCAAAATTGCACCGTCACTTGTGAACTGGTTGGCAGAGGCAAAAATTTTGACAATTTCCGTACCAATCGCCATCGGCTTGCTGGTCATGATGTACCCACCGCTCGCAAAAGTCCGATACGACAAAACGGGCAAAATTTTGACATCAAGGAAGCTGATGGGCATTACAGTCTTCCTCAATTGGATTCTCGGCCCCGCACTAATGTTCATCCTTGCCTGGATATTCCTCAGCGATAGTCCAGAACTGCGCACTGGCGTGATTATCGTCGGTCTCGCCCGCTGCATTGCAATGGTTTTGGTCTGGAACGACCTATCTTGCGGCGATACTGAAGTCGCTGCCATATTGGTGGCCGTAAACTCGCTATTTCAAATTTTAATGTTCGGCGTTCTAGGGTGGTTCTACCTGCAGATTCTGCCATCCTGGTTGGGACTGGAAACCACTTCCGCCACCTTTTCTTTTTGGGCAATCGCGCTATCCGTAGTGGTATTCCTCGGCATTCCGCTTCTGGCTGGCGCGGCATCACGCATAATTGGTGAACGCACCCGTGGTCGCGACTGGTATGAAAATGAGTACTTGCCCAAAATCTCACCATTGGCGCTTGCCGGCCTTCTATACACAATCGTGTTGCTCTTTGCACTTCAGTCACAGCAGATTGTTGAGAATCCCTGGACCGTTGGAAAAGTGGCGTTACCACTAGTGATCTATTTCCTCGCCATGTTCGCGATCGCTCTCACTTCAGCCAAGGCCGCGGGCATGAACTACGCAACCTCCGCATCGATTGCCTTTACG
The DNA here is from genome assembly GCF_001807315.1 of Corynebacterium sp. HMSC06D04. Classification (NCBI taxonomy): domain Bacteria; kingdom Bacillati; phylum Actinomycetota; class Actinomycetes; order Mycobacteriales; family Corynebacteriaceae; genus Corynebacterium; species Corynebacterium sp. HMSC06D04. The sequence continues at coordinate 16,276 of NZ_KV788543.1, forward strand.
GCTGCCGGAAATAACTTCGAGTTGGCAATTGCAGTTGCGATTGGCACCTTCGGCCCATTGTCCCAGCAAGCACTTGCGGGAACGATTGGACCACTGATTGAAGTTCCCGTACTCGTTGCACTTGTCTACGTCACCCGCTGGCTCGGGCCGCGCCTTTTCTCCAATGATCTTTCCGTACCGGACAAACTATAGAAAAAGGAGTCTGAAGTGAAGAAAATCCCAAAACTACTACCAATGCGCTTGCAGCCAAATCAGTTGCAGAAATCGGCGCCTCTATAGACGATGCATCACCAAAGCCCATTGACCCCACGATTCTCCGGACTGCAGATCGTGTCGTCTTCATCGGCGATGATGCTCCAGCACAGGGCATAGCCGGGGACCGCTGCCCACCAGGTGGGAAGCAGGTTCAGGGTTGGGCCAGCCACGCGTTACCTACCCATTCGAGAGCAATGGGAATGGCAATGATTAACAGATACGCGCGGAAGACGCCTGGCACCTCGGACTAAGTGAAACTCGTCAGCATTGTTCTCGGGCCACTAGGTTACGCGTGCCCTGGGCTCTTTGAACACGTTAGCTTCACAGGGAATGTACAGACGAAACACTCTGTTTTTACTCAAAATCACCTAATGTATTGCCAGATTCGACTGCTACAACTAGAAAGTCGTTTTGATTAAGACGCTTATAGGGAGAGCTTTTTACCGAAGAGCACCTCCCGATAAGTTGTAGTACAAGGAGAAATCTGAGGTGAATAAACCTTCACGAATTGTGGGGCTTGATATAGCGCGCTCCCTCGCCATCATCGGCATGATCATTGTCCATATGGCCTCACTGCTTTGGAGCACAAAGGTTGTGCTCTCCGGCCTGCCTTCATCATTGTTCGCCATTATTGCCGGCGCCACCATGATGATTATCGGCCGAAATTACAGCAACACCACCTTCTTGCGCCTCATCACTCGCGGCGCTCTGATTATTCTTATCGGCCTGGCCTTGTTGCCGGTCGGTGGAGAAATTCAAGTAGTCCTCATCGTCATGGGTCTGGTAATGATGTTGGTTTCCTGGATGCCAGCACTCGGAACCTGGTGGCGAGTCGGCTTCTTCATCGCCGCAACTATCGGCGCAACAATAAAGTACGCGCCCATGACGCTGCCACAGATTTATCCGCTACTGGCGTGGATTGCATACTTCATCGGCGGCATGCTGCTTTACGACGTCTACCTACGCGGTCGTCTGCAAGACACTTCTGCCTCCAAGACTAGCGCTAATGCCCGGTTGAGTTGGATTGTTACCGCTGTCAGCGTTGTCATCACAGCCGTCGGCATGTACTTCCGATTTGATCCCGAGATTGCTGGCTGGCTCCGATTTACCGGACATACCGGTGTCTTCGGCGAAATCATTCTCTCCGTCGCCATTGCCGCTGTTGTGCTGCATTTGTGTCTTTTCGTAGGCGACCGCTTCCCGACCGCGGTTTATCCATTCGCGGCCATGGGAACAATGTCGCTGACCATTTACGTCCTGCACGTTCTCACCGCGGCTTATTGGCAGCAGAATGTTGCATTGCATTCCACGCTGTCTGCAGCAGGTTTCATCGTATTCTTCCTCGTCATCGCAAGTCTCTGGAAGAAGTTTGTGGGTCAGGGCCCTGCCGAAAAACTCGTTGCCACCGCAATCAAGGCCATTGTTCCTTCTGGGAAAGGGAAATAACCGTGAAGAAAACATCTTTTTCCATCGCAGCAATTGTTAGCAGCACCCTGCTTCTAACTGCGACTCCAGCTCTTGCATTGGAAAACGGCGAACCCGCACCTGCAAATGCTGAAAGCAGTTCTGTGGCCGCGCTAAAGATCGGCAAAGTCGGCAATTTCGGTGACTGCACCGGAACGCTAGTTGCCGAGCAGTGGGTGCTCACAGCACGCCACTGCCTAGAGTCTGTGAACAACGAAGGAACCCAGGCCCGCATCGGCGGGAAAGTCTACGATGCCGATTCTTGGGCGCTGTCTCCAATGTCTGATGCAGGATTGCTTCACCTGACTCAAAAAGTCACTGACGCAACCCCGGCGAAGGTCTCCCGCGATATTCCAACACCTGGACAGGTGGGAACTCTCTACGGCTGGAGCAGCAGCTCGTCGATGGCCCGATCCGGACAGCTTCCGATGTCCAAGATGGTCGTCAATGAGCTGCTGGGCGGAGGCCCCGATGAAGGAACTCCAAGTGAGGCTGCGCCTGGTGAAGCTACTCCAGGTGAGGCTACTCCAGGCGGTGCCATGGAATCAATGGAAATGCAGCCAGGATCCGTCATGCCAGGTACAGCAAATCCAGATGCAGCTAAGCCAGATGCTTCCAAAACCGAGTCGATCCCTGCTGGAACCGAAAGCATCCCAGCCGACGCTGCCATGATGCCGATGATTGAAAGCGCCATCCTGGACGTACATTCCGTATCTGGCGCAGGTATGCAGGGCGGCGACTCCGGCGGACCATTCTTCGTCGATGGAAAGCTCGCCGGGCTTGCTACCGCCGGAACTTCCAATGGCGATCCTGACCTGCCCTCCCCCAGCGCGGCAATCACCACCCTCGCAGGCACTGCCGACTGGATTGACGGTGTCACCTCTGGTCGCGACAAAGAAAGCGTCCTAACCGCAGAGAACACTCCTGCTCCGCCAAAGACCATTCAGACCAGCGCCGATCACATGTGGGGTTACCTCGCCATCGCGTGCGTTGGCCTGGTTATCGCAGCAGCCTGGTCGCGCATTAGGAATGGCCGACAGTAGAACCGTCTAACCACAACCACAAGCCGCCTCCCCAGCAAGTACTGGGTAGGCGGCTTTTATCGTGCATACTAAGAATCGACGATGTGATTCACATAATTGCTATTTGGTGAAGTCGTGTCTCGTGAAGACGAATGGGGCAAATGGAAAGCGGGACGGAGCAAGACACAAGAGAGCACCATCCTTCGGGTGACCTCCTACCTCTGCCCTACTCCGCAGGGGTGGGGTGTGACAGGTGACGGTCGCGCTTACCTGTCAGTGAAAACCCCGCCGACTGTTGGGTTCGACGTTTGGAACCGGACTGTTGAAAAGCTGCGCGGTGTCGTGAAATGCGACGTTGAACTGCGCCGTTTGGCCGCTGACCGAGTGGCAATCGTCACCCCGCCGAGGGCTGCCCGCATGACCCCTGGGTGCCTGGCGCAGACGAGCAACTCCATGTAACTGGCACCGACTCGTTGGAAGAGCTTTGCGCGTCATCTGTTGCCGCGTATCCGCGCCTGGCGTGGGTGCAGGGCCGCCAGGATCCAGCTGATTATGTGCTGCGCAACTTCAATGCCAAGGAGCGCGAGGAACTCGCTTTCACCCTGCCCACCGCGGCGGAGGCAGTGGAGCTAATCGCCAGCCACGGGCTGGAAATTGCTCAAAACCAGGTGCACGGGCGGTAGTAGCTAGCGGCAAGGCAGCAAAGAGCCCCCTTCCCTCCCAGCTTTCACGGGGGATGAGGAAGAGGGCTATTTTCGCTTTCTAGGAAGCTTCAGCCTTACAGCTCGTCGGTGTTCGTGCTGCTCGGTGTTTTCGTCGGCGGTTTCGCTCTGCCCACCGAGCGCCTGGCGGTGGGATTCGGGAAGCTGCGGCAGGGCGCCCGTGAGGGCATCGACCAGGTGATGAGGATCAGGCGCCCGAGGAGCTCCCCGTCCGACACGCCCACGACTCGGCGTAGCGGCCGCCCTTCGCCAGCAATTCATCGTGCGTGCCCCGTTCTGCGACCGTCCCGTCCTCCGAAAGCACGACGATGAGGTCGGCATCGCGGACGGTGTGCAGACGATGGGCGACGACGATCACGGTGCGATCGCCGCGCAACGCCTCCATCGTGCCGACGATCGCCCGCTCAGCGGCCGCATCCAGCGAGGACGTCGGCTCGTCGAGAAGCACCACCGGGGAATCCTTCAGAAGCGCCCGGGCGATGGCGAGGCGCTGCCGCTCGCCTCCCGACAGCAGCGTCCCCTCCTCCCCCACCGGGGTATCCCACCCGGAAGGCAGCAGCTCCACGATGCGGTCCACCCCGGAACGCCGAGCGGCCTCGCGCAAGCGGTCCCCGTCACCGGGCCCGGAACCGAATTCGGGGTCGGCGAAGACCACGTTGTCCCGCACGGACGCGTCGAAAAGGAACGTCTCCTGGAACACCGGGGTCACCAGCGAGTTCACGCCGTCGGTGCCGATCCGAGGCAAGGGCACCCCGCCGATGAGGATCTCCCCCGAGTCCGGATCATGAAAACGCGACAGCAGCCGCATGACCGTCGTCTTGCCCGCCCCCGACGGTCCCACTACAGCAACCAGCGCTCCCTGAGGTGCACGGAAGCTGACGCCGTCGAGAACCTTCTTATCCCCGTACCCGAAGCTCACGCCGCGGAACTCCACGTCATGCCCGTTGGGCAGCTCCGGTGCGGTCGGTTCGGGAAGGGCGGGGATCGCCCGCAGGTCACGCAACGCAGCCAACGTGTTGCGGCCCGCACCGAAACCGCCGGACAACGCTCGGGCCTGACCCCCGGAAAGTAGACACGTCGGG
>NZ_KV788544.1:0-29085 GCF_001807315.1 Corynebacterium sp. HMSC06D04
CTGACGCTTCAGGCGGCGAAACAATGGAAGAAGAACTCAGGCGCCTGCGTCGAGAAAACCGCGAACTGAAACTGAACTTGCCCCCGAAAGTTGGACTAGGGGTAATCCTACCCGGCTAACGTCTTAAGGGCCTTATCCCGGTATTTCATCGGGGTGCAACCATCAAGTCCCAGCTGGAGTCTTTCCGCGTTGTACCAGTCGATGTACGCGTCTACCGCAGCGGTAAATTCTTTGACAGAGTGAAGTGCCAAGGTAATCCCCGCAGCCATTCCTGCGAAGCCTCCGCCAACAATAAGCACATCCAGATTGGTCGGTTCCATCAGATATCCTCCTCTCCTCCGTGCTCAAGACCCTAACGAGTTTTGCCGGTCAGCGCATTTGCAGAGAAGATTCAACCCCATATAAGGAATGGCAATTATCACGTAGCCAACGTGACGGTATTCCATTTAGTCATTGTTGGTTATCGTCATTGCGTCGAATTTCAGACTAGGCTACCTCCCACGCCTCAATCAGACTTTGTGCAGCACTATCGCCACCAGGAATAAACGTATTCAGCAAACACTTTGCTAGTGACCTACTTTTAAACTCGGTAATATCTTCCTTCTGGTTTATCTCCCTTATACGGGATGGATTCCCCCACACAAACCATCTGACGCTCTCAAAGAAGATGCACCCATAGTTTCTCCTGAGCGGACTCACTAGCATGGCATTATGCTCACCAATTCATTGCGTTCGTTATTAAAAGAAGCAACTTCATTTACGCGCCAAGCAAGCGACGATGATGACCACACCGTTGGCGCCACATTACTAACAAAATCAGGGCGTACTATCCATGGACTTAACGCCTATCATTTCCTTGGCGGACCCTGCGGAGAAATTACAGCTTTAGCCAACCACGCTGCCGCCTGCCCAAATGATCCAATCGAAGCCATCGTAGCGATTTACGGCCCGACAGGTGATGTAATACCGCCTTGTGGAAAATGCCGCCAAGTTTTATATGACATCGACCCATCCATCAAGTGCATAATCCGCGGCAGTAATGGATTCGAATCCAAGACTGTCACCGAGCTTCTCCCTCATTCCTTTGACTGGAAAGAACTTGAAACCCCGCAGAAGATTTTTATGTGGGAAGGATATGAAGAAGCCATTCGCAACGGATCAAAAGAACAAACTATTAGAATCGATGACCCTTTTTGCGTCGGACCTGCTTCCTTGGTATTCGAAAAAGGAAGCGGATTGGTAACCACTCTTCCTGCCCAAGTCACGGCGGTGGTGCAAACGCAACGGTGCAAATTAACCGAAGAAGATGCCTGCAACGATGGTTTTCAAAACTTGGCAGAACTTCACTCTGCACTCGATTTCCACTATCCAGAACTTGGACCAAACGATCCGGTCGATGTCGTAACTTTCAAATTAGCGGACTAAAAATTTAGCCTTTCCACTCTTGAGCACTTGCGCTTTAGCGACAAGCTCACCGGCTATGAAACTCCGAAGCACCCGCTTCAAATCCTTCGCAATGCGCGAGCTGCTCTGACGAGGCGATTACTGGCTTCATGTACGCGTTGTGGAGGATGGCCCAGGCGAGCATCGCGCCGCGAAAAGAACAGCCGCGGCAGATACTTGCTTCCAGATTTATTCCGGTCAGGTCGTAGCCGGAGAAGTCTTTTCCGGAAATATCTTGGCCTGCGAATTCTTGGAACCAGGTATCAGGCGTTTGCTTATACATTGCCGGTTCTTCCGGGTTAAGGGCCAAAACGGGAAACGACGCGGCGCCCCTACAGCAGCCGCGTCGCCCCTATTCCCTATCACTCACAACGGATTGGAGAAACCGTTTGCCTACCCCCTAAGTAGGCATTGTGAGCAAGATTCACTCTAGCACCGATTCGAAACAAAACGGTAACCAATCAGAAGTTTTCACAGACGGAACCACAAAATTGCATGTTTGGTCTAGTTTAGCAAAACAATTAGTCAGTACATTTAGCTTTTTAGTCTTTCCGTATCACCGAAAAGCCGCGCTTCATAATACCTATCGAAAAAATTCCAACTGCTGCAAGGATGCCAAGCCCGATCCACGCGAGGCTCAACTGCCCCGAGTTACCGGCAACCGTAAAGCCAACCGTTGACCAGTGCATTGGCAGCAAGCCCATCACGGTCTTCCACGCACCAGCCACAGCAGTAGCGGCAGTTGCCTGCTTCCAGAACCAACCCACCGCAGCCAGTTGCAGCAAACCAAGAACGATGACCACACCAAACCCAAGCTTCGGGAAGTAGTGCAGCACCACTGCCGTAAGACCAGCGCTTCCCAGCGCGGTCGCCGCAGCCATGGCAGCAGCCAGCCCCGCAGCCATGCCATCAACGCCGGTAGCCAGAATCATAAAGACAATCTCAGCCGCGGCAGTCAGCACAACTACACCAGCAAGAAGGCTCAGCCAAGGCTTCCGCGAACGCACCACATAAGCGCCCAGGGCAGTTCCACCGAGCGAGACCATCGCCGCGATAAGCAGCGCCACGATGGGGCTCAGCATCTTTACTTCCGCACCCTGACCATCCGCGGCAGCCGGCAACGCACGCTGCACATCCTGCACCTTGGTTTGGTTCTGCTTCGCCATGCCGTCAACACGCTTGGCACCTTTGTCCAGCTTGTCGATGCCGCCGAGAGCCTCATCAACCTTGGAATTAAGCTCCTTGGTGCCATCGTTCAAACGCTTGGCGCCATCCGCTGCCTTATACACGCCATCGTGATAGGCATAGCCGTTAACCGCGAGCTGATTGGAAAGCTCCCGTGAGCCATCCTTCAAGCGCTTAAGTTGATTAGTTAGATTCTGGTCAATCTGAAAATTATTGACTTGATTGCGCAGGTCCCCGAGCTGCGACTTGATGTTGCGCGCCTCGGGGGAATTATTTCCCTCAAGGTCCTTCAGCGTGCCGTCGATGGCGGCCAGCAGCTGGCCCTGCACCACGGTAAGACCTGTAATTTGATCCACTGCGTTACCCACGCCGTTTGCCACCTCAGTTGCACCATTGCCCAGCTGGTTGGTGCCGGACTGCAGCTGAATCAGGCCGTCGTAAAGCTCCTGCGATCCGGCGCTGAGCTTGTCGACGCCACCGCCCAGCTCACCAGCACCATCCTTCAGCTTGCCCGTGCCGGTGGAAAGCTGCTGGGTTCCCGACTTCAAAAAGCCAGCCTGGGCCTGCGCCTGGCTTGCGGCACGCGCCGCCTCGCTTAACGACGCCGCACCTGCTTGACCTTCTGTCGGCGCACCGGTTCCCTCACTCGACCACGCACGTGAGGCATCCCACCCCGTCACGCCTGTCACAATGGCACCTACCACCAAGGGCAGAACCACCAGCAAGCACAGAAGTGCGCCACGCAGGCGCGAGGGACGGGACGGCAAATCAGCAAGGCGGGAGTTCATCCTTTAAAAAATATCGCTCCCACCACCGCAAACAACGCAGGCGCGCCGTTTTAAGTCGGGGCAAAGATACAGAAATCCCAAAACTTCCAACCAACTGATCATAGGATTTAGCCCATGAAACGTTCCCTACTGATTCTCCCCCTAGCCGCACTTCTTCCACTCACCGCCTGCTCCCCCAAAGACACTGCAGATAGCGAGCCGCAGTTCGCAGCAGCCGAATCCAACACGGCCGCAAAAGAAACCGCCACTAGCGAGACCCCAACCACCAGCAGCAAGGCCGAAGAAGCACCTGCCCCAACAACGAAGACCGTCACCGCCACGGCCAAGCCGGAGCAGCCAGCGCCAGATACGCCACAGGCGCAAAGCAAGGGCAGCTGCTCAGTCGATGCACTTCAGCAGGCCAACACCTCGATGAGCAACATGACTGTTATCGATTGTGACGGTTCGTGGGCATACATTGCCCAGCGCAATACCGATTGGTTCGCCTGGGCTTATTGGGATGGCCAAAAGTGGAAGGGTGAACCTCACATCGGCACCACTAGTAGCGGCATGCAGGGCCCCTGCTATGACGTCGAAGGCATGAAAGCACGAGGCCTGAGCGACGCTATGGCAGCGGACGCTCAGGCCTGTGATTAGGAGGTTGTAGTACGTGCTAGTTCTTCTCTGCGAAGAGCTCGCGAACGCGCTTTTCTAGGCGTGGGGAAACTGCGCCCCAGTAAGCGTAGATGCGCTCCTCGGTCTCGGAGGAAACACCAGCCATGGCGTTGGTAATGTTGTCCGCCATGCGCTCCTTCTCCTCGTCGTTGTAGACGTTCTCGTACAGGTCGGTTGCCTGCGCGGTATCGGAATCCTCAGCGTGGCGGACATACGGTGCGCGAACCAAGTCCAAACCTGCTGGGTCCGGGTTGACGTAGAGATCCGGAGCGGTGGTGGTCTCTAGCTGGCTACGGTCGTTGACGTCACCGTCGAGGTAGCCGCCGCCCTTTGCGTGGCGGTTCGGGGAGTAAACCGGATCCTCAGGAGCATTGAAGAGGAACTGCATGCTTCCCTCGTGCTCGTAGGTGTTGACCTTGTCCGCATTCAGTGGCTGGTTAACTGGCAGCTGCTTGTAGTTCGGCCCAATGCGGTAACGCTGCTGGTCAGCATAAGCAAAGACACGAGCTTGCAGCATCTTGTCCGGAGAAAGGCCGATGCCTGGGACTAGGTTGGAAGGATCCAAAGCAACCTGCTCGATCTGCGCGAAGAAGTTGCGTGGGTTGCGGTTGAGCACAAAGTATCCGACATCAACCAATGGGTAGTCCTTCTTGGACCAAACCTTGGTGAGGTCAAACGGGTTGAAGCGGTATTCAGCTGCTTCAGCAAGCGGCATGATCTGCACCTTGACGTCCCAGATTGGGTAGTCGCCCTCTTCGATGGCGTTGTAGAGATCCTCGCGGTGATAGTCGGCGTTCTTGCCGGCCATCTCGCCTGCCTCAGCATCAGTGAAGTTCTCAACACCCTGGCGAGACTTGAAGTGGTACTTCACCCAGAAGGCCTCGCCTTCCTCGTTGACCCACCGGAAGGTGTGGGAACCGTAGCCGTTCTGGTGGCGGGTGGTCTTCGGTGTACCGCGGTCACCCATCAAGTAGGTGACCTGGTGAGTGGACTCTGGGTTGCGGGTCCAGAAGTCCCACTGCATATCCGCGTCACGCAGGCCGTTGACGCCGAGTCGCTTCTGGGAATGAATGAAGTCAGGGAACTTCATACCGTCACGTAGGAAGAAGACCGGGGTGTTGTTGCCGACGATGTCGTAGTTGCCGTCCTCGGTGTAGAAACGCAGTGCGAAGCCGTGCACATCGCGCCAGGTATCCGGAGATCCCTGCTCGCCAGCAACGGTGGAGAAACGCCCCATCATTGGGGTGACAGTGTTTAGTTGAAAGAGATTCGCCTTGGTGTAGCGCGAGACATCGTTGGTGATGTGCAGCTCGCCAAAGGCGCCATGACCCTTTGCGTGCGGGGTGCGCTCTGGCACGCGCTCGCGATTGAAGTGCGCAAGCTTCTCAATCAGGTGAATGTCATTGAGAACAACTGGGCCGTTCTGCCCTGCGGTAATGCTGGTATTCTCGGTAGCAACCGGCTGGCCGGAAGGGCTGGTGGCATTTGGGCCGCCCGCGGGGCGCTGACCCTTGTCGAGGACCTTGTCAGCTTCAGAGTTAGTCATGGAAAGCCTCCTAAGAAAACTAGCGGGAACTAGTCAATAAAATTGTTGATAATTTGGGGTGGATTATCAATCACGGACAAGCGATAACCTACCCCGTTTAATAGGCCCTCGCAACAAAAATCAGCAAATTAATAAGTTCTGGCAGGGAAATCTAATTTAGCGTTCATCCTGGTAAGTTCATTTTGGTGAAACACCACTCCGAGCATGACGACGCCCGCGTCACTGACCTTGCGCTCAAGGCCGGCCGCGGCGATCGCGCAGCTCTCACGGAGTTTATTAAGTCCACTCAGGATGATGTGTGGCGTCTTCTCGCACACCTAGGCGGCGCGGAAATCGCAGACGATCTCACCCAAGAGACGTACCTAAGAGTTATTGGCGCACTCCCCCGCTTCGCCGCGCGCTCTTCGGCTCGCACCTGGCTGCTCTCTCTCGCGCGCCGCGTATGGGTGGACAACATTCGCCACGACATGGCGCGTCCCCGCAAGGCCGCAACGGAATATGAAGACGTAGCGGCACAGACGCCTTCGACCGAGAACTCCGGAGCGTGGAGCGATTGGATCGACGCCCGCACGCTAATCGACGCCCTGCCCGCAGACCGCCGCGAAGCCCTCATCCTCACTCAGGTATTGGGCTATTCCTACGAAGAAGCAGCCAAAATCGCTGGCGTACGCATCGGCACGATTCGTTCCCGCGTTGCCCGCGCCCGCAAAGACCTCATCGAAGGTACGGGAGCCTAGCCGGGAATCATTAGCGCGAATCGTTACCTACTATTTATCAGGCTTCACTTTCGGTACAATTAGCTGCGATTTTAGCGCCGGAACCCAGAAGTTTTCGCGAAAGTTCTGTGCACTTTTAGAAAATTTTCTGGATGAAAGACATTAAAGAAAAGTAGCATGGCTTAAAAACACACGTGACAAATCGAAGGTCGACCCGGGCCAGCGCGCTACAAAAAATGCGCGCATTTCTTTTTGCCCGGCGCGTGTGAGAATGCGAGAAATCTCCTCATGATGAAACGCGCATTGGCTATCTCCATGGCGTTTATCGGTGTTGTTGTCGGCGCGGGCTTTGCCTCTGGCCAGGAAGCTATGCAGTACTTTGTCGCCTTCGGAACCACTGGTTTCTGGGGCGTAGCGCTGGCTGCCGGGTTGATGATCATCACCGGCATTGCAATTTTGCAGCTGGGATCTTATTTCCAGGCCACAGAGCACACGGCGGTGTACGACAAAATTTCCGGACCAATTACCTCCAAGATCTTGGACTGGTCCACGATTGCCACGCTCTTTTCCATCGGCTTCGTGATGTTCGCCGGTGGCGGATCCACCATCACGCAGCAATTCCCAGATATAAAGATTTGGGTAGGCGCAACGCTGATGTTGGTGCTCGTCCTGCTTGTCGGCCTGCTCGACGTTGACCGCGTCACCGCAGTCATCGGCACCATTACTCCATTCATCATCATCTTTATCGTCTTGGCCACCGGCTATACCATCGTCACCGCCGACGTCGATTGGAGCCACCTCAACGAATTCGCCACGAATAGCGTTGACACCCCGCTGAGCAGCTGGTGGCTCGCCGCCCTGAACTACACCGGCCTGAACGTCATGTGCGCGGTGTCCATGTCCATCGTCATCGGCGGCAACATCCTCGACAATCGTGCAGTGGGCATCGGCGGCCTCATCGGCGGCTTTATCTACCTGCTTCTGCTGACACTGCTCGTGGTCTCCCTATTCATGGTGGCACCGACCGTGCATGGAAAAGATCTGCCGGTTCTAGAACTCATCAACACCATTCACCCGTCTCTGGGCTATGTGATGACGATTGTCATTTACGGCATGGTCTTTAACACCGCAGTGGGCATGTTCTACGCGCTGGGCAAGCGCCTGACCCGTAAGAAGCCGAAGCTTTTCTACCCAGTCTATGCCGCTTCCTGCATCATCGGTTTCATTCTTTCCTTCGTCGGTTTCAAGTCTTTGGTCAGTAACATCTACCCAATCTTGGGCTACCTTGGCCTTTTGATGATTGCCGTTATGGTCTTCAACTGGGTTATAAAACGCGACAAGATTACTTCCGAAAGCAAACGTCGAGTGCGTGCTCGCACCCTGGTCCAGCGCAAGCTCGACCCGCGCGAGCACTTCACCAAGAAGAACCAGAAGGAGCTCGCAAAGCTCGCGGCCGCTTCCAATATGAAGACCGACGAGTTTGAGGACACCGTTGCCGAAGAAATCCACGAGGAGCTCGAGGCAGATGACGAACTCGAGTACGACCGTGAAGATCCTGATCCTTCAGTTGTCTTCGTCGAGCACACCAAGCCAGAAGTTCCACGAGACTAATACAAAGCTCTCCCCTTCCTGCTTAAGCAGACCTTTCCAAGGCGTATGAGTTGGCCTAACCCAGCTCATACGCCTAGTGTTTTACAACGCACACGTGATAAATCGAACGTCGAACCGGTCTTGCGCCACCATGGCAGCAAACGCCTCGCACACAAACTGCACAGCCTGCAAAATGATGAGCGCGGACTTACCCTCCGGCGCGTGTGAGATAGCGAGACTCTCCCACACCTTATGTTTAAACGCGCAGTAGCCATCTCCATGGCCTTTATTGGCGTTATGGTCGGCGCTGGCTTTGCCTCCGGCCAGGAAGCCATGCAATATTTTGTATCCTTCGGCACGCTCGGATTGTGGGGCATGGTATTGGCCGCCGCCCTCATGGTCGTCGCAGGCATCGCTTTCCTACAGCTTGGTTCCTATTTCCAGGCTTCGGAGCATACCGCTGTTTACTCCCAAATCACCGCGCCTATCACCTCGAAGATCCTCGACTGGGCCACCATCATCACGCTTTTTGCGGTGGGCTTTGTCATGTTCGCCGGCGGCGGCGCCAACCTCGCCCAGCAATTTTCTTCCCTCCCAACGTGGGTGGGCTCCTTGATCATGCTGGTGCTGGTGCTCATCACGGGGCTTCTCGATGTCGATAAAGTCACCGCTGTCTTGGGCTTTATCACGCCTTTTATCATCCTCTTCATCGGCTTCGTCACCATCTACACTTTGGTGACGAACCAAGCGACCTTTGAGGAAGCAAACAACTACGCCATCCACAACGTTGATCCGGCAATCGCTAATCCTTGGATCGCCTCCCTCAATTACACTGGCCTGACCGCTATTTGCACCGTTTCCATGGCCATTGTGATTGGCGGAAACTTCTTAGATAACAAGACCGTCGGCCTAGGCGGTGTTATTGGTGGCGCTATTTTCCTGTTCATGCTGGCGTTGCTGGTCTGCGCCCTATTCTTTGCCGCGCCGCAGGTAAATGGCCAGGCAATGCCTGTCCTAGCGTTGATCAACACCATCCACCCGGCGCTGGGTTACGGAATGACTTTTGTCATTTACGGCATGATCTTCAACACCGCAGTGGGCATGTTCTACGCGCTGGCTAAACGCCTGACGCGCGGCCATGAGAAGCGCTTTTACCCCGTTTACCTCATTACCTGCCTCTTTGGCTTTGCGTTGTCCTTCGCTGATTTCAAGGACCTCGTCGGACTGATTTATCCAATTCTCGGCTATGGCGGCTTGGTGGTCATCGCTATCATGCTCTTTGGCTGGGTTAAGAATCGCGGCAAGATGGTAAAGGAATCAGGCCGCCGTATGCGTGCTCGTACGCTGGTGCAGCGTCGCCTTGATCCGCGTGAGCACTTTACCAAGAAGAATGAGAAGGAACTGCGCACCTTGGCCACGGCCTCCAACATGGAAACTGCGGAGTTTGTCGATGCCGTCGAAGAAGAAATCCACGAAGATCTCGAAGCAGACCAAGAACTCGAGTATGACCGCGAGGACCCAGATCCTTCCGTGGTCTTCGTGGAGCACACCAAGCCGGAAGTACCAAAGTAGGAATCCGAAGTAAATAACTAAAAAGGAGCTCGTACGTCCTTTTATTGGATGTACAAGCTCCTTTCTGCGCTTTATGGCTTTGTTTTAGGTCCGCGCGCTAGACCAACAACTCAGCAATCTGAATCGTGTTCAAAGCTGCGCCCTTGCGCAGATTATCGCCGGAGACAACCAGCACGAGGCCCTTGTTGTCATCAACTGACTGATCCTGACGGATGCGGCCCACCAAGGACTCGTCCACGCCTGCGGCAGCAAGCGGGGTCGGAACGTCGACGAGCTTGACACCGGGGGCGTCGCCAAGCAGGCGGCGTGCCTCGTCTGGGGTGATTGCCTTGTCGAACTCCGCGTGGATGGTCAGGGTGTGGCCGGTGAATACCGGAATCCGCACGCAGGTGCCAGCAACCTTAAGCTCAGGAATACCCAGGATCTTGCGCGACTCGTTGCGCAACTTCTGCTCCTCATCGGTTTCCTCGGAGCCATCGTCAACCAACTTGCCAGCAAAAGGCAGCGCGTTGAAAGCAATCGGAGCAACGTATGGGCCAAGCTCTTCCTCAGAGACCTCGAGAACGGAGCCATCATGGACGAGCTCTACGTTGCGATCTCCGATCTCGGCGGCCTGCTTGGTCAAGGCCTCAACACCAGCCAAGCCAGAGCCAGAAACTGCCTGATAAGAAGACACGTGCAAACGGTTCAGACCGGCAGCATCGTGCAAGACCTTAAGAACCGGCATTGCGGCCATGGTGGTGCAATTCGGGTTAGCAATGATGCCCTTCGGGAGGTTCTTCGCCTGCTCAGGGTTTACCTCAGAGACAATGAGCGGAACTTCGGGATCCTTGCGGTATGCGGAGGAATTATCCACCACGGTCGCGCCTGCAGCGGCAAAGACCGGGGCCCAATCGAGCGAAGTAGCGCCGCCGGCAGAGAACAAAGCAATGTCGACGTCAGCGACGGACTCCTCGGTTACCTGCGAGAGATCCTCAACCACAACCTTCTCGCCACGGAACACCAGTTCCTGGCCAGCAGAACGCGGCGAGGCAAAGAAACGAACCTTGTCAGCTGGGAAATTCCGCTCCTCCAAGATGGAACGCATGACGCGTCCCACCTGGCCGGTAGCACCAACAACTGCAACGGTGGTCATGAAAAATTCCTTCTTCCTAAATTAACGGCCCGTGCCAGCGTAAACGGTAGCTTCTTCCTCGCCACCGAGCTGGAAGCGCTCGTGGAGCGCAATGGCCGCCTTGTTCAGTTCCAGCTCTCGCACCAGCACGGAGATGCGGATCTCAGAAGTGGAGATGAGCTCCATGTTTACCTCGGCGTCGCGAAGCGCCTCGGTGAAGTCTGCGGTAACCCCTGGGTGCGACTTCATTCCGGCACCGACCAAGGAAACCTTGCCCACCTGGTCGTCGTAAAGCACGTTTGCCCAGTGGCCCTCATTCTTGAGCTTGGTCAAAATCTCCATGGCACGCGGGCCATCCGCACGCGGGCAGGTAAAGGTGATGTCGGTGGTTCCGGATTCCAAGGAGGAGACGTTTTGCAGGACCATATCGATGTTGATCTCCGCCTCCGCGATGGCGCGGAAGATCTTGGCGGCCTCCCCTGGACGATCCGGAATGCCCAGAACGGTGACCTTTGCTTCAGAGGTATCGGTCGCGATACCAGTCAGTACTGCTTCTTCCACAGGGATATCCTCCATTGAACCGGCCACCAGAGTGCCGGGGTCGTTTGAATAAGACGAGCGAACTCGCAGGGGCAGATCGAATGCGCGGGCGTATTCCACACTACGCAGAACCAGAATCTTGCAGCCGACGGCTGCCATCTCCAGCATCTCCTCGAAGGAAAGCTTCTCGAGCTTCTGCGCGTTCGGCACGATGCGTGGGTCCGCGGTGTAGACACCGTCGACGTCGGAATAGATCTCGCAAACATCGGCGTGCAGCGCAGCGGCCAGGGCTACCGCAGTGGTGTCGGAACCGCCGCGGCCCAAGGTGGTGACGTCGCGGCTTTCCTTATTAACACCCTGGAAACCAGCGACGATGCAGATCTTGCCTTGGCCCAGGGCCTCGGTGATGCGGCCCGGCGTGACGTCCACGATGCGCGCGTTGCCGTGGCGCTCCGTGGTAAGCACGCCGGCCTGAGAGCCAGTGAAAGACTGCGCCTCGGCGCCGAAGGACTCGACCGCCATGGCAACCAGGGAGTTAGAAATGCGCTCGCCGGCGGTAAGCAGCATGTCCATTTCACGCTGCGGCGGCACTGGGTTGACCTGGGCAGCAAGGTCGAGGAGTTCATCAGTGGTGTCCCCCATGGCGGAGCAGACAACAACCACGTCGTTGCCCGCCTTCTTGGTAGCCACAATGCGCTCGGCGACGGCGCGGATGCGATCCGCGGTTTCGAGGGAGGAACCTCCGTATTTTTGAACGATTAAGGCCACGTTGGGATATCCACCTTTCACTGTGCGTTTCCCGCGACAGTCTATAGCCACAGGGCCGATAAGCCCCGCTATACCTGTCGTGCATTAGTCAGTTGTCCATGCTACCCCGACGAGGTACTTCCTTTCACAATATGTGAAGGGGATCAAAGTGTTTTTATTCACCGCACCAAAAGAGGCAAACTTAACGACTTAGGAACATTTATTTTCACCCGTGAGCAGTATTCGTTAAAAAGGGCGACTACCTACTACGGTGGTGGGGGTGTTCAGCAATCTCTTGGCGGTTTTCTTTGCCCTCGCCTCCGCGCTCACCGTGGCCTGGGGCACGGTAGTCCGTCACCGGATCGCACTTGAAGCCTCCGGCTCGGTCATGCGCACCGCGATGCGCAATCCCGTGTGGTGGGTCGGCACACTTGCCGCCATTGTGGCTTATGGCCTGCAGATTGTCGCCCTAGGCTTTGGCACCCTGCTGGTAGTTCAGCCCATCTTGGTGCTCTCGCTGATGTTCACCTTGCCGCTTTCTGCCTGGTACTCCAAGCGGCCGCTGTCTTTTCATGAAATCTTCTGGTGCAGCGCGCTGACCATCGCAGTGGGCATCTTGGTGGTCTACGGCCGCCCCGTTGCCGGCGATCCGCGCCCCTCCCTTTCGCAATGGTGGCCGCCGCTGCTGTGCGGCGCACTGGGCTTGGCGCTGCTCGGCGTCCTAGCGTGGCGCTTCCCCGCTCGGCGCGCCTTGGCCTTGGGAACTTCCTGCGGCATCCTCTACGGCTATGTGGCGCTGCTATCTAAGTCTGTGGTGGATATCTTCTCCCACGAGGGCCTTGGCCAGCTCCTGGTGTCCTGGCAGTTTTGGGGCTTAATCGCCCTCGCCGGCGGCGGAACCGTGCTCCAGCAATATTCTTTCCACGCCGGTGCGCTAAAGCAATCCCTGCCAGCTATGACCATCATGGAGCCCATCGTTGCTTTTGGCTTGGGCTACGTGGTCTTGGGCGAGCAATTCCAGGTTGATTCGCTGGCGGGCTGGACGCTCATGTCCTTAGCTCTAGCCGTGATGATCCTAGGCACGGTCATCTTGTCGCGCCGCCCAGTGGGCTCCTCCACGCGGCAGATCCAAAGCTAAATAGCCCACTCGAATACGGCAAGCATGTGCGCCGAAAACCACGCACCGAAGAGAACATAGGCGCCGCATAGCGCTGCGGTGCTGCGGGTGCTCGCGGAATCAGCCAGCTTGATTGCCCATGGAATAAACAAGACCGCCGCGGGCAAAAGCAGGCGTGGGCGCGAATGCATGATGCCATCAGAGAACAACACATTCGCTATGAGCGCGGCGGCGAAAAGCCAAACCGGCGCTGGCAAGCGCCGCCAACCCAAGAGCAACAGGATGGGCGCGCCGACGATTACGAGCGCGGAAAGCAGATAGCCCACGTTGTCAGAGTTCAAAAGCGTGGACCATATCCACTTGAGCGTTGCCGCACCGAAATCGAAATGGGAGTTCCAGTGTTTTTCTTGGATGCCAAAGTAGCCTCCTGCCTGCCCGAGATAGCTATTCGCCCACGTCAGATAACCAAACAGGGGAATCGCGGCGAAGATAAGGCTCAACCAGGCCTTCCACTCGCGGACGGCCTTGCACAATACGATGAGGGCAAAGACCACGAGGACGTCGATTGAAGTCAGCCGCACGGCGGAAAGCGCAAAGCCAAAAAGGCCGGCCAGCCACCACTTTTCATCCAGCAAGGCAACGAGCATCCACATCACCAGCGCGCCGAAGAGCGCCTCGGTATAAGGCATGGCAAACACGATGGACATCGGAGCGCTGCTCACGGCGATGGCGGCAACCGCGCGGGCCTTAAAACCGGCCCCCATGCGCTGCGCGATGGCCATGACGCCCACAGCCATGAGGAAAGTGAAAAAGAAATTGAAAACAATCGCGACGGCAGCTTCATTCGCAACAAAGAAGCTGCCCACCTTGATAACGAGCGGAAAGCCCGGGAAGAAGGCCATCGTTACTTCATTGACGTTTCCATCTGCGGCAACGTCAGCACCGAAGTAACCAGCACGGGCAATCTCCGTGTAGTATTTCGCGTCCCATTTGGTCAGCAGGCCGCCTAAGTTATCTTCGTTAGCCTGCGCAAAAATGGCGAGCACCCCAATC
This sequence comes from Corynebacterium sp. HMSC06D04, assembly GCF_001807315.1. Classification (NCBI taxonomy): domain Bacteria; kingdom Bacillati; phylum Actinomycetota; class Actinomycetes; order Mycobacteriales; family Corynebacteriaceae; genus Corynebacterium; species Corynebacterium sp. HMSC06D04. The sequence goes on from NZ_KV788544.1 coordinate 14,066, forward strand.
CGCAGGAGGTTGCCCAGCACAGCAATTAGACTCGCGGCAATCCAATCCTGCCTACCGAGACGAGGGGCCGCGCTATGCGCTACTTCTGCGCCGGCCGCATTCTTGACTTCGTGCACGTTATGCAATGTTATCGGCATGCTTCAGACCCCACCTCGATTTACGTGGAATTCTCCCACCCCAACAAAAGGAGATCCCAATATGTGAGAACTCTTGCCACATCGTGAGAAGCGCGCTAGTGTGATTCACATGACTATGCGGCAGAGCCTCCTCCTTATTTGCCGCGGCGGGATTTAGGCCTTTCAAACCCACCGGCCAGCGCCCCCGTCGCGGGTTTTCACGATGCGCATCCAAACTGCGCCTTCCCACCCCCGCCGCTGCTGGCTAAACGGTACCTCTTTATCCGCTTCCTTAACGAAGCAGCAAGGACAAATCATGGCTCCCAACGATTCTTTTATCACCGCCCCACGCGAAATCACTACCCCTAACGGCGACTTTGGCAAGAACCAGCCCGCCTGGAATAAGCAGCGCGGTTCCGCAATGCCCACCCACCGTTACCGCAGCTTTGCCCAAGAAGTAGAAGACATTCAGCTGCCGGACCGCACCTGGCCGGATAAGAAAATCACTTGCGCTCCACAGTGGTGCGCGGTCGATCTGCGCGATGGCAACCAAGCGCTGATCGACCCCATGAGCCCGCAGCGCAAGCACCGCATGTTCGACCTGCTGGTCAAGATGGGGTACAAGGAAATCGAGGTAGGTTTTCCTTCCGCATCTCAGACCGACTTCAACTTCGTGCGCGAGATCATCGAGCAGAACAAGATCCCTGAAGACGTCACCATCCAGGTCCTGGTGCAAGCACGCGAGCACTTAATCCGGCGCACCTTTGAGGCCTGCGCGGGCGCCAAGAACGTCATCGTGCACTTCTACAATTCCACCTCGAAGCTGCAGCGCCGCGTGGTCTTCCGCAAAGACCGCCCTGCGATCAAGAAGCTGGCTTGCGACGCCGCAGCGCTCATCAAAGAAGTAGCCCAGGACTACCCCGACACGAACTGGCGCTGGCAATACTCCCCGGAGTCTTTCACCGGCACGGAGCTAGAATTTGCCCGAGAGGTATGCGACGCCGTGGTTGAAATCATGGAGCCCACGCCCGAGCACCCAATGATCATCAACCTGCCTTCCACGGTGGAGATGATTACGCCGAACGTCTACGCGGATTCCATCGAATGGATGCACCGCAACCTGGCCAAGCGAGAAAGCATCATCCTGTCGCTGCACCCACACAACGACCGCGGTGCCGGCATCGCGGCTGCCGAGCTGGGTTATCTGGCGGGCGCGGACCGCATCGAGGGCTGCCTGTTCGGCAACGGCGAGCGCACCGGCAATGTGGATCTGGTGGCGCTGGGCCTGAACATGCTCACCCAAGGCGTCGATCCACAAATTGATTTCAGCGACCTGCCCACTATCCGCGATACCGTGGAGTACTGCAATCAGCTGCGCGTTCCTGAGCGCCACCCCTACGGCGGCGAGCTGGTCTTTACCGCTTTTTCCGGTTCCCACCAGGACGCCATCAACAAGGGCCTCGACGCCCTGGCCAACGAGGTACGCCCCGGCGCCATCAACACGGACGTCTCGTGGGAAGAGCTGCGCGAGACCGAATGGGAGGTGCCTTACCTGCCAATCGATCCGAAGGACGTGGGGCGCGACTACGAGGCAGTTATCCGCGTGAACTCCCAGTCTGGCAAGGGCGGCGTTGCCTACATCATGAAGACCGATCACGGCATTCATATGCCGCGCGCGATGCAGGCAGAATTTTCCGCCGTGGTCCAAGAAGTCACGGATGCCGAAGGCGGCGAGGTCGGTTCCAAGGGCATGTGGGATATCTTCGCCACCGAGTTCCTAGACCGCGAGGCGCCGCTTGCGCACAAGAACTTCCAGATCGATAACGCGGTAGGCGACGACGCCGAAGCCAAGGTCACCGCGACAGTCATCTACAACGAGGCGGAGTCTGTGGTTTCCGGCCACGGCAACGGTCCGATTGCGGCCTACGCCAATGCCCTCGAAGCGTTGGGAATTGATTTCGAGGTAATCGAGTACGCACAGCAATCGCGTAGCGCTGGCGACGACGCCGAAGCTGCCTGCTACATTGCCGCCGACGTCAACGGCACCAAAGTGTGGGGCGCTGGCATTGCCGGCTCCACCACGCGTGCTTCGATTTTCGCCATCAATTCGGCGGTCAACCGCGCGCTGGGCTAAAGGTGGTAGAAGTCGAGGCATGACTTTATCGCTCTATCCCATCCCCCACTTGGGGCTCGGCGCGGTGCAGGAATTGCCCGTGCACCCCGCATCGGCATCCCAGAATTCGCCTTCTGCGGAAGCAAAACAGCGAGAGGTCAACGCCACTTTGTCCAGGCAGCCCGACGGCACCTGGCAGGTGGCGACCGCCGCCGGCGTCGTAGGTCTGATTGCGCCTCAGGATGCGGCTGAGTACCCAGAGATAGAGCTGCTTTTCGACGCCCAGCTGACTCCAGCAGTAACGCTTCGCCAAAGCCCCCAGCCCACGGTGTTGCTGCCGCGTCCGGGCCTGTGCCTGCCCGCGAATAATCCGCCGTCCAGCCCGTGGGCGCTGCTTTCTTTTGCCCCAGCGATAAGCATCACGGATATCCCAGACGAGGTCGACATTCCGCAGTTTGGGCGAATCCATCTGCTGGTTACCTTGCGCGCGGCCGAATCCGATCCGCAGCGCATCAGCGCTTATCTTGGCCCACAATTCATCGGCACGCTGGATAGCTACCCGGACTATCTTCCGGACCTGCTCGTCCAGCATGCCAAGCAGGGGCTAAGCACGCTCGCCCATGCCTACCACTTCCCTCGCCAAGGCGGACGAGTGCTCAACATTTATGCTGGCAAGCAGATAGAACAGGAAACCCGCGACGGCTCCGGCCAGGAACGCCTACTGGCGGAAAACACCCGTAGCGCAAGCTCTGCTGCGGCCACTTTTGAGACCGCCAGTTTCAAGGCCATCACCGATGAAGACTTGTCCCGTATCGACCGGCTCCCGCAAAAGGCCACAGCGGATTCCACCCCGACAAAGAAGAACAATAAGAGCTGGCTCATCTTCGCCCTCGTGATTGTTTGCATCGCCGTTTTGATCGCAGTGTTGATTGCCCTTTAATTGCACGCTCATTGCCCAACTCAGTCAGCGCACGGCAACCTTTCGACCTGCTCAAATGCCGCTTATACGTTTGAGTTCAAAGCTACGAGTCGGTAGGGTGGATTTAGTTTCTTTTAGAGGGTTAGCGCGCTCTAGGCGCAGCAGACCCTCTAAGTCTGTCTCCTTATAGCTCGCATCCCTACTCCCAAACTTCTTCCCCGCACCCTACGAAAGCGAATACAGATGAAATCGACAAACTACATGGTCCCTAACCATGGTTTTGGCGATGTAAATCAAATTCCCATCCAAGAAGTAAGCCCAGATTTCCTCGTCGAGCTAATGGAAGAATCTGGTTCTGAACAGCCTGCAGTGGAGGTCAACCTCACGGGCTCTTCTGACGAAGGCTTCCGTGTCCGCTACGAAGACACCACCATCGGCTACCTCGAACGGGAAGAAGCTGCGGCTTATACCGAGCTTGATTGGATCATCGATGCAGGTTTGCGTCCTCTGGTTACCGCACGCGTAACCATGGTGGAGTTTGATGGCGAGGAATGGCCTTCTTTCGATGTCGAGCTACCGGCCCCTGGCCTGTGTGTTCCGGTCAATAACCCGCCGGCAGAGCGCTGGGCCATGCTGCCTGGCACTACGGCTGCGGCAATCACTCAGTTCCAGTCCAAGATGGACGTCTTCCCGGAATCCGCCGAGCACTTCTTGGTCACCCTGCATGCGCGCCGTTTCTTTGGCCGCCGCAGCGTCAACGTGGCGGTCGATGGTGTGCAGATCGCCTCGCTTAGCCATGATGACGCCCACCGTTTGGCCGATACCGTTTCGAGCTACCAAAACAGTGGCCTGCTCGCCGTAGCACGCGCCTATTACTGCATGGATGAGGGCAAGCCTCGCCTTGTCGTTTATGCCGATGAGCAGTCTGATGACAAGCGTGCCGTTGTCGCTGGCGTCGCTGGCGCTGATGTCTTCGCAGACCTCCTCCATGCCTCTCGTCGGCGGCAGTGCCGGACTAAAACTCGTGGCCGCTGCCAGCGCAGCGATCATCGTCGGCGGTGGCGCAAACCTCGCGGCCTCCATCTTTTCCGTGGATGAGCAGGCTCGCGAAGAAGCTACCGAAGCACAAAGCCGCTCCTATGAGGACTCAGTCTTCCCACGCGGTCTTTCGCCCTACCGGGACATTTTCGGCACTTCCAGCGCCCAAAAAGCCACGGCAGAGCCTGGCTCACGCACCACGTCTCGCGAGGATTCCCGCGAAGGCACCAAAGACCGCAGTGCTGTAGCTACACGGAAGCAGACTTCCGACGCCGTCGAACCCACCGCAGAACCCAACACAGACGAAAGCTCCCGGGATTCCGCCGAACACGTCCTCGCTGCGCCAGATGCGCAGACCACGCTCGAGGGCAACAAGGAAAACCCACGCGGTCCTTCCCGCCCAACGTCGCCGCGCCATACTTCTGGTGACGACCAGAACCTTCCAGCGCCACTGCCGGTCCCGACGCTTCCGCCGGCCACCCCAACGACGGAACCTTCTACCCAACCGCGTAGTACAACCGAGCCAACGCGAACTGTACCTTCTCCTACCCGCACGGATACAACCATCCCGAAATCACCGGCAACCTCCACCACGCCGACGACATCGGAGCCGAGCTCGACTTCCTCCTCTCCTACCCCAACTAAGGAAGCAAGCACCACCGAAACTACGGAAGCATGCACTACCGAGGAGTCCACGACTCCTAACTCGACCACGCGTCCGGCCTCCCCAACGACAACGACCCGGAAGCCCATCACGCCAGGAACCATCATCATCCGCGGCTAGGTCACACGCTCGCCCGTTGAGCCAACGTGTCCAGCCGGGGTACTACACTTAAAACAATGAGCACCACCCCCGGCCCCGATTCAGCCCCCGCGCCTTCACCGGCCGCGCTGGCTGCTGGCCGCCCGCACAATCCCGGCCGGGCTAGTACCGACAAAGAAAGCAAGCAGCCAAGCGCGCAAGAAATAGCGCAGGCCGAGGCCGTTGCCGCCTACCCTTTCGTCGCACTCACGGTGCAGACCACCGGCATTCATCCTTCTACTGGGCGCCTCGTTGCCATCGATGCCCTGACTTATAACGAAAAGAACGAGGTAGGCCAAGAATTCCACGCCGTCATCAACCCTGGTACCAACCCGGGCCCACGGCACCTGCATGGGCTTAGCATTGAGGAAGTAACAGAAGGCCAGTCTTTCTCGCGGCTGCTCAAGCCACTTGATCGGCTAATTGACGGCCGCACCTTGATCGTGCACGATACCCCATTTACCTGGGGTTTCATTGTCTCCGAGGCGCGTCGCGCCATGATGGCCGCCGCGCGCCAGAATCGCTCGCGAAACCGCAACCGTAATAAGGGCAGGCGCCGCCGCCAGAAGGTCGGCCACGTTCCTACCCCGGTCAGCATCGTCGATACTTTGGCCACTGCCCGCCGCCAGGGGGTGTGGGATAACGATGTCCGCCTCGCGGCCGTCGCCAAGCGCAGCGGCCTTGATGTAGCTCCACCCACCGCAACCGTTGAACGTGCCCAACGCAGCGAGGCCGCCACCTCCCGCGAGCAAACCCAGCTGCTGTACCGCCTCTATCAGCATCAAGCAACCGGCACGCGTAGTGCATACGCGCCAGATGAGCTGCGCGCGGATCGCTTTGGTTTGCAGCGCTCGCACGTGCGTGTCGACGCCGCAGAATCCCCACGTCAGCACCACAATCCGGGCAAATATGTTCCTGGCAAGGAGCTGCACCGCGGCATGGAGATCGTGGTCGCGCCAGAGATCATGGAAGATCCAGACACCATCATCGCGGCTATCGCACGTGAAGAGCTCAACTATTCGGAAAAGCTCACGCGCGAATCCTCGCTGGTGGTTTGCAACATCACCACCGATTTCGTGGGCAAGCCCATGCACGCCCACCGCAAGGGCATCCCGCTGATGTCTGACACTGCTTTCCTTGCAGCGCTCGAGCGCATCCAAGAAGCAATCGAGCCGGAGCCAGAGAAGGATTCCGATAATCGCGGTCAGGCACACGTGCCGAACAGCAATAATCGCCGCTCCGGCAGCGCTAATAGGCGGCGCTCGCGCCGTAAGTCGGGCTCGGGCAAATCCTCCGGCCGCAACCAGCAGAAGAACAATAGTCAGCAAACAAACGAAAATCCCAATTCTTCCAACGCCAAGCCCGGCGGCAATCCGAAGAACGAGGAGAAATCCGGCTCTGGGAACTCGGGTGGCAACAAACGGCGGCGGCGCCGTGGCGGCCGCGGTGGCCGTGGCCGGCGTGGTGGCAAGCCCAAGGGCGGAAACTCGCAGGGCAACAAGGGCCAAACCAGCTCCGGAAAGAACAGCTCCGGGGCAAATGGGTCTGCCAAGAATAAAAACTCCGGCCAAAACTAGGCGCGCAAGTACCCGCCCCGCGGGCTGACGCGACTACCCTAGGGGCATGAGTTTTAACCTTTCCGGCACGTTGCGTTCATTGCGTACCAACGCCGCCACGACCGCTGCCAAGCTGGCCACCACCGCCTCCCGCGCAACCGGACGAGGCGCCGGCGGAATGATCGGTGGCCTTATCGCTGGCGCGATTGATCCACAGATCATGGCTAACCTCGGCGGTGGCCGCCCTGCGGTGCTGGTTACCGGCACCAACGGCAAGTCCACCACCACCCGCATGCTGGCCGCCGCTGTACGCAGCGAGCACAAAGTCGCTACCAATGACGGCGGCGACAACATGGATGCTGGCATCATCTCCGCGCTCATGGCGGGCAAAGACGCCTCCCACCTCGTGTTGGAGGTAGACGAGCTGCACGTTCCGCACGTGGCAGACAACCTGAATCCGCAGGCGCTGGTGCTGCTGAACCTCTCCCGTGACCAGCTCGACCGCGTCGGTGAGATCAATAAGATCGAGCGCGCTCTGCGCGGCGCCGTCGAAGCCCACCCAGACATGCTGGTCATCGCCAACTGCGACGATGTCCTCATGACTTCCGTGGCCTACGACGCCAAGAACGTCATCTGGGTCTCCGCCGGCGCTGGATGGCTCGGCGAGTCCGTGACGTGCCCACGCACCGGCGGCCACATCGTGCGTGATGAGGATGATTGGCGTGCGGTCAAGCCGCTTCCCGACGGCCGCGAGTTCCGCCGCCCCACCCCAACCTGGCGCGTAGACCAAGATGGTTTGCACACTCCGCAGGGTGACAAGGAGCTGAGCCTCTCCCTGCCTGGACGCGCCAACCGTGGCAATGCCGCCCAGGCCATCGCCGCCGCAGTGGAAGGCTTCGGCGTGGACGAGGCCAAGGCCATCGCCGCCACCGAATCCGTCAACGACGTGGCCGGCCGTTACTCCACCATCACCTTGGGTGACCGTGAAATTCGCCTGCTGCTGGCTAAAAACCCAGCCGGCTGGCAGGAGGCCCTGTCCATGGTGGATCGCTCTGCCGACGGCCTAGTCATTGCCACCAACGGCCACGTGGCAGACGGCATCGATATGTCCTGGCTGTGGGACGTACGCTTCGAGGACTTTGAAAACCTCGCGGTCAAGGCCGCCGGCGAGCGCGGCACCGACCTTGCTGTGCGCTTGGTCTACGCCGATATCTCTCACGAGCTCATCCCGGATCCAGTCAAAGCCATCGAGTCCTGCCCACCGGGCCGCATCGAGGTGCTGGCTAACTACACCGCTTTCCGTGATTTGAAGAAGGCGCTTGAGCGCAAAGTAAAGGAGAACGCCAATGGCTAAGACGCAGTTGCAAATCGGCCTCATTCTGCCCGACGTGCTTGGCACCTACGGCGACGACGGTAACGCCCTTGTCCTGCGCCAGCGCGCCCGCATGCGCGGTCTTTCGGCTGAGATCGTTCCGATCAAGCTAGGCGAGGCAGTCCCTGACTCCCTCGACGTCTACACACTCGGCGGTGGTGAGGACACCGCGCAGATTCTCGCGGCGGAGCACCTCATCAAAGACGGCGGCCTGACCCGCGCGGCTGAGGCTGGCCGCCCGATCCTTTCAATTTGTGCTGGCCTGCAGGTTTTAGGCGAGTCCTTCCGTGCCTCTGGCCAGATTATTGACGGTGTCGGTCTCATCGACGCCACCACGGCCTCCATGGCTGAGCGTGCCATCGGCGAGGTCTCCTCTCAGCCGACCGGCGCTGGTATCACCGCGGAGCTGACCGAAACCCTCACCGGCTTCGAGAACCACATGGGCGCCACCATCTTGGGCCCCGCCGCACAGCCGCTGGGCAAGCTCATTCGCGGCCAGGGCAACGCCGATACCGCAGCCACCGCCGATCTTTCCGACGCCGCCGAGCAGCGCATTGCCGAAGGCGCCGTCCAGGGAAGCGTCATCGCCACCTACATGCACGGCCCGGCACTGGCGCGCAACCCGCAGCTGGCTGACCTCCTGCTGGCCAAGGCCATGGGCGTTGCGCTCACAGACCTAGAACCGCTCGACATCCCGGCCGTGGACAAGCTGCGCACCGAGCGCCTCAACGCATCAAAGCCGCCGCGCTCGCAGCTCTAGACACGCAACTGCGGGGCGCTCAGCTGACGCTCGCGGCTTGCCTTAGCCCGGCTTGCCTTAGCCGCCCTAAATGCCAAATCGTCGCCATTTTCGCGCAACTTGGCGCCACAATCCGGCAATTAGGGCGGCTGCTAAGACAGCTACACCGTCAAACGACCCGACAGCGCGCGGGACAGTGTCAGTTCATCCACGAACTCAAGGTCGCCGCCCAGCGGCATGCCTGATGCGAGGCGGGTGATCTTCAGATCCGGGAAGTCACGCAACAACCTCACCAGGTAGGCCGCGGTAGCCTCGCCTTCCGTATTCGGATCGGTTGCGAGGATAACCTCTTTGATCTCCGGCGTCGTGTCATACAACGGCGCGTCCGGGGTGGAATCCGCCAGCTCGCGGTCAGGCAACACACCACCGATGCGCTGCAAGAGCACGGAGATGTTGAGGTCCTTCGGGCCCACGTTCGCCAGCGGGTCCAAAGCGCCGCCTAGAACGTGGTAGCGCCCCTCATACTCACCGGTGCGCTCGATGACCTGGATGTCCTTAGGCTCTTCTACAACACAAATAGTGGATGCATCGCGCTGCGAGTTCACGCAGATTCGGCAGACTTCTTCGCGCGAGATGTTGCAACAGATACGGCAGAAAGTCACGCCATCACGTACCGCGCCGAGCGCGTTTTGCAGGCGGTCGACGTCCTCCGGATCCATGTGCAGCACGTGAAAAGCGATACGCTGCGCCGACTTCGGCCCGACACCCGGAAGGCGCGAAAACTCGTCGATGAGATCCTGCAGAGGTCCTTCGAACACGATTCTCCCTATCTATGAAATGCAAAAAGGCCGCTTCCCCCACTGCGGGGAATAACGGCCTTTTAGTTTAACGCGCGACTACTGGTTGCCGCCGAAGACATCCTGGAAGGAAGGTCCATCGTAGCCCTGCTGGGACTGGCCCATGCCCTGGGACAGCGGGCCAATCTTTTCCTGAGCCAGCTTGCCAGCGGCAGCGTGTGCTTCCTTGAAAGCGCCGATGACGAGGTCCTGGAGGGTGTCAACGTCCTCAGGGTCCACAACGGACTTATCGATCTGGAGGTCGACGAGCTCTGCGCCGCCGGTCATGACAACCTTAACCAGGCCGTTGCCTGCGGTGCCTTCAACGTGTGCGGCCAGGATTTCTTCCTGTGCCTTCTGCAGCTCAGCCTGCACGCGGGCAGCCTGTGCGAGCAGGTCGTTCATGTCATTTGCCTGGGACATTGGGTCAGTCATGGAAAGTCCTTTCAACGTAAATTTCTTTAAGATTTTCGCTACCCGTCAAGTGTACAGACGCTTAACTACAAGCGCCGTGCACCTAGCTCCTTGGTGAGCAGTTCCATCGCAACTTCCGTGGAGCTGCGGTGGTCCATCTCGCCGGCGTTTTGGGCTTCCTCCATCATTTCGCGTTCTTGTTCATCGCGGGAGTAGGCCTGTTGCGGTGGTTGCGCAGTGCTTGCCGACGCCCCCATCTCCTGGTTCTGCTGCCCCAGCCCCGGTTGGCTGGGCTGCGGGTCAGCTGGATAGTACTCCTCTGGTGGTGCCTCAAAATCGTCTTCCGGCGCTGGTTCGGGCGGCAGCGGTACACCGTTGCCGAACTGCGGAATCTTGTTGAATTCCTCGTCACGCTTCTGTGCCACCTGTGAAGCCTGCGCAATTCGCGAACGCCAGTCACCACCCTGCTGGGATGACTGCTGTGCCGGCTTCGCTGCTTGCTGACGCGGGGCCTGCACCTGCGCAGGCGGAGTAGCTTGCGGTGCAGGTTGATGCGCGCTTGCCGCCGCTGTGGCGGCCGCCGCAGCCGCCGATGCCGCAGCCGGTGTCACTGGCCCGGGGCTCTCTTCGCGAGCAGGCTCGTTGTTCTGCGTGCCGATAGGTCGCGGTGCTCCCCACGGATCATCAGATGCAGACGCAGATGCGCTGGCAGACTGCTCCGATTGCTGCTCGGGTTCAGTCTGCGGGCTAGGCCTCTCAGACTCCTGTTCTGACTCAGCGGACTCGCGCTGTTGCTGGTTTGGGTTCCACGTTGGCTGCTGCCGCGGAGTGCTTTCGCTAAAGCCTGCTGCCTTCGGGTTGGTGCCGATAATGCAGTTGACCTTGATGTCACGGCGCAGCTCTTCCTTAAGAACTGCCACGATTACATCGTTGTTGGACGGCGAATTGATTCGCTCCGCAAGGGCACCAGTGGTGTGTCCCAAAATCAATGTGTCATCACGGAAGCCAAGCACGCGCGCCTCAGCGAGCATGATCTCTGCAACCTTGTTGCGACGTCCCACGGCCGCGCGAAGGTTCGACCACTGCGAACGCACTTGCTCCGCGACATCAACTGCATGTTCCTGCGCTGGTTCCTGAGCAGACCGCTGTGCCGGTTCCTTGGCTGGTTCCTGAGCAGACTCCTGTACAGGTTGAGTCTCGGTTCGCTGCTGAGGCGCCTGTTCGGCGCGCTCAGCTGGCTGTTCCTCGGACTGCTGCGGCTGCTGTGCAGATGCCGATTGCTCCGGCTGAGCCTGCGGCGCCTGGGCCTGTTGCTGTTGTGCCTGCTGTTGAGCTTGACGGTTACGGCGAGCAGCGATGATGGCAGCCGCCGCGGCTGCAGGGTCTTGAGCTTGGGCAGTAGCGGGTGCAGGTTGGTTGGAAACTGCGGTATTTGCGTGGCCGGCAGCAGGCGTTCCATCGGAAGCGCCTTGCGGTGAGCCAGCGGGCATGCCCTGTGGCAGCGCAGCAGTCTGGCCCGCGGCGGCTGCTGCAGGCGCAGAGCCAACCAAGAGGTGAGCACACAGGATCTCCAGAAGCAGGCGCGGCGAAGTAGCGCCACGCAGCGAAGAGATGCGGCTGTTGACGGTCTCTGCCAGGTAAGCCAACTGTGGGCCGGTGAAACGCTGGGCTTGGGCCAAAAGGATTTCGCCGCGGTCGGTCGGGGCCGAGACCAAGCCGGCCTCCAAAGCACCCGGCACTGCTTGCAGAATCATGAGATCACGAAGGCGATCCAAAAGGTCGATGGTAAAGCGACGTGGCTCGTGGCCGGCTTCAATGACGTCGTCGACGATCATGAACAAGGCTGCCTTGTCTTGCTCGGCAAGCGCCTCAATGGTCTTATCCAACAGACCTAGGTCAGTCACGCCCAGCAGCGGACGCGCAATGTCATAGGTCAGACCGTCAGGCCCCGCACCAGCCAAGAGCTGATCCAGAATAGACAAAGTATCACGCGGGGAACCGCCACCGGCCTGGATGACCATGGGATACACGGAATCATCGACGTGCACGCCCTCCGAAGCCACAGTGCGCTCCAACAGGCCCTTCATGGCCGGCGGGGTCAGCAGGCGGAACGGGTAATGGTGGGTACGCGAACGAATGGTGCCGATGATCTTTTCCGGCTCGGTGGTGGCAAAAATGAAGATCACGTGCTCCGGTGGTTCCTCCACCACCTTCAGAAGCGCGTTGGCGCCCGAGGCGGAAATCATATGTGCCTCGTCGATAATGAAGATGCGATAGCGCGACTCAGCAGGTGCATAGTACGCGCGGTCACGCAGCTCACGCATGTCCTCCACACCGTTGTGGGAAGCCGCGTCAAGCTCAGTTACATCCAGATTGCCCGGGCCACCTGGTGCCAGCGAAACACAAGACTCGCACACGCCACACGGGGTAGACGTAGGCCCCTGCTCACAGTTGAGCGAGCGGGCCATAATGCGCGCTGAAGAGGTCTTGCCGCAGCCGCGCGGACCGGAAAACAGGTAGGCATGATTGATACGCCCTGCGTCGAGGGCAGCGGATAAAGGCTTGGTGACCTGCTCTTGGCCGACCACTTCCGCGAACGTTGCTGGACGATATTTCCGGTATAGAGCCACGGTTAGTCAGTCTACATTCTGTGCCCGACACTCTCCCCCGCAGCGGGCGGAGCAAGCTAGCCGGCGCGCTTCCAATCGAGGATATCGACGCCCTGTTCAGCTACTGCTTCCTGCAGCTTGGCGACGCCCTCTTCCACCGCATAGGCATATTCTGAATCGGTAAGCATCAGCAGCTGACAGACCAAAGTCAGCCGGCCGTCCTCCGGCAGCTGAGGGGTGCTACCGCCCCACAAATAAGGCGCGATCAGCAGACCATGGTGCACGTTGAGCGAATCTTCCGAAAGTATCTCCGGCAGCATGATGCCCGGCTGGGCCGGCAGCATGCCTCGGGCCTTGATCAGCTTTTCTGCAGCCGCAGTAACCGCAGCAGCTACCTCCGGCTGCGTCGCGCGCGCTACGGTCAGCAGCTCGCAACGCACATCGACGCCCTGCTCCGCATGCTTGAGCCCCGTGTCTACCTCGCCGAAGGTGGTGGTAACGGCGAGGGACTGGGCGTCGTCAAGCGCGGCTAAACCAAGCCGGCGGCCTTCCACGTTTTTAAACTCCAGCGGAACGGGAATGACCTGGCTTAGCCAGTACGAAGTCTCGTCGGAATTGATGGCTTAAGCCCCCAACTTCTCCAAAGCGGCGAGCAGCACGCAGGTTGCGACGCCGTCCATTGCAGCCTCGACCTCTTCCTGCGGTGGCAGCGAAGGTGCCAAGCGGATGTTGCGGTCATTCGGGTCCTCGCCGTGCGGGAAGGCAGAGCCAGCCTTGGTCAGCACGATGCCGGCGTCCTTCGCCAGCTCCCAGACGCGGGTGGCGGTGCCATCGACGACGTCGAGGGAGATGAAGTAGCCGCCCTTCGGCTCGGTCCACTGCGCGACCTCGTACTCGCCCAGGCGGGACTGAAGGATGCGCAGGACAGCGTTGAACTTCGGAGCCAACAGCGCCGCGTGGCGGCGCATGACCGCACGCACGCCTTCGGCGGAACCGAAGAACTGGTAGTGAGCAAGCTGGTTGATTTTATTCGGCCCAATGCCGCGAATCTTCGCGTGGGAGAGGTACCAATCCAAGTTCTCGCGGGAGGACGCGAAGAACGCAACGCCAGCTCCGGCGAAGGTGATCTTGGAGGTAGAAGACATAGCCCAGAAACGGTTCGGGTTGCCTGCCTTAGCTGCAATGTCGAGAATCGGCAGGATCTCCGGGAACTCATCGGTGAGAGTATGGACCGCGTAAGCGTTGTCCCAGATGATGCGGAAGTCTGGCGCTGCGGCTTCCATGGAGGCCAACTCTTGGGCGATCTCTTCGGAGATGGTCACGCCAGTTGGGTTACCGAACATCGGAACGGTCCACATGCCCTTGACCTGCGGGTCCTTGACCAATTCCTTGACGGCGCCGAGATCGGGGCCGTCGGAAAGCATAGGGACCGAAATCAGCTCGAAGCCGAAGTGCTCCGTGATAGCGAAGTGGCGGTCATAACCCGGAACCGGGCAGATCCACTTGACGGTCTTTTCCTGGGACCACGGACGCTCGGACTCATTGGTACCGAAAGCATAAGCCCAAGAGATGAGGTCGAACATGATGTTCAAGGAGGAGGAATCTCCAGCCAACAGCAGCTCTGGGTCGATGTTGGTCAGCTTGCCCCACAGCTCACGCAGTTCCTTGATGCCCTCAAGGTTGCCGTAGTTGCGAAGGTCGTTGCCTGCGGCGTCGGAATAGTTGCCCGCGCCTGGCAGCTCGAGCAGATCGTTGGACAGGCTCAATTGCGCCTTTGCGGGCTTGCCGCGGGTCAAATCCAGCTTCAGGCCCATAGCCTTCAGCTCCTCGTAGTCCTTACGAACCTTCGCTGCGAGTTCGTCGAGCTCAGACTTTTCGAGATTGAGCAGGGACATTCCTGTCCACCTTCCGGGTTAGTTGCGGGTAGTTGCGAATATATGGCAACCAATACTAACGCTTGCGTGCAGCTTTTGTAATGTTTATCACCCAGAAAACTTAAAAGGGACCCCGCGCACCCGTCAGAGCCTCCTGACCCTTGCTGCATTCCTGCCCTGGGGGAGTTCAGAGGATGGACGCCACGCGGAATCCTGCCGATAAGCCTAGCGCGCCTGCTACCCCTGCGGCAAACCGTTATTGCCCCCAATCGCCGCGGCCCCGCTCCTTCCCATCGCTGCGGCCGCTGTTACGGCTACTCCACTAGCGCCGGACGCAGGTCGGCCTACCCGGAGTGCGCAGTACGAATTTTTCCTTGGGGCCTGCTCGTGTAGAGTCTTCCAACGGAGGATTCGACTAGCGGCCTATGTCACACGCCTGGAACGCGTGCGGGAGTCACATCCCTCAGGGGTTCAAATCCCCTATCCTCCGCCACGGGTCCCAGCTCTTCGGAGTTGGGACCATTTGCGTTTTCTTGGGTTACGTTTTCTTAGGTCCGGCGCCACTGCCCGACACCCTCCCCCAGCTTCTTTCGCCCGACATCCCATTACGTTGTTAGCAGTTCCACCCCAGG
>NZ_KV788545.1:0-2360 GCF_001807315.1 Corynebacterium sp. HMSC06D04
CGCGGTCGAATATGATCTTGGTTAGGTCTTCTTGTCCGCGCTGGTTGATTCCTATGGTCAGGAAATCATCGAGGATGAGTACATCAATGTTTTGTAGCTTGCGCATTTTAGCTACATAGCGTTCATCTGCTGGCAGGAAGGCCCCTAATTCATCGACGAGCTGATCCAGCCGGTAGTACGCGACACTGTATTCAGCCTGGCAAGCAGCAATACCGATAGCGCAGGCGATGTAGGTTTTACCCGCACCGGTGGGCGCTAGGACGTGCACATTGGAAGGTTCGTCGCGCCAGGGTGTTGCGGCTAGTCGTTTGAGCTGGCGTAGATTCAACCCTCGTTCATCTGGGTTGATCAGCTCGGCGAGTGTTGCTCCCGGATAGCGGAATTTCGCCTGGGTGATGGCTTTTGCGATGTTGGTTTGCCGGCGCTTGGCCGCGGTTTCTTCCACGGCTTTGAGGAAGATTTCCTCCGGTAGAGCGGTGTTGGCGTCATCGGCGGCGACTAGGTCGAAAAAGATATCAGCGAAGGTGGAAAGACGCAGTTTACGCAGTGTAGCTCGGATGTCATCGTCAAGGTTGATGGTGGTCATGATGGTCTAGGCCTCCTTCTTCGGGATGTCGTAGTGGCTGGCTGGGCGCAGGAATACTGCATCAGGGATTGCGGTGATGTCCACAATGCGCGACTGGGCGTGATCGGCCTGGACGGCTGGCGTTTGGTTGAGGGTGTGACCGTTGCGGGCGATGTCGGCCTGAATCCGCGCGATGACCTGCATGTTGGGTGCCAGGCTATGGTCAATGACTTGCTGGCAGGCAGGCTCAAGCGTGGTCTTGTTGTGCTTGTTGCCCAGCTTGACGAGCACGTTGCGGGCAGTGTGTAGCCCGCGGGGTACGGCTTTGGCGTTGCGTTCCAAAATTGAGGAGACGACCTTGGCCGTTGCCGGCCCAAATGATGATGCTCGAGCAAGCAGCTCGTCACGGGTAAGAGGTTTGACCCCGGCAATGTCCTTATCCGGGGTATGGGCTGGGTCAGTGCAATAGCGGTACTTGAACCCGTGCATACGTGAGTGCTCTGCGACTAGGTCGTCGCCGTCGAAGATGCTCACCAGGCTGTTGGTCAGCCGTGCCCGCAGGGTTTTGCCGATGTATTGGAACGGCACTGAGTAGTACTGGTAGTCGCAGCAGATGTGCCAGTTACGGTCGACTTTGACGTTTCGCCAGGACACTTCCGTAAACGGGGTATCTGGTAAGTCACGCATCATGGGCGCTTCATCAGCATCAAACAACTCTTTACGGGTTATCCCATCGGGCCTAGGCATATTCATGTTGATGTCGTCGACGCGCTGGGCGATAGCCTCATTGAGTTCATCAAGACTGTAGAAGGTGATCCCATCGAAGTAGCCGAGGATGCGCGAGTAGACGAGTTGGACGGCGCGTTCCACAGCGGCCTTATCCCGAGGTTTTCCAGGTCGGGCCGGTACGAGCAGGATGTCGTAGTAGTCGGCGAAGTCCGCGTAGCGTTGTTGAATGCGCCGGCCGGGCTTGTTCTTCACCGGCCGATAAGTCGCGGTCGGTGCGTTGTCAGGAACGATGATGCCAGGGCATTTACCGAGGTAGTCTAAGGCTTTCACATGGCAGGAAATCCAGTTGTCCATCTTCTCGTTAGCTGTTGCTGTCACAAACAACAGTGAAGAATAGGGGCAGATGGCCACGAATAAGCTGGCTTTCATGCCGACTTCACCGATGGCCTTGTCAATGATGGAAACCTTGTCGCCGGCCCAGTCGACATAGAGTTCCTGGCCTGGCTCGTGTTCGATAATCGAGGTCATTCCAGTGGTGCGGATGTGGGTGCGCAGGCGTTCGCAAAACTGGGAGTACTGATACTTCGACTCGCCTTCACCGACAGGTGCAGCAACGTAGTCCAGCCAGAGCTTGTGGCGGGTCAAGTGCTTGTTATTGGCTAGTCGCTTGGCGAGCTTTTCGAAGTCTGGCTGGTCGTAGCGCTTGCGACGGGCCCCGCGATGGTCGCTGAAGTGCTCGTCGAAGAATGATGGATCCAGCTGAACAAACGACTCCTTGGTGATGCTCAGGTCCGCAATCAGTGTCTTGGTTTTGGCAATATCCCGGTTGGAACATCCCAACGCCGCAGAGATGGCAGCATAGCTTCCCCCGTCCAAACACATCGCCATGATGTCTTTGAAGTTGGCCATGAAAGGCCCTCCTTAAGGTCATGAAAGGTGATGACGCGCCGGCACAAGTTGTGCCAACGCCACCTATACAATGACCGAAAACAGAGAGCCCTACCATCTATCCGGAAAACCCCGACCAACTACGCGGATTGCCCCTACCAACTACGCCGAAACGGCA
>NZ_KV788546.1:0-7323 GCF_001807315.1 Corynebacterium sp. HMSC06D04
CCTCTGCGCGCAAGCGCGTGGCGATGTCTGCACGATCGGCCCAGTCCATCTTCTCGCGGCGAATCGAATCAAGTCGTTGTTGAAGATTGTGGACGTGCTCGCTGTCGTGCTGTGCGGCAGCGTTTAGGCGCTTGTCCCATTC
This sequence comes from Corynebacterium sp. HMSC06D04, assembly GCF_001807315.1. Taxonomy (NCBI): domain Bacteria; kingdom Bacillati; phylum Actinomycetota; class Actinomycetes; order Mycobacteriales; family Corynebacteriaceae; genus Corynebacterium; species Corynebacterium sp. HMSC06D04. Next base: position 143 of record NZ_KV788546.1, read on the forward strand.
TTCTGTGTCGTCGGCACGGTAGCAGATTTCGTCCCACAGACCTGCCTCCGGCAAGTTAGAACCGGTCTCTTCAATGGCCTGCTGGGCTAAGCTGCGGCGCTGTTGTGCTTGTTCAAGGCGCTTGTGCGCGTGGTCTATGCGCTGTTGGTACGTGCCATAACCGTCGGCGTCGTGGTCGTAGGCCCGCTCGGCAACTGGGCGGGTGTAGTCTTCTGCGAGCAGGCGTTGGTGCTCCATGTCTGCGCAGGCTGCTTCTTCTTCGCGAAGAGCTGCATTGTGGTCTGCCATGGCCTGCTCGTAGGCGCGAATGCGCCCAGTATCAAGGACTACCTGCTGGTAGTTAGCCTGTACCTCATGGAGGGCCGCGTCTTTGTCTTCGTGTAGGCGAGTGGTAATACTTGCCTCTTGCCAGGTCAGCGACTCGACCTTCGAGTAAGCAAAGCGTGCGTGCTCGGCCAGCACAGTTTGGTTGAGCTGGTTGAGGTTTCCTTCCTTTCCAGTAAGGCGAGTAGTTTCCGCGCGGTCATAGGGGTTATGGGTGCGCAGCCACGTATCGAGTTCTATATCTGTCTGACCAGATACAGGAGGCAGCTGGTTACGCTTTCCGGTATCGCGCAGGCGGAGTTGTTCGTCTAGGCGGTAGCGGATAAGACGTGCTGGATCGTGGGCGTTGTCAATATCGCGAGTAGCAGTATCCATGACGGTGCGCGGGTCAATGCCTGCATCAATGAGTTTTACCCAGCCGTGGCGGATAGGCTCTAGCCCGTCGTCGCTGGCTTCAATCTTTCGGGAAAGGTCGCCAGGTAGGGTGTCGATCCAGTCGGGGAGGTAGGAGTCGATGAAGTCGGTGGTGGCCTCGTCTTTACCCATAAGCCACAGGCCCATCATGCGATCAGGTGAGGTTTGCTCGTCTACGACTTCGGCGATGATCTCGCGTGCGGCCTTCGGGGTGGTATCACGCGAGATTGCCTTATTAAAGACATCCCTTGCGCTGGGGGCGTGGTCTATGCCTTGGTAGTGGTAGTGGCCTTCCTCAGCAAGTTCATCTAGCTGGTGTTCGGTCACCGCATAGATGTGGTTGGCGATTTTGCCGCGTGTAAGTGCGACATACAGCCCGGCCCTATCGACGTGGTGGTCAATGACCGCGCGGGTACAGTCCACGGTGCTGCCCTGGGCGCGGTGGACGGTAGCAGCGTAGCCCAACTGCACGTTATCCCGTACGTAGTCTGCCGGAAGGCACAACTCTTCGCCGGTTGCTGTGTTGCGGGCGGTGATACTGCCGTTCTCGGCAATGGCGGTGACAGTCAGCAGTGTGCCGTTGTTGATACGGGTACTCGTTGCGGTCTCATCGTCGTAGAAAGTCTGGTTTTTGCGCGCCAGGATCGTATCGCCCACGCCTGCTTTTTCCCCTCTGGAAAGCGCGGCTTCCATGGTGGTGTCAACAGCGCCGTGGGCGATGTAGTGGGCGCGGATTGTCTCGTTGAGTTCTGCTACATCGTGGTTGGTGGCAGCAATAAGAAGGCTGGTTTTACCGCTGGAAATATCAGCCAGGTAGTCTGCTGCGGCCTTATCCAGCATGTCGCTGCGTGCGCCACCATTGACCCAACCACGCTTTGAGTAGAAGTCGAAAGTAGACTTATCGCCTTCGCGCAGGCGCAAGCTGGTGGCAGATTGTTCACTATCTCCGCCGAAGCGTACGACCTCGGAGAGTTGATTATCAGTACGTTCGGCAGCGTTGACCATAGCGCCGAAGAGGCCACCGTTTTCTACTGCGCCGAGCTGTTTGTGGTCGCCGATAAAGCGCACGACTGCGCCTGCTTCTTCGGCAATTTCTAGCAGTGATCCGATGTTAGGGGTCGAGGCCATGCCGGCCTCGTCGACGATGATCATGTCACCGGCGTTAATGGATACTGGAAGGTCTTTGAGGCTGTGGCCGGGTTTTGTTGGGTGGTTTCCTCGCCAGGTGTAGGTGAGTTTGTCGATGGTAAAAGCGTCAAAGCCTAAGTCCTCAGACAACACGTCTGCGGCTTGTGCAGACGGTGCCAGGCCAATAACGTTGCGTCCTTCATTCGCCCAGACGTTGGCGACAAGACGCATAGACGCAGTCTTGCCAGTACCAGCCGGGCCCACGCCGGTAGCGGCCAGTGTGCCGCAGGTAAGGAGGTAGCGCGCCATGGATTCCTGCCCGGCGTTAAGACGGAAACCAGCCTGTTTTTCGTGCTCATCAAGAGCCTTATCAATCGCTGCAGTAGGTGCGAATGCAGCCACCGGCTCGTTGAGTGCAGCCAGGGCCTTGTCTTCGGTATCGAGAATGTCCTGGGTGGTATAAAGCTCACTATCGGCGCGAGTATCGCGGGCTTTTCCTGCCGTGTTTTTCAACGCCTCGGGCAGTTCTAGGACGTCGAAATCGTTGAGCGCAATGGCTTTATCGCGCACGATAGCTTCAACCACAGTGGCGTGGATAAGGTCGCGCTCGGAAAGAGAATCGAAGCGGTAGCCTTGGAGTTTTCCACCCGCAGCGGTAGCTACATGCGAGGTACGAAAGTAGGAACGACGCCTCGTTACCGTGGCTAAAACATCGTCAATAAGGCCTGACAAGTGCTCCTGGGCGTCAAATAGTGGGCGCTCATCGCGTTTAGAATCTGCGGCAAGTTGGTTGATTGCAGCTAATTCTTCTGCGCCGTTGTTGCGGGCGGATACTTCGTTTTTCCAGCCTGCGCGAAGCTCAGAAAGGCTTTCTGGTTCACGCTTAGCATCACGGGTTTCCAAGATAGCTTGCTGCCATAAACGCCCTACCTCAACCGAGTTTGGGGTCGTGCCGCGAGCGGCAACGAACTCTTCCACCAAGCGCTTGTAGACCGGTTCTGCACCGCGTCGGCGCTTAGAAAACGACTCCATCAACGACTCGGAAACACCCTCAATCTCCCACGTTGGTTCCTTATTTACGCCGTGGTCGCGGGCGGTAAAGGTGTAGCCCATGTCGTTGGATAACAGGGTGTTCAAGATGGAGTCATAGCGGTGCGAAATGGCTTGAGCCTGCTTGTGTAGTGCTTTGGAATCAAGCGATAGCCAGCGTCCGTCTTCGGCCTGAACCTTGTTAGATACCAGTACGTGCGAGTGCAGATCTGGGTCTCCTGCGCGCGTATCGTAGTGCTTAAATTCAGAGGCGATAACGCCTTTCGTCTTGACTTGTTCGCGTCCTTGCTTGCCGGAACGAGTAAAAAACACGTTGTCTTCTGCCCATGCCATAGCCTCTTCTACGGCCTGGTGATGAAGCTTTTCAATGCGCCGCGCTGTCTCTTCGTCAGACAGTGCCCACGCCACGGATACGGACTTAGCGGGCGAAAAAGTAAGGTCAAAACCCGACACAGATTGGCGCACATTGTCTTTAAGACCGTTGACCCAGTTGACAATTTCCCGGCCTGACTGCGGCTCGACACCGTGTTCTTCAATGAAGAATTCCCGGCCAATATTCTGCACTAATTCGGCGCGCTCTTGCTTTCCCATCAGCGTGCCGGTTGTCTGCCGGTGGCGGCGCTCGGCGTCACGAAGTGCCACCAAAACCGGCACATCATTAGTGAAGTTAGCGAACGGTCGACCCAGCTGCACGTCCTTGATTTTCTGACCCTCGGACATCTTCATATCCGCATCCGGGTGCAAGCCTTCGCCGTATAATGCGGCCATTTGCGACTCGGTAACTTCCCCACCCTGCACGACGTTCTCGGTGTTCAAACCGGCAAGCCCAGAGCCCAACCAACGCCCCGGTGGGGTGCCTTTAGCGTCGTAATACTTCGACAAACTTGGCGCGTCTGTTGGCCCATCATTGGTAGCCACAGAGCGCAACAGGTACTCATAACCTGTTCCGCTGTTGACTACGCGCAGGGTCATCATGCGCCCTAGTCTAGCAGCCAAAACCCGATTAACACTAAGAGTGCCAATAGTGTGTGTCTGAAAGCGCGCTTGCGCGCGTCGACGCGGCCGTGCGCCGCGTCTGGCCATGAGCGAGAAAGTCTCGTCTTTCTGTTTGGGCTCTGGCCTTTTCGCGTCAGCGGGTGTTTGTGTCAGGGTTGCGATGGTGTGTGTGCGCTGGCATTGTGGGCTTATGGTTACCGCAAGTAGAAGTTTGAAGAAGCGTCAGGAACTACGTCAGCATCTCGAAGATGAACAGCGCAAGCTGCGCGACAGGAAGAAGAAACTCAACTCACTACTGTCGCTAATCGACCAGCGCGAGAAACTCGATGAAAAGATTGGCGAAGCCTCACAAGAAATTATCGACCTAGGCGAGTCCAAGGAACTTGTGCGCGAGCTCGTTGGTGTCAGCCAGCGGGACTTCAACGACATGCTGGGGGCCGCTAGTGATTCCTCCCCTAGTGCGCAGGATTCGTCTGGAGACGATGAGTCGCACACTGCTGATGATGAGCGCCAGGACAACGACGAAGCCGCCAGCGCCTCTGAGGGCGCTGGCGGCGAGGGTGACCACGATTCTGATGGTCAGTAGTCGGTAGAGAGAAAGAGCAGTCTTTCGCCGTAATGCTGGCTAGTACTTCTGCTCGTTGGGGTCGTAGTACTCGCCAGGGTTGGCGGGCGCGTCTTCGTAGGTGTTGGAGTACGGCGAGTCGTTTGTCTCGTCGGTGGCGCGCTCGTAGTGGTCGGCCATGGAGCCAATCATCACACCGAGGAAGGTAAAGAAGTACCAGATGATTACCCAAGCGATGATTCCGCCTAACGCTCTGAGGATTCCTGCCACCAGTCCTGCTCGTCGTATCTGCGCGATGAGCATCCAGATAGGTATGGCGATAAGGGCGAGTTGCCACCAGCCGGGAACGTGGTTGGTGGATTCGATAAATGGCAGTGCTTCCATGGGTATGTCCTTCCTCTCTGTGGTGCGTGCTGCCTATGGTGTCATAAGCGTCGGACGTGTGGGGTGTCATGAAAGACTTTGAGGATATTCCTTTTGCAGAGCTTGCCCACCTGGAGCCGAAGCCGGCCACTTCGGCTCGGCAGTCTCGGTCGGCGCGTGTTCATGATCCGGAGCTTCCTTTTGACGATAAGACTGTCAAGACTTTCTTTGAGCATGTCGTGAAATCACCGCACGGGTGCTGGCTATGGGTGGGCTCTATTTCCTCTCCTGATGGGTATGGACGGTTTACGTGGCAGCGCGGTAACCGTCAGCGCACGGTGGCGGCTCATCGTTTTGCGCTTCTTGTCGCGGGCGAGTCGTTTTCCGAGCGCGAGGTTGCCGAGCATGAGTGCAACGAACCGCTGTGCGTGCGGGTCGGTTGTGGTCATGTGCGTAAGACAACACAGCGGGAGAATCTTCGCTATGCGGTAGCGCTTGGCCGTCATACTGGAAACAGGGTTGCTGTTACGGCGTTGAGTTCTCGGGTTGAGCGCTCGCGACGGATTAGGAATGCGCTTCGTGATGGGTGGGACGAGCGTCGCTATCGTGAGGCAATCTTTGGTGTCGATAGTGACCAGCAGACGTTGTTTTAGTGTGCGGTGTTTGTGTCAGGGATTGGGTGAGGTCTCCCCCTTTCTTTCAATGAGTGCGCCCCGGCGTGTGGCCGGGGCGCTATGTCTACAGTGCGTTGGCTTGGGCTAGTTTCCAGAAGTCGGTGTTGGTGCGGACTCGGAAGCCGCTGCGGTTGAGGTTGATGGTTCCGTCGGTGTTGATGTCGTGGTGCCAGTAGATGAGTCGCTCGGCAATGGCGTTGATGTTGAAGTGGTGTGCCCACTCCCCTAGCGGGGTGATGATTTCGTAGTGGATTGCGTCGTTCAAGGTGGCGTAGGTTGCCATGGCTATAGTCTCTTTCCGTCTCGTGTGCGTCTCGCTTGTGTGTTGTGCCGGTGTATCCGGCGCTGTCGTCGTCTGTGAGGCGTCCCTTGGGCTTGGGTGCCCTGTGCCGGGACTGGTGGGCCTGCGGCCCTCTGTGGGCCGCAGGCGGGGTCTTAGATTTCGACGACGGTGGCTAGGACGGTGAGGAAGACTTCGGCGCGCACGATGATGGAGTGCTCTAGGTGGGTGGCGCGGCAGTTTTGCAGTTCGTTCCAGATTTCGGCGGCTTGGTGGTCGTTGATGGTGATCTCGCCGAGGTAGGCGCGGGCTTCGTGGCGGATGTGCTTTGTTGGCGCGGTGGTGTCGATGTAGGCGTAGTCAGGGACGAAGCCGTGGTTCTTGTTGCTCCACCATTCGAAGGCGTCCATGTGGCGCTGTTGTTGCGGGGTGTAGAAGGTGGTGGTTTGGGTTGCCATGTCTGGCGTTCCTTTCGGTTGGTGTCGAGTGTTACCGCGTGTGTGGTGGAAGATGTCTCTTCCGTGCGGCGTGCCTTTAGTTTAACATATGTTTTAACATATGGCAAGACATATGGCGGAACATATGGCTTGCCATATGCTTTAACAGGTGGTGTGTACATTTACCTGGTGACACCGTCTATCGTGCGCCCCCTGCTCCCCCACTGGTGCGTGTGCTTGGTGTCATTGCTATACATTAAGCCCCAACCGTAGGGCGGCTGGGGCTTAATGTGTGAGGAGTCTAGATGCTGTTGTCCTCGTGCCAGTTTTCGGCGTCAGCGTGCTCGTCGTAGTGCGCCTGGGCGCAGTTATTGGCTTCGGTAAGGGTCTTGATAGCTAGTCCTACGTCTGCCGGGCTGTAGGCGCGGGCTTGCAGTTCGTCAAGTGTTGCGCCTTCTACTGCGTGGATTTCTACGGCGGGGTTTTCTTCGTCGGTGTCGACGACAATGGTGCGCAGTGCGTGGATTGGCGTTGTCCAGGTTTTCTTCGGCATGGGTCTCTCCTTTTTGTCTAGGTTATCCCACCAGTGTGTAGGCGGCTTGCGGGGTTGTGCGCAGTTCTAGGCGGGCGGCGGTGTCAATGGCCATAAGTGCCAGGGTGACGATCAATCCGCTAAGGGCGATTGCGGAGGGGATGAAGATTGCTTTTACCTCTTGGGGAAAGACGGCGACATTGGCCAGGAGTGGAAGCAGGATAGCTATGGCGGCGGCGAGTACGAACAGTGGGCGGTAGGTCTCTTTGATGGTGTGGCTAGTGCCCTCGGGTAGCTGTCGCAGGCGCATTTCTGCGTTGCTGAGGTAGTTGATGATGGGCACGATGAATGTGGTGGCGGCGATGAGGATCAGTAGTCCTAGGGTGGTTGCCATGTCTGGCGTTCCTTTCGGTTGGTG
>NZ_KV788546.1:7343-14192 GCF_001807315.1 Corynebacterium sp. HMSC06D04
TTAACATATGTTTTAACATATGGCAAGACATATGCTAGGCCATATGCTTTAGCGTATGTTAAAACATATGGCAGGCGGTTCGGTGCGATTTATAATCTATGCGCTGCGGTTATGCGAACGCTTGGCGTAGCTGATGCCCGGCCACCATGACCCAAAATCCCAGGGTCGGTAGGGCGATAAAGAGCATGATAGCGGGTGCAGAGTATCCGGCCAGCCGGAGCACAACGGGTGGGACTGTCCAGAACACAGCCGGGACGGCCAGGCCAAAGAGGGCAATGTCCGCGCGCTCATTAGCGTCGCTGAGGGCGAGGATCGTCAGGGCCAGGAGGGCGGCGAGGGTGAAGGCGGCGAGGGCGTATGAGGCCATGGCGGCAAGCTTCCTTTCGGTTGGAATTTCGAGGACGCTTTTGATCGTATCGGCAGGGTGTGCACACCCCAGGCGGGCTAGATCGTGGTGATGTCTTGGTAGCGTTGCCAGGCCTTGCGTTGGCCTATGCCGTGGTTGATCATGATGTCGAGTAGTTCGGCTTCGGGGGCGTGTTCGGCGGCGTGACGGAGTTGTTCGGTCATGTGGAGGTATTGGCGGCGGTAGCTGGTGCTGGCTACTTGGCGGGCGTAGTCGGCAAGGTGGAGGTCGACGATTTTGAGGGTGACCAGTTCGGTCATGATGTGGTGTTGGTCGTCGGCGAGTCCGTCGCGGTTACCTTTGGCTTGGAGGGCGTTGAGGACGGTGGAAGCGTCGGTGGGGCGGTTGTCGTTGACAAGTTCTTGTAGGGTGGCAAAGATTCGTGCCAGTAGCGTGTTGGCGAAGTCTGCGGGGTCGAGTTTGTCGGTGATGGTGGCGATGGTGTCTTTGTCGCCACTGGTGAGCATGGCGGAGATAAGGCATGCTTCGGAGTTGGTGACGGTGATGGTGGCACTGATGGTCTCGGCAGTGTCCTGGGCCATGGGGTGCTCCTTGCTTTTTGGGTTATGCGGCTTGGCGTAGCTTGTCGGGACGGAAGCCGGAGAAGCTGTTGCCGGCTTCGTCGACGACAACGGGGGCGCTGGCGTGGCCGAGGCTGGCGAGGTAGTCGGCGTGTTCTTTGGCGGGCTTTTCCTCATAGTTGAGGCCGAGTTTGTTGGCGGTTTTGATGGTCAGGCGGCAGGGGTGGCATCCGGGTTTGGTGTAGATGGTGAGCATGTCTGCTCCTTTCTTTGTCGAGTGTTGCCTTCCGTCGCGGTATGCCTCTAGTTTAACATATGTTTTAACATATGGCAAGACATATGGTAGGCCATATGCTTTAGCATATGTTCGGGTTTTGTGGCTGTCACCTGTAGTTTTACTGGTGCCGGTGGTGTCGGTCTGGGGTGTGGGGCGTGCATTTTTCTTGCTTTCATCTCCGGCACGTAGTGCCTGCGCCCGCCTGTGGCGGAGGTCAAGAAAGCGTGGAATAAATAGCGAAAAAGCGCCCCGGATTCGGGGCGCGCGGGAGCGGTTTATGCCGCGAAAGTTCTTGACCGTAGCCACAGGCGGGTTAAGCTGCCGAAGGCGGAGATGAAAGCGTATCTACCGTAAGCAGACACTGGTTGCGGCGTGTGGCTGTGTGGCTGGTCTTTCGCGGTGGTGTTGGGGGTGTTTTTCCACGGGAGTTGCGCTCGGGTGCGCGGTGGGGTGGTCAGGCCATGATTGAAGGTCGTGGAAATTCCCGCAGCGAAGCGAGGAAATTGGAGCGAAGGCCACCGTGGGGTGGGTGTGGTTTAGTGGCGCTCTTGCGGGGTGTCTTTGTGGTTGCGGTAGTAGTTTTCTTTAATGCGGCGTTGTTTTTTACCTTCTTTTACTAGCAGTGGGTAGAGGTCTTTTTCTGGTGCGGTGTGCGCCTGGCGGCTTAGGCGTTCGACCATGTTGCGGTATTGGCGGCGATACGAGTTAGAGGCTACGGCTTCGGCGTAGTCGGTTATTTTCGGCGGTATGTGCTCTAGGTTGGTGAGCATGGTGATAAGGCCGTCGATGTTGTCGGTGACTATGCCGGATTGGTCGCCTTCGGCGTGCAGTGCTGAGCGCACACTGGCAGGGTCGTAGGGTCTGCCGCTTTTGAGTTGTTGGCTGATGGTGGCAAAGATTGCGGCGTAGTCGGTGGAGTAGAAGTCGGCGGGGGTGAGTGTTTGTGTCAGGTTTACTGCTTGGGTGGTGTCGCGGTTCCAGAGCAGGGCTGCGATAAGTAGCGCTTCGGGGTCTTCGCGCGGGTCGTTGTCTGCGCGCTCGGCGATGTGGGGAGTCTGGTGGGACATGGTGGCTCCTTGGTCTCGCGGGTGGTTATCCTTCCCAGCCGGTTTGTTGAGCCCAGGAGGAGATGAGCTGGTCGGCGATGGAGGCTTCATGCTTGCTGCGGATTTTTTGCATGGCTTTGAGGGCGTCTTTGGGGATGTAGACGGTGGTGGTGCGGGTGAGCTCGTCGGTGTTGTAGGTCGCGTCTGCGGGCTGGTAGTCCGCGCCGTGGTCGGTGATTAGTTCCCAGGCTTCTAGAAGTTGGCGGTAGATGGGAGTGCCGGTTTCTGCCCAGTTTCTGCGTAGTTCTTTGTAGATGGAGTAGGGCAGGTTGACGGTGGTGCGATGCGGCTTTTCTTTCTTGGTGGCCTTTGTGGCTTTGGCGGTATTAAGGCCGGTGTCTTTGGTGAGGGTGGGCTTTCCTTGGGCGTCGGTTTGCTTCTTTTTCGGGCGTGCCAGACCTGGGGTGTCGTTCATGGTTGCTCCTTTTTGAGGTGTGGTTAGTTGGTGATGTGGGCGATGATTTTGTCAAAGATTGCGGGGTAGCCGTGTAGCTCTTTGGCGCTGTTGCGGGGCCAGTGGCCGAATTGGCGGTCGAAGTAGGCGCGGGATTCTACGCCGGGCCAAATGACTGGGATTCCTTCGTCTTCGAGGACTTTCCGGGCGCGGTCGGCGGTGCTTTTGCGCTTGTCCCAGATGGTGGGCAGTACGGCGTAGTGTTTGCCTTCTGGAATGACGTCGATGATTTTCCAGGTTTGCGCCATGTCGGTGTGGGTGCCGGTGGTGGGAATGACGACGAAGTCTGAGTTTTCGATGATGAGTTCAGACATGCTGTGATTGCTGGGTGGGCCGTCGATGATGACAAGGTCGTCGCTGTATTTTTTGACCTTGCGGGCAAGGATTCCTCGGTTGACGGCTTCGACTTCGACGTCAACGTGTGGTGCATTGGGGTCTTCTTCGAAGGCGTCGTTGGCGTATTCGATCCATTCGGAGGCGGTGCCTTGTTCGGCGTCGGCGTCGAGGACGTGGACGGTGTATCCACGGTAGGCGGCGACGGCGGCGAGGTTGATTGCGCTGGTGGTTTTTCCGGTTCCGCCTTTGGCGTTGAGGCAGGAAATTACGGGCATGGCTGCTCCTTTTAGGTGTCGAGTGTTGTGTTCTCAAAGTGTCCTTTGAGCTGTAGGTTTCATACTAGCATATGTTCTGCCATATGTTCCACCATATGCTTAAACATATGTCTTGGCATATGTTTAATTGGGAGCTTTGATTTTACGTCTCACGTGGGAGTTTGTTGCTTTTTTCGGCTACGTTTTCTACGATCACTCGTGTCGAGTGTTTAACTGATTCCTTTCGGTTATTCCGACGTCTCGGGGATGCCCGAGACAAGCCCCCGGGGATGAACTGGCCCCCGAAAGTTGGACTGGTTTAATTCTAGGCGGTTAGGGCTTCAAGGGTCTGATTTCGATATTGCATCGGGGTCAGGCCCTTGAGTCGTTGTTGGATGCGTTCGGTGTTGTACCACTGGATGTACTCGTCGATGGCCTGGTTGAACTCTGCGACGGTGTCGAAGACTTCTCCGTGGTACATCTCGGTTTTTAAGTGCCCGAAGAAATTCTCCATGACCGCGTTGTCGTAACAGTTGGCTTTACGCGACATTGACTGAACACCACCGTTGTCATGAATCAGGTTGCGCCAGGACGAATGCTGGTACTGGAAACCTTGATCGGTATGCATCATCCACCCAGGCTCAGGCGCACACGTTTTAATCGTCTTAGTTAAAGAATCGGCGGTAAACGCTGTCGACGGCGATGTAGCCACGGTGTGGGCAACGATTGAACGGTCGAACAGATCCATCACCGGTGACAGGTAGACCTTGCGGCCTGCGACCCTGAACTCGGTGACGTCGCTAACAAAGACGGTATTTGGCTTATCTGGAGTGAACTTGCGGTCAAGTGTGTTGTCGGCAATGTGGCTGATCGTCCCGTTATAAGAAACATATGGCCTGCGCTGGCGGACCTTGGCTCGAAGCCCCATCTCGCGCATGAGTTTGTAGACGAGCTTGTGATTGACCACCCACCCCTGGTTGCGCAGGTCAAGTAGCACTCGTCGGTAGCCGTAGCGATACTTGTTGCGCTCGAAGCTTTCCCAGATCGCGTCTTTGAGCGCAGCGTGCTTATCCGGATCGCTGAGTCGTTTCTGGTGATAGAAGAATGTCGACCGTGCCATGCCGGCCGCATCCAAAAGGTATTGCAGACGATGCCGTGACTTGAGGATGACAATCGCCTGGACCTTCAGGCGTGTCCCTGATTCCTCAAGTCCCGCAATTTTTTTAGATATGCGTTTTCCGCTTCCAACCGCGCGATCTGGCGACGCAGCTTCGCTTCCTCCGAAAGCGGCTTCGGCGTGCCCGAACCCTTGGGCCTGCCCTTCGGCTTCGGTTTTAGTGCCTCATCGCCACCTTTACGCCATTTCCTCGACCATCCGCCGACCAAGTGCTCTGATGACAGGCCAAACTCGCGCGCAAGATCCATCGCTGTCTCACCAGAAAGGTGGCGTTGGACAACTTCCTTCTTGATTTCGAACGAATACTGCTGCTTAGTCGGTTTTTCCACAAGACATAGTCTGCCATGCAGCTTAAACCGACGACAGAGCATACGGGCGGCGTATGTGGAGACACCAAGAGCAGTAGCAGCGGCACGATAGCCCACGCCTTGCTCAAATAGTTCAACCAACTGCTCCCGCTGATGCTCACTCACCAAACTTCGAGCTCTCAATGAAAACTACTCCCCACTAATCGGAAACTGATTTCTCAGTCCAACTAATGGGGAGCAGTTCAGGATGCCTGGGGGCTTTTTTATGCCCAAATCACGTAGCTGTTTGTCCTATTTTTCGCTCCGGTTGCGGGCGCGCGTGAAGGCGGTATGGTTTTGGGTGTCCGCAGCGCGCTTCCCCCGGCGCATAGTCGGACGGAAGGAAAATAAAAAGCCACGACTCCCGCACCCCCGCAGGTGGCTTCTCCCCAGTGCTTCCAAGACGAGAAGCACTGGGGAGTTTCCTTTGTCGGAACCTTATGGCCGTTTTAAATCAAGAGCCTGTTTTATCGGGAGTAGGTAGGGTCAGAGTATGAGTAATTTTACTTTTAAGCCGGAAGAAGAAGCTGCCATTGCTTACGAAATGTGGACACGAGAAAAAGACGAAATCGGCCCCGTTGTTTCTTGGGCAGCATACGACGCCTACAAAGAACTCCCAGAATCTCAGAAGCAGGAATGGAAAGAAGCCTACTTAGATAAGCTTAAAGAACTGGGCGTCTCGGATGCCCAGTTCCAAACGGCCACCTTTCTAATTTAAAACTTCACTGCGCTAATTAGCGCAGTGTAAATACAGAATTTACTAGTTGTCTCCTTAGTGCTTCCAACGACGAGAAGCACTGGGGAGTTTCCTTTTATTGAGCGTCTTCCAGCCGTTCTTTGAGACCGGTAGCTAAATCTAGAAGTTCGTCCGGGTTATCTGCGGGCCGTTATTGAGACAGATTCCGTTGTGCTGCGTGCACGAGCTTAGCGAGTATGCCGGCGTCGCGGGCCAGTGGGAAGACGGAAGGTAGTTCCGCCAGTATTGCTTGCAGGTGTTTGGCTGCACTGTTGGCGGCGTCTAGCGCGTACTCGTAGTCTCCACCGTCCCCGTGAGCCTTGATGAATAGGGCGCACAGGTGTGTGTCCTGGGCTTCATGCACAATGCCAGCCATTGCCGTTCCTTAGTCATGCCGTTTTCCAAGTGGTTTTATTTTTAGTGAACTCTCCCATGTTCCGCTGGGCCTTCATCACCTGCAGAGCAGGAACCCCGATGAAAAACACGATTAGGGTGGTTGCGTCGTGCTAATGCAGTTGCAGAATGGTTCGTCCTTGACACATAATGGGGACGAACAAAACAAGGAGTATCTGTGTTGTTCAAGGAAACTGTGATGATGGGTTATCACCACCACATTTCAATGTGAACCCACTGAACAGAGAGTCTTTAGTTAGGTGATAGCAGCGCCTGACTAACCCCCAGGGTTGCTCCCTGGGGGTTTCCTTTTGGGTTGTGGAAGTTTCGCGGACGGATATGCGACAAAAAGTGTGTCTTTTGCCACTTAACCTGAAGTTTCGCGAAACGAAAAAAGTGGCACAACCCACCACAGGTTGCACCACTTTCAGAGTCTTTAGTTAGGTTGACAGCAGCGCCTCAATTATCTCCGCAAGATTAAGGTTCTGGAATCTCTCCCATAGGCCCCAACCCTGGTTTCCAATTGTAGTTACTGCTACACCTGTTTTGAGAGGCCCGTTCGCATTGCGAGCGCGCGGCTTCCTCTCTCGACTCTGTTTTCGATGTCTTCCAATATATTTATATCTTCTGAACATATTTATTCCTTACGGGCTAGGCTTCCGAGCGTCTTGCAACGACGCCCTACCGGCCCTTTACGGCAGGAGTCTTAACTGCAAGCACGCAAGGGTTCTCTGTCTACCGCAGAACAAAGTCCTTTGGTTTTCGTCGAACAGATCTATTCTTGCACACGTCTTTGAAAAACGAGACCTGTCGATTTGGGGTAGTTGGTACCGCGAGTCCGC
>NZ_KV788547.1:0-329481 GCF_001807315.1 Corynebacterium sp. HMSC06D04
CAGAACACCGGTACCAAAAACTCGCATCTGACATTGGTGGTGCGTTCCTAGCGTTTCTCATTGGCTTTGGCCTGCTGGAGTTCGTCGGCGTGCTCATGCAGCCCATCATGCGACCGTTGTGGAAGACGCCGGGACGCTCTGCTATTGATGCAGTGGCCTCGTTCGTGGGCTCATATTCACTGGGAATTTTGGTCACGGACCGCGTCTACCAAAAGGGCGGATACACCGGGCGTGAGGCAGCGATTATTGCCACCGGCTTTTCGACGGTCTCTGCGGCCTTCATGGTCATCGTGGCCAAGCAGCTCGACTTGATGAAGGTATGGGGCACATACTTCATCGTCACGCTCATCGTGACTTTTGTGGTTACCGCCATTACCGTGCGGATTCCGCCGCTGCGCACCATTCCAGACGAGTATTTTGCGGACGCGCACCCAGATCCGGAAAAGCCGGTGGAAGGCTCGCGCATCAAAAACGCGTGGCGCGAGGCGATGTTGGCGCTACAACGCGCACCGTCGTTGTGGGAGTCCATCTGGGAGAACCTGCGCGATGGTGTGCGCATGGCGGCAGCAATCGTGCCGTCCATTATGTCGGTGGGTCTCATCGGACTGCTGCTTGCGCGCTTTACGCCCATCTTCGAGTGGATTGGCTACCTGTTCTACCCATTTGCGTGGGTAGCGCGGCTTCCGGAGCCGGTACTAGCGGGCAAGGGCGCGGCCATGGGAATTGCGGAGATGTTCCTGCCCGCCACCGCAGTGGCAGGCAGCGACAGCATGGTGCTCAAGTTCGTCATCGGCGTGGTGGCAGTCTCTGCCATTATTTTCTTCTCCGCATTGGTGCCGTGCATCCTGGCAACCAAGATTCCGGTGAAGCTGACTCACTTGGTCATCATTTGGTTTGAGCGTGTCGCGCTGACCATTCTTATCGCCACCCCGATTGCCCACCTGCTGTTTTGATAGGTTAAACCCAAGACGGGTTAGAGGATCTATATCGCTGGAGGGCAATGATGCTTATAGCCACTATCGCAGCTGAGGTAGCCTTTTGGCTTTGCTTAGTGGCTGGCTGCCTCTTGCGCTACGTGTTTAATCTGCGCAAACTCGGTTTGATACTTATGGCCGCGACCCCAATCATCGACCTGCTGCTCTTAGTATTTTTCTACGTGAGCCTGAGCCAAGGCGGTAGGGCCGAGTTCATGCACGGATTCGCGGCCTTTTATATTTCTTTCTCTGTTGTCTTCGGCAAAGACATTATTGGATTCGTAGACCGGAAGGTTTCTGGAGTTGCACCCCGAGAAAGTGCTCATGCGGACAGGCGCAGTTTCACAAAGTGTGTGGTTGCGAGTGCTGGCGCAGCGCTTTTGCTGCTCATAGGCATTGTGGTGACTGGCTTAGCGGGTAGCTTCTGGCTTGTCTACTGGCTCATCGCTGTTGCCTTTACTCCTGCTATGTGGTGGGGAGTCCAACGTTGGATGAGTAAGAAAGCTACCTGATAAACTGCACGGCCCGGGTAAACCCCAACGCCGTTGGCGTTTAGCTAGTGAGGTGGGCCGTGACAATGTCATCGATAAGCCGCGCGGCTGCTTTGGCGGTGCGGTTATCTATGTCAAAGGTGGGATTGAGCTCGACGACGTCCACCAGAGCCAGCTTGCCCGTCCGCGCAATTGCTACGGCCATGGCGCGGATACGCTCATAGCTCACGCCCAGAGATGCCGGGGCGGATACGCCCGGCGCGGTAGAAGCCGGCAGGACATCGAGGTCGATGGACAAGTGAACCTTGTCCTTGCCCTCGGTGGCGCGGGCTGCAAGTTCGCCGCACTCGGCCGGGGTGAGGTTGGTTAGCTCTTCATCCAAAGTGATGGCCACGCCGAGAGATTCGGCTTCATCAAAAAGCACCTTGGTGTTATTGGGGCGGGAGATGCCCAGCACGGTGTAATCAAAGTCATCGCTAAGCTCCGAAATCTGCTTGAACGGGGTGCCGGAGGTCGCCTGGTCCGCGCGGCGGAGATCGAAGTGGGCGTCGAGATTGATGATCTTGGTGGCGCCTACCGCGCGATACAGGCCGCGGTGGGAGCCGAAGGCGGTTTCGTGCCCGCCGCCCAGGATGATGGGGAGGGTGCCGGCCGCGACGAGTTCTTGCACCTTATCGGAAAGGGCGTCGTGGGCACCCTCGAGGTCATCGGCCTGTGTGGTGATCGTGCCGGCGTCGGCAAGCGCATGCTCATGGTGCACCGCCAAGGAGCCAAGCGCGGAACGCAGCGCGGCTGGGCCTGCGGCTGCACCCTGGCGCCCACCATTACGCAGCACGCCCTCGTCGGAAGCAAAACCCAAGAGAGTCACTGGGGCTGGGGAAGTGGCGGACTGATTGATAACGCTATGCCAGCGAGCATGCTCTGGTCCCGGGCCATCGGAGCGGCCGGACCATTCGGGGGCGGGGGTGAAAAGTTCAGCTGTTTCAGTGTTCATGGTCTTCGATGTTAGGCAAAACCGCGGCATGTGGCAGGAAACTCTGCCTACAATCACTAAGCGTGAGTACCAACAGAGTCCCCGCGGCGCGTCACGCGATGGAGATCCTCAAGCTTTTATCCACGATCGACGTCCCTATTTCTGCCGCCCGCATCCAAGGTGAGCTCAACCTGCCGCGCTCATCTACGTACCACCTGCTGGCGGAGATGGTTGATGCTGGTTTTGTAGCCCATTTGCCGGAGCATAAGACCTATGGCCTGGGGTTGGCGGCGTATTCCATGGCCTCGGCCTATGTAACGCAGCAGCCCTTGGTGCGCATGGCTACTCGGGACTTGGAACAGTGTGCGGCGCTGGTGGGTGGATCGGGGCATCTGTCACGTATGGCTGGATCGGAAATTTTGTATCTGCAGGAGGTGCGTGCGGCCGGGGCTACTTCCTTGGTGACCGAGGTGGGCGTGCGCCTGCAAGCACATAAGACGGCATCCGGGCGTGTGATGCTGGCGCATCTGCCTGATGCGGAGGTGCGCGCCGCCTTTGATACTGCGGGAGGTAGCGGCTTTGCCGCGTTGAAAGAACGCTTGGGTTTGGTAGCTGCACGCGGGTGGGACCAAGAGATTGAAGAAATTACTCGCGGTCAGGCCTCTGTGGCGGTACCCATCCTGGATCATTTGGACCGCCCAGCGGCGGCGGTGGCGGTGACGTATCCGGTAGGGACGCCGGATACGAAGGTAGACGCCGCTATTCGAGCTTTGCTGGAGGTATCGGACAAGATGGCGGCTAAAATGTACCGCAATCATAAAAAGTGAGGTAGCATACATTCATCGCGTTAGGCTGTCGCGCGACACATTGAAATTGTTGATCCCTTTTAAAGGAGTTTTTGCCATGCCTAACGCCTACCCAACTACCGTGACCGTAAATGTCGGCGCGCTGAGCATCGAGGACGTCGTTGCCGTTGCCCGTTATGGCGCGCAGGTGGAGATTGCTCCCGAAGCGCTAGCAGAGGTGGCCGCTACCCGCGAGCGCATTGAAGAACTCGCGCAGGATCCGACCCCCGTCTACGGGATTTCCACCGGTTTCGGCGCTTTGGCCCGCCGTCATATCCCGGAAGAGATGCGCGCCCAGCTGCAGCTTTCCCTGGTACGTTCGCATGCTGCGGGCACCGGCCCGGAAGTAGAAGAAGAAGTCATCCGCGCACTGATGCTGCTGCGCCTGTCCACCCTGTGCACCGGCCGCACTGGCGTGCGCCCCGTAGTGGTGGAAACGTATGCCAAGGCCCTCAATGCCGGCATTGTGCCGGTGGTGCGCGAGTATGGCTCGCTGGGCTGCTCCGGAGATTTGGCGCCGCTTGCTCACTGTGCACTGGCCCTGTTGGGAGAAGGCGAGGTGCGGGTAAACGGCGAGCTGCAGGATGCGGGCGAAGCCTTGGCCGCAGCTGGCATCGAGCCGCTGCAGCTGCGCGAGAAGGAAGGCCTAGCGCTCATCAACGGCACCGATGGCATGCTCGGCCAGCTCTGCCTGGCCATTACTGACCTGCGCGCGGCCGCAAAGACCGCCGATATTGCCACCGCCATGACCGTGGAGGGCCTGCTGGGTACCCTCGTTGTCTTTGCAGATGACCTGCAGCAGTTGCGCCCACATCCGGGCCAGGCCGATGCCGCGGCCAATATCCTCCAGGTGGCCGAGGGGTCACAGATCTTGGAAGCCGCGCTCGAGGAGTTCAAGAAGAATCAGGTACAGGATGCCTACTCCGTGCGCTGCGCCCCGCAGGTCGCCGGCGGTTTCCGCGATACGTTGACCCACACTGCCCAGGTGGCTGAACGCGAGCTGGCTGCCGCGGTGGATAATCCGGTGGTGACCAAGGATGGCCGCGTGGTCTCCAATGGTAACTTCCACGGCGCGCCGGTGGCCTATGCGCTCGACTTCCTGGCAATTGTCACCGCGGATTTGGCCTCGATTTCCGAGCGCCGTACCGACCGCTTCCTGGACCCGGCACGCAACCGCGGGCTGAACGCATTTCTTGCCGACGACCCCGGTGTTGACTCCGGCCACATGATTGCCCAGTACGCCCAGGCCGGCATCGTGAGCGAAATGAAGCGCCTGGCCAACCCATCTTCGGCCGATTCCATTCCTTCTTCTGCCATGCAGGAAGACCACGTGTCTATGGGCTGGTCCGCGGCTCGCAAGCTGCGCAAGGCCGTCGATGGCCTGCAGCGCGTGCTGGCCGTTGAGATCCTCACCGCCGCCCGCGCCATCGACATGCGCGAGGGTGCCCCGGCTAAGGGAACCGGCGCGGTGATCGCCAAGCTGCGCGAAACCGTCAAGGGGCCAGGTGTGGACCGTTACCTCTCTCCGGAAATCGAGGAGACCGTGCGCCTAGTCAAGGAGGGCGCGCTTGTCGAAGCCGTCGAGAATGCTACCGGAAAGCTGCGTGGTTAATATGTCGACCATCTCTTGGCGCCCGCAATCTGAGCCCAACCCCTTGCCGTTTTCCCCTTTTAAAGCCAGCACGGTACCGCGCCCCATTGGATGGCTTTCCAGCGTGGATGGTGAGGGCCGCGAAAACATCGCGCCCTATAGTCAGTGGCAAAACCTCACCTTCGATCCACCCATGGTGATGTTTTCGGCCAACCAGTACCCGGATGGTCGCCGCAAGGACACGGTGCTTAACGCGGAGGAGACCGGCTGGTTCGTGTGGAATATGGCCACCTATGATCTACGCGAGGAAGTCAATAAATCCGCCCAGGTGCTCGACTATGGCGACAGCGAGTGGGACCGCCTTTCCGTAACCAAGGAATACGCGGACAATTACCGCATTCCCATGGTGAAAGAATCGCCGGTGAAGTTCGAGTGCCAGTACAAGACCACGCTGCGCGTGCCTGGTAATTCCAAGGTGGGCAGCATCGACCTCGTGGTGGCGGATGTAAAAACCATCCATATCGATGAATCTGTCATCGATGAGGAAGGCAAGCTTGACATCCTCAAGATTAAGCCCATCGCGCGCATGGGCTACTTTGACTACACCGTGGTCACAGGAAAATTCGAGATGCGCGTGCCCGGCTCCGACGACGCCGCGCGCGCCGGACTAGAGGGCAGCGCCTAGCGCATCGGCCATAGCCCGCTGGCCCGCGTGGGTGGATCAAGCGGCGAGGAGGGCCGCAGAAAAGAGGGGGATAAACCGGCGCATGCAGGCCGTCATAGATCATCCCGCATGTGTCTCATATACGAGACAGTTAGGGCTAATGTGGCATGGTACACAGAGCTGTGTCACAGTACTTTATGACATGTGACGCTGAACAAGTCCTCGGGGACAGCCCCGGGATACCGGCCTAGGGGGCTTGTGTGGGCGTCGAAAAGCACAAGCGAAAGGAATCCTCACCATGTCTCAACCACGCGAAGTACGCGCACCGCGCGGAACCGAACTGTCCGCCAAGTCCTGGCAGACCGAAGCGCCCCTGCGCATGCTCATGAATAACCTCGACCCGGAGGTAGCCGAGCGCCCCGAGGATCTCGTGGTCTACGGCGGCACCGGCCGTGCAGCGCGCAGCTGGGAAGCCTTCGATGCCATCGTAGAGTCCCTTAAGGATCTCGAGTCCGACGAGACCCTGCTCGTCCAGTCGGGTAAGCCGGTCGGCATCTGGAAGACCAATGAGTGGGCACCCCGCGTGCTCATCGCAAACTCCAACCTCGTGGGGGACTGGGCCAACTGGGAGCACTTCCGTGAGCTCGAGGACGAGGGCCTCATGATGTACGGCCAAATGACGGCCGGCTCCTGGATCTACATCGCTACCCAGGGCATCCTGCAGGGCACCTTTGAGACCTTCGCGGCCGTAGCGAAGAAGCGTTTTGGCGGCACCCTGGCCGGCACTTTCACCCTGACCGGTGGCTGCGGCGGCATGGGTGGCGCACAGCCGCTGTCTGTCACCCTTAACGGTGGTGCCTGCCTCATCGTGGACGTTGATGAAACCCGCCTAAAGCGCCGCCAGCATAAGCGTTACCTCGATGAGGTTGTCACCGACCTAGATGAAGCACTCAAGCTGGTTCTTGACGCCAAGGAAAACAAGAAGCCGCTATCCGTAGGCCTGGTAGGCAACGCCGCCGAGGTATTCCCGGAGATTCTGCGCCGCCAGCGCGCCGGGGAATTTACCGTCGACATCGTCACCGACCAGACCTCGGCCCACGATCCTTTGTCCTACCTGCCTTCTGAAATCACCGTGGAAGACTGGCACAACGAGGCTAAGGCGGATCCAACCACCTTCACTAAGAAGGCCCGCGAGTCCATGGCTGCTCAGGTCCAGGCTATGGTCGAGTTCCAGGATGAGGGCGCAGAGGTCTTTGACTATGGCAACTCCATTCGTGATGAGGCTCGCAAGGCCGGCTACCAGCGTGCCTTCGAGTTCCCTGGCTTTGTGCCGGCCTACATTCGTCCGCTGTTCTGCGAGGGCCTTGGCCCGTTCCGCTGGGCTGCGCTCTCCGGTGACCCAGAGGACATCAAGGTAACCGACCAAGCCCTCAAGGAGCTCTTCCCAGACAACGAGCACCTGCACAACTGGCTCGACGCAGCAGAGGAGTACGTTGAGTTCGAAGGGCTGCCGGCGCGTATTTGCTGGCTCGGCTATAACGAGCGCCACAAGGCCGGCCTGCTCTTCAACGAGCTTGTCCGTGACGGAAAGGTCTCTGCTCCGATTGTTATCGGGCGTGATCACCTCGACTCCGGTTCCGTGGCTTCTCCGTACCGCGAAACCGAGGCGATGCTCGATGGCACTGACGCGGTAGCAGACTGGCCACTGCTTAACGCCATGACCGCTGTGTCTTCCGGTGCTACCTGGGTGTCCCTTCACCACGGCGGCGGCGTGGGCATGGGCCGTTCCATCCACGCCGGTCAGGTTACCGTTGCAGACGGCACCGAGTTGGCCGCCGCCAAGCTGCGCGCGGTCCTCACCAACGACCCGGGCATGGGCGTTATCCGCCACGTCGATTCCGGATACACTCGCGCGAAGGAAGTAGCTGATGAGCGCGGCGTACGTATTCCGATGGAATTTCGAGCTCGCGACTAGCAGACGGCACCACATACGGGTTGGTCAAACCCAGAAAGGACGCTTTAGATGAGCACCCTGTTTACTGGAATCTCCGAATTACACACGGTTAGTGAAGCCGGAACGCTTGACGACGCCGCCATCGTCGTCACCGATGGTGTGGTTTCGTGGGTGGGGCAGCGGTCTCAAGCGCCGGCCGCTGACGACATCGTGGATTGCGGTGGGCGAGCAGTTTTGCCCGGTTGGGTCGATTCGCATACCCACATGATTTTCGATGGAGACCGCTCCGCCGAATTCGAGGCCCGCATGAGCGGTGGCTCTTATGAAGCAGGCGGCATTGCAGTCACTATGGATGCCACTCGCTCTGCTGGCGAAAGCCGACTCGAGCAGCTTCTGGTCGAGCGCATTGCAGCGGCCCGTCGAGGCGGTACTACGACCGTCGAGACAAAGACTGGGTACGGCCTCAACACCGAATCCGAAGTGCTAGCTGCGCGGGTAGCATCCAAGTACGCAGATGACGTCACTTTTCTCGGCGCGCACCTTGTTCCACCAGGCGCGGATGCTGATGACTATTTGGATGAGGTCGTAGGCCCGATGCTTGACGGCGTCGCAGACTATGCGAATTGGATTGACGTGTTCTGTGAGCGAGGCGCGTTTGATGAGACGCAGTCTCGGCGGGTTCTTGCTGCTGGTAAGGAACGTGGCTTAGGCGTGCGTGTACACGGTAATCAGTTGGGTGAGGGGCCCGGTGTTCAACTCGCGGTTGAGCTGGATGCCGCTTCAGTCGACCACGTTAACTATTTGAGCGATGCCGACATTGAGGCTTTAGCCAACTCCGAGACCGTCGCTACCATGCTTCCTGCCTGCGATCTTTCCACTCGCGAGCCGCTAGCTCCAGGGCGTCGTCTGCTTGATGCAGGCGCCACCGTTGCTATCGCTTCTAATCTGAATCCGGGAACGTCTTATACCTCCTCGATGAATTTTTGTGTTACTACGGCGGTGTTGCAGCAGCGTCTATCTCTAGACGAGGCTGTCCGAGCAGCGACGTTTGGTGGCGCTAAAGCTCTTCGCAGGCACGATGTTGGTGGAGGCCTAGATGCGCAGGGGCGTCCGGCAAAGGGCACGATTGTTGAAGGCGCTGCGGCCGATCTTCATGTGCTCGATGCACCGAGCGCCATTCACCTGGCTTATCGCCCGGGTATGCCCATGACGTGGCGTACGTTTGTCGCAGGAAAACCTGCGTTCTAAAGGCGCTCAGCGATGGCATGTGCCATCGCTGACTGCCCTTCGTGGGTGGGATGCATGGGGTAGGCCCCAGTTTCAGTCCCCGCGAGGTCGACCCAGCGCTCCGCAACGGGGGCGCAGCCGGTGTGCAGTTCGGTGGCCGGTGGCACGATGAACTGCGCGCCGGCGCGGTGGGCTGCTTGCTCGACTTCCAAGTTGATCTGCGAAATCTTTTGCATCAGCCAAAGACGGTCGACGTCGCTGACTTTTTCAATCGCGGGGCAATTGCTTTCGTTATCCGTCGCTGCAAGAAGTGGCATATAGGCGGTCGCGAAAATCTTGGCCTGTGGGGCCTTGCGGTGGATGCCGGCGTAGACGTCGTCTAGCTTGGCAGGCAGTGCCGCCAGGGCTTGGTCGATCTCCCCGCCGTGGAGCTCGGCGCAATTCAGGTCGCTGGTGTTCATGGCGCAGCTTGTCAGCACGCCGAAGCCGGCGTCATTGCCGCCGATGGACAAGGTGATGATGTCGGTCGTGGTGTGCACGGCGTCCAACTGCGGTGGAAGGTCCGCACGTGGCCCCAGGACGTGGTCGGTTAGGGCGCCTTGGCACGTGACGTCGTCAAGCGCGAGCCCCTTCATCTGCTGTAACTGTGACGGATAGTTGTCGCTCGCCCGTGCACACCATCCTGGCCCGGTGTGTGGGGCGCCGCGGGTGCCCATCGAGGCATAAGAGTCGCCCAACGCGACGTAGTGCAGGGCGTCGCTAGTCTGCTCGTCCTTGCCTGTCTCTTCTTTTGCTGTGTCGCAGGCGCCAAGGCTGAGCGCTAGGGCGGTGGTTGCCAGCGCAGCCAGCGTGGCGTGGCGCAGGTGGTGCGGCAGGAGGCGAGCGGAGACGGTCATGGGCGTGATTGTACGCAAATGCGGGGGGAAGGTTGACTATGCAATTGGGTGAGTGTGACCGTTAGGTAATGGGATAGATGGTGTGTTTGTTGGCACCTTTAAAGCGCTTTTAGCTCGATCGATGGCGGTAGGGGGTTTGTATAACGTACTGTGGAGCAAGCAATGAGCATTACCGATAACGCCACCGGCGGCGTGAACGAGCCGGAAGAAATCAATAAGTCGGAATCTCAGGAAATCTCGCAAGGTGACGTTGAAACCACCGGGGCTGCGAATAACCCTGAGGACACCGGCGCTGAAAATACTTCAGCCAACGACAATTCTCAGGGGTTTGCAACTCTCGGCCTGCCTGACGATGTTCAGCACGCCGTTGCGAAGGTCGGCTTTACCCAGCCATCCCCAATCCAGGAACAAACCATCCCGATCCTGATGGAAGGCCGCGACGTCGTGGGCCTCGCCCAGACGGGTACCGGAAAAACCGCAGCTTTCGCGCTGCCGGTTCTATCCCAGGTCGACCCAGAAGTACGCCACCCACAGGCACTGGTTCTCGCCCCAACGCGTGAACTTGCCCTGCAGGTTGCGGACTCCTTCCAGTCCTTTGCTGATCACCTGGGTCGCATCGAGGTGCTGCCAATCTACGGTGGTCAAGCATACGGCATTCAGCTTTCTGGTCTGCGCCGTGGCGCCCAGATCATCGTCGGCACCCCTGGCCGCGTCATCGACCACCTAGAGAAGGGCTCCCTGGATATTTCCCAGCTGCGCTTCCTAGTCCTCGACGAGGCAGATGAGATGCTGAACATGGGCTTCCAGGAAGACGTTGAGCGCATCCTGGAAGACACTCCGGAAGAAAAGCAGGTCGCGCTGTTCTCGGCAACGATGCCGAACTCCATCCGCCGCCTGTCTAAGCAGTACCTCAACGATCCTGCTGAGGTTACTGTTAAGTCTGAGCGCCGCACCAATGACAACATCACGCAGCGTTACCTTTTGACCCCACACCGTCAGAAGATGGATGCCTTCACCCGCATCCTCGAGGTCATCGAGTACGACGCCATCATCGTCTTTTGCCGTACCAAGCACGAGACCGAAGAGGTCGCTGACAATCTGCGCGACGCTGGCTATAACGCGGCCGCCATTAACGGCGACATCGCCCAGCAGCAGCGTGAGCGCACCGTTGACCAGCTCAAGGATGGCCGCTTGGACATCCTCGTGGCTACAGACGTCGCCGCTCGTGGCCTGGACGTTGAGCGCATCACCCACGTGGTCAACTACGACATCCCGAACGACACCGAGTCCTACGTGCACCGCATTGGCCGTACCGGCCGTGCAGGCCGTACCGGTGAGGCGATCCTGTTCGTCACCCCGCGTGAGCGCCGCATGCTGCGCTCCATCGAGCGCGTGACCAACGCCCGCCTCGAGGAAATGGACCTGCCTTCCGCTGACGAGGTCAACGAGAAGCGCAAGGAAAAATTCCTGGCCAAGATCGGCGAGTCCCTGGGTGAGAAGCAGTTCGAGTTCTTCCGCGACATGGTTCGCGAGTACTCTGCAACGAACAACGTTGCCATGGATGACATCGCCGCAGCGCTTGCAGTCCAGCTGCAGGGCGGTAAGGACTTCCTGCTCAAGGAGCAGCCAGCGCCGAAGCGCGACCGCCGTGACCGCGACCGTTTTGACCGTGGGGATCGCCGCGACCGTGGTGACCGCGGTGGACGTGGCGGCTTCCGTGACCGCGATCGTGACCGTGGCCCGCGCCGCCCGGACGGTGACTTTGAGACCTACCGCCTGGACGTCGGCAAGCGCCAGAACGTGCGCCCAGGCGCCATCGTCGGTGCGCTGGCCAACGAGGGTGGCTTGTCCTCCAAGGACTTCGGCCGCATCACCATTGCAGTGGGCCACACCCTGGTCGACCTGCCGAAGAACCTTGACCGCGCAGTGCTGGACCGTCTGAAGGACACACGCATCTCCGGCCAGCTGATTAACATCGCCAAGGACACCGGCCGCCCGCCGCGCCGCGATGGCGATGACCGTGGCGGACGCGGCGGCCGTGGTGGTTACCGTGATGATCGTCGCGGAGGCCGTGGGCGCCGTGACGACCGTGGCGGACGGGGTGGCCGTGGTGGCTACCGTGACCGTGATGACCGTCGTGGCGGTTGGCACGACTAACACGCGCAAAGCGTTACCGCCGTCCTTTTTCTTCCGCGGTACCTTAGAGGTGCAGCAAACCAGGGAGAATGGGGGGACGGCGGTTTCGCCGTTTTAGCGCAACTTCAAATGCTGTATGCCCGCGATGATGCCTTCGCGCCATGGGGCATAATCGTGGCCGCCGACGAATTGGCGCGATACCTGGTGAGGTGACTGCAAGCAACGCGCGAACTCTTGATTGACACTGCCCATGGAATCCTTTTTCGTGGGGGTGCTGGAACTCAATGCGGTCTCTAGGGTGCCAATCTCATGGAAGATTCGCCGCGGTGGCCCGGCAAGCGGCTTTTGCCAAGCCGCAAGTTCTTCTGGATCAAACCAAAAGGACGCCGACTGCACGATGGCATTTTCTAGCAGGTCCGGACGCCTGCGCACGGTGCGAGCGGCGGCGAGCCCGCCGAAGGAAGCGCCGGCGATGGCGGTGTCCGCAGGTCGCATATTTACCCCGAGACCATGCAGCCAGGGAAGCAACTGATCGGCGAGAAAAGGCTCAAGCACCGCCGCGTTGCACAGCAAGGTGCCGCGGTCTTGCGCATTCGTGGTGCTGAAATATGCGGTGCTGCACTGCGGCGCGAACGGGTAGGAGTTTACGTACCTGTTGCCATCTGTGAGCAACAGAAGCGAAGGGCCGCCGGTGATATCAGCCCAGGCCTCCACACTAAAGCGGTGGCCGTCGGGGGCGGCAATATCGAAAAGCGTGTGGTGTTGGGGCTTGCGAACGGGATAAGGCGCGGCCGGAACTTCACCAGACGCTGGCACGCGCAGGCAAGTAAGGTTTCCCACCCTCTCGGATTCTTGGTCGAGTGCTGTGGCAGTTTCAATGTGTTTAATCCATTGCTCCCGTTCGGTTGAAATTGGCTTGCCTGCAGGAATTAGCCCGGCACTCATTACGAGACCGCGCGGTAGCGCGAAAGCGCCGACGAACCAGTCGCGGTAAGGCCGTAGCCGGAAATGCTCGAGGTCTTCGCGATGGACGTGAGTGATTGTGTCGAAGAAAACGTAAGCGTCGTGAGGCGAAGCGATGAGTACAACCGCTTGGTCATCGGTGTGCGAAAGCACCTGGTAACGCGCATAGACCTTTTCGGGATTAACTTCGTCCCAATCGAAATCAATGCGCTGAGCTGCACTAAGAAGGCTAATTTCGGATAACATAACGAGTTAGTATAGCATCACCTAAATAAATAATGGGTTACTTTAGTTCGGTGGGAGGTTTGCCTCGTGCTCACAGTTCGGCGTATTGCCGTCTTAGTGCTGACCTGCGCAATTCTTGCCTTGTTGTGTTTTGCTTCTTTAGCTATCGGTTCATCCCACATTCCGCTAGCCAACGTGTGGCACTTGCTCCTTCATCCTGATGGCTCCGGTGAAAGCTACAACGTCAATGGGTTGCGTCTGCAGCGGACGGTGGTGGGCGTGCTCGTGGGAGTAGCCCTTGCAGTCGCAGGTGCAGTAATGCAGGTGATTACTAGGAACCCGATGGCAGACCCAGGCTTACTGGGCGTCAACTCTGGGGCTTCGCTCGCCATCGTGGTGGGTGCGTGCTTGGGTAGCGCTGATAGTGCCCACATGCAATTTCTCCTCGCTGCGGTGGGCGCGGCCGGCGCTGCGACTTTGGTGTACTTCGTTGGCGGTGCCTCGCAAGTGGGCGGTGCCTCGCCCGTGCGGCTGGTGCTCGCTGGCGCCGCCTTTTCCGCCGCGTCCGGCGGCGTCGTTTCGGCACTATTGTTGTTGCGCGAAGATGCATTTCAAACGTTTCGCTACTGGGACGTGGGCGCGCTAACTCGCAACGACGTCAACCTGTGGTGGTTTGCGGTACCGCTCGCCGCTGGGCTCGTCATCATCTTTGCAACGTTCCCGCAGCTTTCAAACATGGCGCTTGGCGACGACGTCGCTGCCGCCTTGGGCACCGATGTGGTGCGAACCCGAGGCCTTGCCTTGGTGGGGCTGACCTTGCTTTGTGCTGCCGCAACTGCGATTGCTGGCCCCATCAGCTTCGTGGGGCTCATGGTCCCACTGTGGGCGGGATGGCTGATGGGCTCACACCTTGCCTGGACCATCTCCTTGTGCTTGGTATTCGGACCGTGCTTGATGCTCACTGCAGACATCCTGGGCCGCGTCATCGCCAGGCCCTCCGAGATCCCAGTGGGTGTCCTTACTGCCTTTGTCGGAGCGCCCTTCTTGTTCTTTATGGCAACTCGAATGAAGACTCGGAGCTGACATGTCACACCTAATACAGCGAGGTGGTCTGCCGAAAGGTCAGTGGCGAGTGGGAACGGGGAAGTACTCGGTCATTGTCCATTTCCGCAGTTGGGGCGTTTGTTTAGCATGTTCCATACTTCTATTGGCATTGAGCCTTGTCGCTTTACGCGTTGGTACCACTAGTTATGGATTTGCGGACTTGTGGGAAGTTCTTAGCGGAGGCGGGGAAAAGCGCGCTCGCTTGGTGATAGTGGAGTGGCGTCTACCGCGCATCCTTGCGGGCATCGTGGTAGGAGCGCTGTTGGGTATGTCGGGTGTTGTTTTCCAAACGATAACTCGCAACCCCTTGGGCAGCCCGGACATCATCGGGTTTTCCATGGGCGCACAGACGGGAATCTTGGTGAGCGTCCTCGTCTTTGGCGGCAGCATCATTGGTTCTTCCTTCGCGGCAATGGTGGGCGGAACCCTAGCCGGGGCAGTGATCTTTGCTTTGTCCAGCAAAGGAGGCTTTGGCGGTGTGCGCCTGATTTTGGCCGGCATCGCGCTGTCGGCGATGCTGGGCTCTTTAAATCGCTGGCTCCTGCTCCAGGCCGATAGCGATGCCGCCTATGGCGCGGCTCGTGCTATTACGGGAACGCTTACCGCAGTCGAGTGGAAGGAAGTGACCGTTGCTCTCGCCGCTGGCGGGGTGGTGATGCTCCTCCTGCTGTGTGCGCAGCGCCAGCTGCACCTTTTAGCGCTGGGGGAGCAACGCGCTAGCACACTCGGTATGCGCGTTAACACGGAACGCGCTTGGTTGGTTATCTTGGCAACGCTCATGGTCGCCATCGCGACTACAACCGCGGGCCCCATCGCGTTCATTGCGTTACTAGCTCCTCATATTTCGAAACAGCTTACCGGTTGTAACACCCCAGTTGTTCCGGCGGCTGCCGTCGGATCAACGTTGCTCTTAGGCGCCGATGTCATGGGGCAGGTCTGGGCTTCCGAACTACCCGTGGGAGTCATCACTGCTGCAGTAGGCGGGTTTTACTTTTTCGGTCTGTTGCTGCGGAAGGAAACAAGATGAAGACAAAACTAAAGCTGAGCGAAGTGCGCACTACCTATGGCAAGAACGTGATTTCTGAATCGGTGACGCTGGAGATTCCGGCAGCGGAATTTACCGCAATCATTGGTCCAAACGCCTGCGGCAAGTCAACGCTGCTCAGTGCCATCGCCCGATTACACAAGCCTGACGAAGGCTCCATCGTGCTGGATGGGCGGGAAGTCTATGCCACCGCGCCCCGGCAACTCGCGCGAAGGCTTGGGCTGCTGCCGCAGGAGGCCAAGGCGCCAGAGAAGATGACCGTGCGTGAACTGGTGGCGCATGGCCGCTCGCCACACCAAAGCCT
The DNA here is from genome assembly GCF_001807315.1 of Corynebacterium sp. HMSC06D04. Taxonomy (NCBI): domain Bacteria; kingdom Bacillati; phylum Actinomycetota; class Actinomycetes; order Mycobacteriales; family Corynebacteriaceae; genus Corynebacterium; species Corynebacterium sp. HMSC06D04. Next base: position 15,393 of record NZ_KV788547.1, read on the forward strand.
TTTCCGCCAGTGGTCGAGCGCGGACCGTGAAGCTGTAGATCTGGCCATGGCACAAACTGGTGTTGCCGACTTGGCAGATAGAGAGGTAGATGCTCTTTCAGGCGGTCAGCGCCAACGCGTCTGGCTTGCACTCGTGTTGGCTCAGCAGACTGAGACCATCCTGCTCGATGAGCCGGTGAGCTTTCTCGACCTTGCACATCACATCGACATCTTGGAACTGTGCCAGAAGTTGTGCAATGAAGGCCGAACGGTGGTGGCGGTCTTGCACGATCTCAATCTTGCGCTGCGCTATGCCTCCAATCTGGTGGTCATGAAAGACGGAGCCGTCGTGGGGCAGGGGCCGCCTCGTGAGGTGGTCACTGAGCAGCTGCTCGAACATGTCTACGGTGTGCGCTGCCTTGTCACCCCAGACCCACTCACCCACGAGCCGATGGTCATTCCCAGGCCGCGGTTGAAGCCAAATTCCTGATCTCGAACCCCTAAACAAAGTCCATCCGATTTCTCAAGGAGAAAAATTGAAACGACATCTCAACGCTATTACGGCGCTAACGGTTGTATTAGCTACCAGCGTGGCGCTTGTTAGCTGCAGCAGCCAAGACGCTGGTGAGCAGGAAAGACCTGAGGCTCAGACGCAAGCGACGCAGACGGGGCAGTGGCCCCGCACCGTAGAAACCGATGACGGCAACCTAGAGATTGAGGCACAGCCACAGCGCATCGTCTCGACCTCGACGACACTGACCGGTTCGCTCCTCGCCCTAGGAGCACCCGTCGTGGCCTCGGGCGCGACCAAGCCCAATATCGAGGGATTGTCCGATGATCAGGGCTTTTTCAATCAATACTCGGAGGAGGCCAAAGCCAAAGGGGTGGAAAAGCTGTGGTCGAATTCTTCACCAAACCCAGAAGACGTTCTGCCTTACGAGCCGGATCTAATCATCGTTTCAAAAAATGGCGGCGATTCAGCCTATGACCAGGTGGATCAGCTGAGGAAGATCGCGCCAGTGATGGTGGTGGATTATACGAAGGCCTCGTGGCAAGACGTCACGACCATGCTGGCGAAGGCAACCGGCAAGGAGGACAAGGCCAAACAAATTCTTGCGGACTTCGACCAGAAAGTGGACAAGGTCGCGAATTCCATCAAGGTCCCAGATCATGCGGTGTCGCCGCTAACCGTCTTTGGAGATGGCTCGGGCGCAGCTGCACTGACGCACAAGGCTGCGCAATCGCAGCTCCTGGAAAGACTTGGCTTCACGCTGACGGATATCCCTGAGCAAGTAAAGGGTGATACTTCGATGGGCAAGTCGCGCGGCGACATCGTCCAGCTGTCCTTGGAAAACGTGCAAAAAGGTCTGCCAGGCGAATCTTGGATCGTCGTCGCTGGCGATAAGAAAACCCAAGCGACAATGGAAAAGGAACAAGCCTTCAACACTTCACCGGCATATAAGAATAAGCAGGTCTACTTTTTGCCAGGGGAGACCTTCCGCCTTGATTACTTCTCCGCGCAGCTGATGCTCGATTCCCTGGCCAAGCAGTTTGCTGAATAAGCGCAAGGCCCCAACAGCATAAATAGGCCGCGATCCCCACGGATCGCGGCCTATTTATGCTGTTGGCTGATTAGACAAACATCAAGATTGCGCAGATCATCCACAGCAGGTTGAAGATGCCGGAGAAAGCGGAAAGCTGCTTCTTCAGACCTTCAGCGTCCATGTCTTCGGCGCCGTCGAGAGCAGCGAGGGCCTTCTTCTGCTTCGGCACGATGAGGAAGAACAGCAGGCACCAAGCGATAACTGCCAGCAGGATCGCGATGTGGAACTGGACTGCGGACTTGTAGGCTTCGAGGTCCGTCAGGAAGACAGCGACGCCCAGAACCGGCACGATGGCGGAGATGTAGCCATAAGTGTTGGTGATCTTGTGCAGGATGCGCGCTGCACCGACTGCTACGTGCTCACCATTGGCGGCGCTAAACATCTGACCAGGGAAGGCAGAAGTTGCCACGCAGACCGGGCCGATGAGCAGCACTGCTGCGAGGACGTGCAGAATTACTAGAAGACTAGTCATGGAGGCCTTTCACTTCAGTTTGGGGTTCGCAAGAAGTTTAGTCAGTGGTGAGCTGGAAATCGAACCGACACTGCCTGCGCATTACCCGTACATCCGCAGCTGGAAGGGGCAAATCATATTTGCGTGCCACGGCCGCAAGCCGGCGGGAGTAGTCGCAGCGGTTGGCAGGCGGTAGCCACTCGGAAGGCAGGGAATCGGACTTGTCCTGGTTGAGATCTTTTGCAGTTGCTACCAAGTTGAGCGGGTCATTGGCAAAGGCTGTCTTGCGCTGCCTATCCCAGCGGTAGGCGCCCATGTCCCACGCCGCCGAAAGAGGGAAGACGTGGTCGACCTCAACGGTGGCTGGGTTGTGTTTACCCGAATAAGGATCGTATAGGCCGTAGGCGGTGGCCTGGGCATCTCGTACATTGTCCTTTGTATCGGGTAGCCAGCCGCCGAAGGCTTCGCGTTCGTAGCCGATGATGCGAACTCGCATATCTGCTTCAGCCACGCCCAAGGGCGGGCCCGGCAGGAAGTGGTTTAGGCCCCACAACGCAGTAACCGCGCACAGCCCGGCAAGAAAATAGTGCTTCATAGACTATTTAGACTTGTGCCGTGCTGTGCGCGGTTCCCGGTGGGGAGATATAAGGGTGGCTTAGCCTTGTACCTTCTCTGCTGCTTCCTCGAAGTCCAAGTTTTTGTTGTTTTCAACAAGCTTGGCCAGCTGGGAAGCTTCTTCGAACTCGGTGACGACCTTGGTATCTGGTGCCTTGGTCACTAGGGAGACCACGCCGGTGACCACCAGGGAGATGGCAAAGCCTGGGACCAGCTCGTAGAGGGCATCGGAAAGCGCAGACATGCCCCAGCCGATAGCCACGATGGCACCGGTCACCATGCCGGCAATCGCGCCGGTGGAGTTCAGGCGCTTCCAGTACAGGGACAGCAGCACCAGCGGGCCGAATGCGGAACCGAAGCCGGCCCAAGCGAAGCCGACCAAGCCCAGGATGGAATCGGAAGGATTAATCGCCAGGACTGTCGCGATGATGGCAATGGCAACCACAGCCGTACGCGATAGGTTAATGAGAACGTCCTGGGAGGGCTTCTTCTTTGCCACGATCATGAACAGATCCTCGATCAGAGAGGTGGAAACCACGAGCATCTGTGAGGACATGGTGGACATGATGGCGGCCAGAACCGCAGTCAGAACCAGACCTGCAAAAAGTGGGTGGAACATGACCTGGGCCATGTCAAGGAAGATGGTTTCGTAGTTTTCCTGATCGGTAATGGCGTGATCAGTGTTGGTGAAAAATACCGTGCCGGCCAGGGCCACGAAGATGGCGCCAATCAGGGAAAGGAACATCCAGCTGATGCCGTAGAAGCGGCCCGCGCGGGCGTCGGCAGGCTTGCGCAGCGCCATGAAGCGCACGATGATGTGCGGCTGACCAAAATACCCCAAGCCCCAGGCTAGGTTGCCGATGATAACTGCTGCGGAAACACCGGAGAAGAGCGAGAAGTACTCAGGGTTTTCAATGACTCCGCCGGAAGCATAAGGATTCTCCGCCGCGAAGCTGAAGATATCGCCAGGATTATCCAAAGTCATGATTGCCATGATCGGAACGATGATGAGCGAGGCGAACATGAGCAAGCCCTGCACGGTATCGGTGTAGGAGACCGCGAGGAAGCCGCCGACGAAGGTGTAGAACACGGTAACGGCCGCAACGATCAGCATGCCGACCAAGTAATCGCCGCCGAAGGTGGACTCGAAATAGCGGCCGCCGGAGACCATGCCGGAAGAGACATAGAAGGTAAAGAAGAAGATGATGATGGCGGCCGAGAGAATGCGCAGCACGCGGGATTTGTCATGCAGGCGGTTCTCAAAGAAGGACGGAACGGTAATCGAGTTACCGGCAATCTCAGAGTAGGAGCGCAGGCGTGGGGCGACCCATTTCCAGTTGGCCCATGCGCCAACCAGCAGGCCGATGGCCATCCATAGCTCCGACATGCCCGTTAAGAACAATGCGCCAGGCAGGCCCATGAGCAGCCAGCCGGACATGTCCGAGGCGCCGGCGGACAGTGCCGCGACGAAGGGGTGGAGTCCACGCCCGCCCAGGACGTAATCGTCGTACTGGTCTGTTTGTTTATAGCTCCAGAAACCGATGGCGGCCATCGCGAGCAGATAGAGAATCATCGCCACGACGTACCAAGTGGAATCTTGCACGGATTTCTCCTCGTTGTTTGAGAGTAGGACCCTCCCACGCTAACGTGACGCGCATTACAACCCAACGAGATTCTGTCCCGTTACCAAAAATATGTGACTCCATACACAGGTAAATCTCATGGTCTATCAGTGGAAACGTAAGAATGTAACGAGATTATAACGATTGCGCTTTCTTGCAATTTTCGCCCTTAAAGCTCTCGCCCTGCCCCCAAAAGGTGCGCTGCTAGACTGGCAGCTATGGCTTCTTACCTCCTCCACGGCCTTTGGCTCCCAGTCTCAGGGCTTAGCCTATGGATTGAGCAGGTGGAAGGGCACAAGATCATCATGCCTTCGGCAGTGCCAGAGGGGACTTTCCCCGAGGTGGTGGAGACAATTCTTGCCAAGAAGTCCTTCCGCAACCGCGCCCGAGTCTCTTTGCGCACGCCAAAGGGCAAGGACGTCTCCCTCATGGTCCCCATGGCCATGTTTGCTCCCGAGGAAGCCGTGGCCACCCTGGCCAAGATGGAGTTTTTAGACTCACTAAGCCAAGCGGCAACACCGGAACAAAAAGCCACCATCGCCCCAGATCTTCTGTGGCTGATTCGCGCCTACCGGGGACTTAGCAAGTTCGTGCGCGCCGGGCGCGTGACCATCCGCCTTTCCTATCAGGGCGGCGAGTGGTTCCCCATGTGGCAGCTGACCTCGGGCTTGGGCGAGCGCGGATGGCTCGCCGAGATGCTGGCTGCCGCGCCGGGCATTTTGACCATCAATAACCGCGCGCTTTCTGATGACATGGCAGACGAGCTGACCCACTGGATCGCATTTACACAGTTGCGCTCGCTTGCCGACGCCCCCCGTCCCGCACCGTGGCACGACTTCGCGCAGGCCATGCTCACGACCGCGCCGGTGAAAAAGGGGCGCGCGCAGCTGCTGCGTGCTCTAAACGAGTGGAAAGACTCGATTACCTCTGTCGACCTGCAGCTGGTGTTCATTGTGGAAGAGCCCGGCCACGATGAAGATCCAGAATCCAGCGTCTGGCCCATCCGCGTGCAGGTCCGTTCCGGCACCGACGCCCCGCGCCCCATCATCGAGGAGCAGCTGGACAGAGGCAGCGTGGTCAAGCTGCGCGACTCGCAGCGCAAGGCACTTAGCCTGGCGCCGCGCCTGCGCGAGTCTTCGGCCGTTCCGGACTATGACGCCGGCGATTGGGATGTATTCTTGGGCACCGATCAGCTGGTGGAGTTCGTTTCCAAGGACGTCGCCCAGCTCAAGGCAGCCGGCTTTACCGTGCTGCTGCCTAAGGCATGGGCGCACATGGAAACCAAAGCCAAACTGGAAACCCGCGAGGTGCGTGACCCTGCCGAAGGATCCACCAAGGCCCACCTCGGCATGGACAAGCTGGTGGAATATGATTGGCATCTTTCCGTAGGCGATATTGAGCTCACCGAGGAAGAGATGCGCCAGCTGGTGGCGTCCAAGTCCGGCCTGATTCGCCTCCGCGGCGAGTGGGTGACCGCCGATACCCAGGCGTTGTCCAAGATTTCCGAGTACATGGACAAGCTGGCGGAAACCGCCAAGAAGCGTAAGAAGAAGGAACTCGAGCGGCTTAGCGCCGCCGCCGAGCGCGCTCGGAAGCTAGAACAGCCGGGCTGGCAGGAACTTGTCGCGGACGTCGAAAAGCGCTTGCAAGAATTCAACGAGGGCGAAACCTCCCAGGTCTCCGTGGCGGAGCTGCGCGAGTTGGCCCTGCAATCCATGGCCGAGGAGCCAGTGGAATTTACCGGCTCGACGTGGCATACCTCTCTGCTCGGCGGCATGGATTCTCCCGCGCCCGCGCGCATCGAGCTGCCCGATACCGTCCAGGCGGAGCTGCGCGAGTATCAGCGCCGCGGCGTGGATTGGCTCTACTGGATGTCCCGCAACAACATTGGAGCAGTGCTCGCCGACGACATGGGCTTGGGCAAAACCCTCCAGCTGCTTACGCTGCTTGCCATCGAGCGCCAAGAAAACCCGGAGCTCAAGCCAACCATTGTCGTGGCGCCTACTTCCGTAGTGGGCAACTGGGCGCGCGAGGCCGCGAAGTTCGTGCCGAGCCTCAAAGTCCTGGTGCAGCACGGCTCGGATCGCCTCAAGGATGAAGCACTCATCAAAGCCGCGGAGAAGGCAGACCTCGTCATCACCTCCTACGGAACAGTCGGCCGTGACTTCCTTACCTTGGGCAAGGTGGAATGGGACCGCGTGGTGCTCGATGAGGCACAGGCGATTAAGAATGCCGCGACGCGTTCCTCGAAGGCGGTGCGCTCGCTGCCTTCGCGCCACCGTATCGCGTTGACCGGCACGCCGGTGGAAAACCGTTTGTCGGAGATGCGCTCCATCCTGGATTTCTGCAATCCCGGCGTTCTGGGCAGCGCGTCCTTCTTCCGTAATCATTTTGCCAAGGCCATCGAGCGTGAAAACGACGAGACCATGGCCGAGCGCCTGCGCCAGCTGACAGCGCCGTTTATCCTGCGCCGTCTCAAGACGGATCCGAACATCATCGATGACCTGCCAGAGAAATCGGAGCAGATCATCACCGTGGCGATGACGGCCGAGCAGGCGGCGTTGTACAAGGCGCTTGTTGACGACGTGCAAAAGGCCTTGGAGGTACGTGAGGGCATGTCGCGCCGCGGCCTGGTGTTGGCCTCGCTGACTCGCATCAAGCAGATCTGCAACCATCCGGCACACTATCTGGGCGATGGCTCCGCCATCACCATTAAGGGAAAGCACCGCTCGGGCAAGGTCGAAGAGCTGATGCGGATTGTGGACCAAGCTGTAGAAAGCGAAGAACGCGTCCTCATCTTTACCCAGTACAAGGCCTTCGGCGACCTTTTGCAGCCTTATCTCACCCAGCAGCTGGGCAGGGACATCCCGTTCCTGCACGGTGGGGTGACAAAGAACCGTCGTGACCGAATGGTGGAGGAATTCCAGGCGCCGGACGGGCCGCCGGCGATGATCCTCTCGCTCAAGGCAGGCGGCACGGGCCTGAACCTGACCGCGGCGTCGATTGTTGTGCACATGGATCGCTGGTGGAATCCCGCCGTGGAAAACCAGGCGACCGACCGTGCCTTCCGCATTGGTCAGCAACGCAACGTGCAGGTCTACAAGATGATTACTGCGGGCACGCTCGAGGAATCCATCCAGGACATTTTGGACGGCAAGACGCACCTGGTCGGCGCCGTGGTAGGCGAGGGCGAAGGCTGGCTAACCGAGCTGGATCCGGAGCAATTGGCACAGCTGATGAGCTACAGGGAGGCTGACTAATGGCGCAGCATACTAAGTCTGAGGAACACGACAACGTCATCTATGCCAACTTCGGCGCGCGCAAACGCGTGAGCACGCCGGAGGAGGCCGGCCGCGTCTCTCGCGTGCGCAGCATGGCTCCTGCGGCAACGCGCATCGTCTCCTTCGTGAACAAGGAGGCCGATTCCGGGCGCATTACCCGTGGACGCCAGTACGCCAACGGCGGTCATGTGGTGGGCCTGGACGTGCGCAACGGCGCAGTACACGGCAAGGTTGCCGGTTCCCAGAACGAGCCTTTCACCGTGTTGTTGCAGGTGCCGTATCGCACCAACGATGACGTGGCGGAGCTGAGCCAAATGTTTGCCCGCACGCCGAACTCGATCGCGAACGCACGCGACGGCCTGCTCAGTGAGGAAGCGCTCGACATTCTCATTGCGCAAGACCCAGCCGATATGCGGTTTTCATGCACCTGCCCGGACCCCGAGTACGTGTGCAAGCACGTGGTTGCCGTGGCCGACCGGCTGGCGGCGCGCATGGATGCCGATCCCTCGGTAATCTTTGCCCTGCGTGGCTTGGACTTTGCGCGCCTCGAGCAGGCTGTGATGGAGCAGGCGAAAAATGTCTCCCAGGACAGTTTTTCCGGTAGCAGCCTCAGCCCCGAAGAGCGCAACGAGCTGTTTTGGGAAGGCCGGCAGTTGCCCGATATGCCGCGCCCGAAAGTGGCACCGGCAGTTGATGACTCTGACCCAGATCTGCTGCGTAAGGCCATGCGCGCCGTCAGCCATACGAACATAGATTTGCTTCGCGCGGTCTCTGATGTCGAGGACCTTTACTATCATCTGACTCACCAATAGGCATAAGGGCTTAGCGCCTGCTGCCGGAGACTTTAAAAGGGGAGAGTTTCATCCATGGTGACCTTCATCCATACCTCGGACTTTCAGTTGGGCATGACCCGCTGGTTCCTCGAGGGCGAGGCCCAGGTGCGCTTCAACGATGACCGTGAGGCGGCCGTTGTCAGGCTCGGCGAATTAGCCGCGGAAACCGGCGCGGAATTCATCGTGGTGGCAGGTGACGTATTTGAGCATAATTCGCTCAGCAAGGCCACCTTGGGGCGTGCCAAGGAGGCCTTTCGCAATCTGCCGGTGCCTGTTTATCTGTTGCCCGGCAACCACGATCCGCTGGTGGCGGATTCCATCCTGCGCAAGCCTTTTGCGGACAACGTCCACGTCATCGCGGATTCCACCCCGATTGAGGTGCGCGAAGGAGTGGAGATCGTCGGCGCCCCGTATCTCTCCAAGCGCGCAAACTATGACCTCGTGCAGGCAGCGCTCGCCCCGCTCGAGCCTTACGACGGAGTGCGCATCGCCGTGGGCCACGGGCAGGTGGAAGCACGCGAGTCTGAGGCTGACGTTATTGACTTAAAGTTTGTTGAAAACCAGATTTCTGAGGGCGTCATCGATTACCTAGCTCTGGGAGATACCCACTCCACGCAGGCCTTGGGGCAGTCGGGGCGCGTCTGGTTCTCCGGCAGCCCGGAGACCACCGCTTTTGATGACCGCGAGCGCGATTCCGGCAATGCACTGGTCGTGGTAATCGACAATGGGCAGGTTGAGGTCACCCCGCACCACATCGGCCGCTGGGCTTTTCGCGCGGTGGCGGCAGACGTCAACTCCGACGAGGATGTCGAGCGCTTCCTCACTGTTCTCGATGACATGCCGAACAAGTCCCGTACCGCAGTGAAGTATGGCTTGCGCGGCACGGTGGGGTTGGGCGCCCAAGCGCGTTTGGAGCAAGGCTTGGCCGAGCTCGAGCCGGTCTTCGCCTCGCTGCGCCCGCGTGAGCGAACCATGGACTTGCACCTTGCTCCCGATGAGGAGGAACTTGCCAGTCTTGAGCTTTCCGGCTTCGCCGCTGATGCCTTGGCGGAGTTGGTGGAAAACCTGGAGGACCCTGTAGCCCGCGACGCAGCCAACCTGTTGTTCCGTCTCAGCGTGAAGGAGGCTTAAAGCCATGATGCGTCTACACAGCTTGGAAATCTGGAACGTCCGCGGCGTCGAGCATCTGCGTATCGAACAGCTGCCGGAGACCGGCGTCGTGGTCATCCACGGTGAGAACGAGGCCGGCAAGTCCACCATCGTGGAAGCCATCGATACCGTGCTGACGGAAAAGCACACGGGTGCCGCTAAGAAGATTAAGGCGCTCAAACCGGTGGACCGAGATGCGGGCCCTGAGGTAGAGCTTGAGGTCACCGTGGGGCCGTATCACTTCCGCATCCACAAGCGCTGGCTCAAGAAAAAGATGTCTGAACTGCGCGTTCTAGCACCGCGTGCGGCGCAATTTACTGGCGGCGAGGCCGATGACGAGCTGGATCGCATCTTGAACGAGCATCTTGACCGCCAGCTCCTTGACGCTCTGTTCCTCCGCCAGGATGACCTAGGCTCCGGCGTGGCTGCCGTGGGTATTCCTTCGGTGACGAATGCCTTGGAAGAAGCTAGCGGTATGGATACCGCGGCCGCGGAAGACTCTGAGCTGGTCAATCGCGTGCAGAAGGAATACGAAAAATACTTCACCGCGCGCACCGGGCAGCCGGCTAAAGAACTAAAGGATGCCCAAGAGCGCTACAACGCGGCAGAACTTGCGCACAATGAGGCCACGGAAGCATTGCGCCAGCTTGACGATGTCGTGGTCAAACATGAGGCTGCACAACTTGCCAAGCGCGACGCCGAGGAAGCATTGCCGGCAGCGCAGGCAGAGCTAGCCGAGCGCGAAAAGGACGTTGTTGAGGCCCGCGCCGCCCTCGAAAAGATCGAAGCCCAGCGCGAAGTGGTTGACCGCGCTGCGGCAGATTTGGAGGCCAAGAAAGAAGCACTTGAACGCCGCCGCAGCGCGGTGGAGGAGGTTTCCAGGGCCGCTGCGAATCTCACGGCTTTAGCCACCAAGGTCGAAGAACTTAGCGCGAGCGTCGAAGATGAGAAAGAAGCCCGCAGCGCGCTCGAGGAAAAGCTCGAGCGCGCAAATCAAACCTATGAGAAGGCACGCGCCAACCTCCAATACGCGCGAAAGGCGCACAAGAAGAAGGAGCGGGAGGCCCTTGGCGAGCGCCTTGAAAACCTAGGCAAGCTCGACAAAGAACTAGCTGACCGCCGCGCCGAGGTAGCTCAAGCACCAGAGGTTGCAAACCTCAAAGACATCGAGCAAGCCGCTAACGAAGTCCAGGTCCAAGAACGCGTTTTTGCCGCAGCCGCTGCCAAGCTGGTCATCAGCGGTGAAGGCGAGTTCGAGGTCGACGGCGAAGTCCAACAAACCGACGACAACACACAAACCATCCAGCTACGCGATGGCATGAAGTTTGCATTCGGCAAGACTCAGGCAACTTATCAAGCAGCAGCCGGTGATACCTCGGCCGACACCGTGGCACAGGCGCGCACGCGCCTTGCGCAACTGCTTGAAGACGCTGGCTGCGAAGACCTCGCTGCAGCACAGAAGCTGCGCGAGGAATTCTTGGAAAAGCAGCGCGCCGTCGTACAAGCTCAGCGCGAATTCAAGGCGGCCTTGGGCACCGACGACCTTGGCGAGCTCGAAGCAAAATATGCCGCACAGTCAGCGGACTTTGAAGAGCCTCGCGAGCACGAGGGCACGGACGTATCTGAGGAAGCACTCGACTTGTCCAGTGCCGACGCTGCTGAGGAGGCCGCGCGCAGCGAAGTCACCATGGCGGAAAAGGAGCTGGCCCCGTACCGAGATAGTCAGGCAGCCACGCAGCTGGCTGCGGCGACGGCGCGGCATGAATCCGCTGCCAACCAGTATGCTGCAGCTGAGGAAGCTTTGCGTAACGCCCGCGATGCAGCAACGGATGCAGACGTTGAAGAGGCTCTCCATGCGGCGAAGGTGCAGCTGGAGCAGCAGCGCGAACGCCTGCGAGAACTAAGCGCCATCGACGTCGATACGGTCTTTGCTCTGCACAAGGGCGCGGAGGAACAGGTACGTAGCCTGAACAACGCAATTTTGAGTGCCGACGGCGACATGCGCGAATATGTCGGCCGAATCGAGATGCACTCTGGTGTGGCCGAACGCCTGGCTGCAGCCAGCGCCGAGCTAGAAATCTCACGGGAGGTACTCGCGGCCGTCGAAAAGCGTGCAAATGCTGCCCGCTATCTGCGGGAGCTGTTGCTTAAGCATCGCGATGCTGCGCGCCAGCGCTACGCCGCGCCTTTCGTGACAAAGCTTAATGCTCTCGCGCGCACCGTCTTCGGCGGTGACGTCGACTTCGAGCTCTCCGAGGAGCTCGTTGTCACCGCGCGTAGCCGCAACGGCCAAACCATTGATATGGGTTCGCTTTCCGGCGGCGCGAAGGAACAGCTGGCCATCCTTACACGGTTTGCTATCGCCGGGCTCGTTCAAGAGTCCGGTGTGCCCGTCATCGTGGACGATGCGCTGGGCTCTACCGACTCGACACGCCTGAACCTGATGTCGACGCTCTTCGCCCAGGTAGGCAAGCATTCGCAGGTGCTCGTGCTTACATGTATGCCGCAGCGATACGCGCGTGTACCGGAGCGCACGGAGCTTGCCATGGACGCGCTGAAGGTTTAGTTTTTCTCAGTAAAGCCAGTGTGTACTGTTATTTGCATGACTACGGGAACCCGCTGGCTTAACGAGGAGGAACAGGAGCTTTGGCGCCTGCTTCTTGGATCCATCCGCAAGATCAATCGCGGCATGGAAGAAACTCTCATGTCCGGTGGGGAAGTCTCTGCTTCTGAGTTCGCCGTCCTAGTGACGTTGTCCGAGCAAAAAGACCATCAGATGCGCCTGCGCGAGCTGTGTGCCGAGCTGGATTGGGACCGTTCCCGCACATCCCACCAAGTAACGCGCATGGAAAAGCGCGGGCTCGTCACCAAGTGCAAGAGCGTCGGCGATGCCCGCGGCGTGGTGGTAAAGATAACGGATGACGGTTTTACCCGCCTCGAGCGCGCCGTGCCTGAGCACGTCGAGTCCGTGCGCCGTCTTGTCTTTGATCACCTAAGCGAGGAAGATGTTCCCTCGTTGGTTAACTTCTTCAAAGGGGTGCTAGCAGTAAAGAACGTCCCTGGCTACGAGGGATTCGTACCCGAGGAACTTCTGCACGGTCAAGCAGAGCCTCAGGTTTAGGCTTGCAAGGTTGCCGGCCAAAACACGACCAAAGCTGACCTATCATGTGGCTTAGCGCCACAGCCTAACTCATATGTAGCCCAAAAGGAGACACCACCATGATGGGACAAGAGCTCTTCGAGCACCCTAAGCGCCAGTACCCGCACTACAACATCACTGTTCTCGATGACCTGGGCGACCCAGAAGCTCACCTTGAGGGAATTGCTACGGAAGAACAGGCGGCTGCCATGGACGCCGCTTTGGAGAAGTTTCCAGACGCTGCAATTACCTTTGACGAGGAAAGCGGCCACTGGATTGTTGGTGAAGAAGCCGATATCAACCGCATGTTCGCCGATAGAGACGCTTTTGTCGACGCCCTCGAAAACAACGAGGACCCTGGTATTTAAAACAGGCCGCAATGGTGTCAATCAAACGGTGGATAACTACAAATTCATAACGATCTACTGCTAAAGTTAGTGCCAGTGATTACTCTTGCTAGGCGAGGTGTGCCTAGGGAGTACAAGGCGCAGTGAAAGGAAACAACGGATTATGAACGAATACGAGGCACAGGAACAGCGCGAAGCAGCTGCACGTGACAAGGCTGACGGCTGGGTATCTGTGTTCGTCCAGTGGATCCCGAACATGCTCCTGGTTTTCGTTCTCGTTACCGCTATGTTCCTCGGCATGTTCTACATCGAGCACGGCTCCCTGGACATCACCCAGGAGATCGTAAACCCGTTCATCAAGTAGTACTTGGAGAACTCAAAGCTCAATAGCTAAATATTAAAATGGCGGCCCATCTTCTGGACCGCCATTTTGTCGTTTTAAAAGCCTGCCGCAATTAGTGCTGCTCGTTCGGATCGTTGTCCGCGTCTTCCTTGGTCTCGTGAATGGTGCCCTTAACGTGATCCGGTGCGGTGTAGATGGAGTAGAGCTTTGCCGGCTCGGAGCCCTCGTTGACGAAGTTGTGCCACTTGCCAGCTGGTACGAAGATGGCAAAGTCGTCTTCGACTACCTGGTCGATGTCTAGGTTGTCCTTGTCTTCACCAATCATGATGCGGCCCTGGCCGGACTCGAGGCGCAGGAACTGGTCATGGTCATCGTGGACCTCCGCGCCGATTTCGCCGCCGGCAGGAATAGACATGACGGTCATCTGCAGGTATTGGCCGGTCCACAGGGTGTCACGGAAAGCATCGTTAGCCAGGGTGGTCTCTTCGATGTTGAGAACATAAGGGGTCGGGCCATGGTCGGTGCGCAGATCTGACATGTCAGGTACCTCCTTGTAGGGATTATGGGTCTTTAACACCAGCTTATGCGCGCCCGCGTATTAATGCTGAGGATTTTCTTTTCTCGTATCTTCGCCGCCGTCCTGCCATTGCCTCTTATGCTGTTCGGACTTTTTGTGGTTGCGGATGGATATCACGCCGATGACGATACCGATGACGATGGGCACCCACACTTTCGAGTTGTCGAGCAAGAAAACCATCCACTCGGGCAGCGCCGGGAGGTCAGGGAAATCGATGTTCGGCCAGTTGATGCCTGGCCAATCGATACTGATGGTTGGCAGATGGATTTGGGGAAGCTCGGGGAGATCTGGCAGATCCGGCCAGTTGATGTCGGGGATAGGCAGCAAGTCCAACAGCTTGCGCAGGATTGGGCCGAGCACGATAACGGCCAACGCCCAACCGCCTTTACCAAGGCCCGCGAGGAGGGGATAGGTCACGCGTTTAACGGGGCTTTGCTCCATCTCTTCGCGACGCCGCGCTCCACGGCTGCCAGCTGGTGGATCGAACTCGACCACCTCTGAGCCGTTGTGATAGGTCACCTCGAGCAACTCGTCGAGAGCATTCGCGTGGAGCTTGAGGTGCGGCTTCGTGCGGTTGACAAACTCTAAGCTGTGCAGCTCGTCGGTATCGATTTGTTTTAGTGCCACTCGCGCCGAAGACAACGAGGTGTACCTTCCAAGGACTTCGCCATCGCGGCAAATTTGCACGCGAATAGGTGGATTATCAATGAATGCCCGGATTCTTTCTTTAAGCGGCATGTTGGCGTCCAGGGCGGTGTATTCTTGCTCGCTTGGTTCTTGCGGCCAGTCTTCATAAGCTGCAGCAAACTCCACATCGGGGCCGACCGTGACTTCGAGTTTTCCGGCCTCCGGATGGTCAAGCGTCCACGTTTCCATGACCTAGGCCTTCCTTCCTGTTAACCAGCTGCCCAACCAAGCAAGCAGGACGACTTCAACTGCGTAAATCCACGTACCGGTGTTGTAGTAGACCTTGGTAGAAAGCCAAAACATAAAGGCCGCAATGAGCGGAAAGGACAGCGTATAGCGGAAGAGCCGGCCATCCAGCATGCCTAATGCCAATGCCATCACTGGCAGCAGCACCAGCATGGTCACAGTCGCTGTACTCCCACTAAGAGTTGCGCCCACAATCCCCGGTACCACGAAGAACGCTAACGCGGTAGCGATAAACGAGAGGTAGGCCCGCTTCGGACGAGACGTTGATTCCATGGCCCTGACCTTACAGCCCGCGAGATCATTCTTAGGAATGATTCTTTGACTTCGTGTGGTAGGGGGGATTCCTAATATCGAGCGACGGCGATGCGCTAGAGATATCTGGAAGCTGCAAGAAATGGAAAATGTGGATACGAAGCTAAAACCCTCGCCTGCCGGGTTGAACGCCGAGCAAGCGAGGGGAGAATTTGTGCCCCCGACAGGGATCGAACCTGCGACCTTCGGTACCGGAAACCGATGCTCTAATCCGCTGAGCTACGGAGGCAAATGATAGGTGGCATGCGCCAGATATCAACGGTGTGATTCTAGCGCATGCCAGTAGTTAGAAGCTAATGCGGGGTGAGTTCCGCATACGAGCCTTACTTCACGATGATGACTATGAGATCGCGCGGACCGTGCACGCCCTCGACGCGGGAGAGCTCAATATCGGAAGTAGCAGACGGGCCGGAAATCCAGGTTGCTGGGAAGTCCGGATTGATGCGCGAGACCATCTCCGGCACGCCGTAGACCACCTGCTCTTTGCGTACGATGCATACATGGCGGTCTGGGACCAGCGTGAGAGCGCGGCGGCCGCACAGCGGGCCCGCCTCCAGTACGATGGTGCCGGTCTGTGCGGAAGTTACGTGGGACTCAGTGAGCACGGCGTCGACAGTATCCAGCTCGCGTGGGTCAGACGTGGGATCGTCGGCGGTTAAGGTGACGTCGGAGGTGATGGCGTCGATAAGCGCGGCGTCCATGCCCTGTGCATAGGTCACAGTGGAGCAATTCTTGTCCGTGAAGACCTGCGAGATGGTCTGGGCCAGAGAAACTTCATCCGTAACGTGGACCTCCGCCTTGTAATCCTCTAGGCGGTCAACCAGCATGTCACGCAGCTCATCCGCGTTTAGCGTGCCCTGCGTTTCGTACTCGCGCGGGATGTCGACGTGTTCAGGCAGGCCTGCCTGCTTCTGCGCGGTGCGAATGCGCTTCAGGATTTCTTCTTTGGCGGTACTCACTTGATGCCCTCCTTCTTGGCCTGGGCGAGCAATTCTTTAGCTTCATCGGAGTCAAACCACTGACGGAAAGACTTCTTCGGGGGGACTGCAGTATCGCGGGCGTCGGACCAGCCGGAGAGGAACAAAGGCAAGTTATCGATGACGCCGTTGAAGCCGCCCAATACTCGGCCGAGAGCGACCATGTGGGTGATCTGGTTCCAGACCTTTGGGTGGCCCCACACGAGCTGAACCGCGCTAAACAGTTTGGATTCCACCGGCGGGGTAGCGTTGGTGACCTTTTGGTGGCGGTTTTCCAAGATGACGTCGGTCAGCGGAATCTTGACTGGGCAGACTTCGTCGCAGCGGCCGCAGAGCGAGCAAGCATAAGGCAGGCTGGCGGAAGGATCGTGGTGGTCCTTGATACCGGTTAGCTGCGGGGTAATGGAGATGCCGATGGGGCCTGGGTAGACCGAGCCGTAGGCGTGGCCGCCGGCGCGTTCGTAGACTGGGCATACGTTCAGGCAGGCGGAGCAGCGGATGCACTTGAGTGCCTGGTGGCCGATCGGACTGGATAGTGCTGCGGTACGGCCGTTATCCAGCAGAACGAGGTGGAAGTTCTGCGGGCCATCGTTTTCAGTTACGCCCGCCCACATCGAGGTGTACGGGTTCATGCGCTCTGCCGTGGAAGAACGCGGCAAAAGCTGCAGGAAGACCTCAAGGTCCTGGAATGTTGGCACGAGCTTTTCGACGCCCATCACAGTAATCAGGGTCTCCGGCAGGGTAAGACACATGCGGCCGTTGCCCTCAGACTCCACGATATTGATGGTGCCGGTTTCTGCGACACCAAAGTTCGCGCCGGAGATGGCGACCTTGGCCTTCATGAACTGCTCGCGCAGGAAGGTACGAGAAGCCTCCGCGAGTTCGGCTGGCTCAGCCTTTAGGGATTCATCCGTGTTCGGCATTTTGTTGACGAAGATGTCACGGATTTCGGCACGGTTGCGGTGGATGGCTGGAACCAGGATGTGGGAGGGCTTATCCTCGCCCAGCTGAACGATGAGCTCAGCCAGGTCGGTTTCGCGGGCATTGATCCCTACGGACTCGAGGTGCTCGTTCAGGCCGATTTCCTGGGTTGCCATGGACTTGACCTTGACGACGTCGGTCTCACCGGTCTCGCGGATAAGGCCCTCGATGATCTCGTTGGCTTCCTTGGCGTCGCGGGCCCAGTGAACAATGCCGCCGCGCTTGGTTACCTCTTCCTCAAACTGGAGGAGGAGCTCAGGCATCCGGGCTGCCACGTCCTCTTTGAGGGCGGAGCCGGCGTCACGCAGTTGCTGCCAATCCGGTAGCTCTTCGACGGCGTTGGCGCGCTTATTGCGAATAGTGGTGGTGGCGTGGTGCAGGTTGCGGCGCTGGGTAGCGTTGTTCAGGCCGACGTGTGCCAGCGGCACGAATGCCTTGCTGCCGCGCAGGTTGCCGTAACCTTCGGGCGCCCGCGGTGGGGTGGTATCGAGGAAGGAAGTCATTAGAGCATTTTCTCCTTGGAATATGCGGCCGTATCAGGGGTCCATGGGTGCTCCTTGGTGGAAGCCAGGATTTCGGCCATGTGGATAACGCGCACGCCACTGCGCTGGCGGGAGAGGGCGCCGCCGATGTTCATCAGGCAGGAAGAGTCACCGCCGGTCAAGTACTCAGCCTCGGTGTCCTTTACGTGGCGGGTCTTGTCCGAGACCATGGCCTGGGAGACCTCAGGATTCTTAATAGAGAAGGTACCGCCGAAGCCACAGCACTCTTCCACGTTTTCTAGCGGCACGAGGTCGATGCCCTCGACCTTGCTCAGCAGCTGGTACGGGCGGTCACCCAACTTCAAAAAGCGCAAGCCATGGCAGGAAGCGTGGTAGGTGACCTTATGCGGGAAGAAGGCACCTAAGTCGGTGCGCTGCTCGATGTCGACCAAGAACTCCGGGAGGTCCAAGGTCTTCTGGGAAGCAATCTTGGCGCCGTCGACGTCAGCGGAGGTGCCGAAGCGGTCAGCAATCTTGGCGTGCTGTTCGCGGACTGCGCCGACGCAGGAGCCAGAAGCGGAGACTACGTAGTCAATGGAAGGATCCGCGAAGGCGTCCGCATAGCTGCGGATCATCCCTAGGGTTTCCTTCTGATAACCGGTATTGATATGCATTTGTCCGCAGCAGGTCTGCTCTTCCGGGAAGACCACTTCGTGGCCCAAGCGGGAGAGGATTAGTGCGGTTGCTTTGTGTGCGTCCGGGAAGAGGGCGTCACCAATGCACGTGGAAAATAGTGCAATTCGCATACTTTGCGCTCCTTTTACTGCCCAAGTTTCCTCCGATGAGCTGGATGCATGAGGCTCAGGCAAATGTTTTTCGTTGTAGGATAAATACTACCGATAACTCCGCAGATATTCTGTCGAAAAAGACCTGTTTAACTGGGGTTATTACACAACACTAGTGTTGCGAAATTGCTTACGTGCGCAGATGGATGCACGGCTTTTGTCAATGTCCGATCTGCGGCGCCAAGTGAGTCATGCGTCACTGGCAAGTTCAAACCTTTTGGGGGTATACAAAAGTCGCCACACCTAATAGCCGGGTAGGTGCGGCGACTTTTTGGCTTTGAAAATTGCGGCTATGGAACTAGGAAGCCCAACACATTGGTCATTAGGAACACGATGATGCAGACCGTGGCCAGGAAGGCGAGAGAGTAGCCCACCACGGCCTTCAGGATGCGGGATTCCTCGCCTTCCATCTTGACGGCCGTTGCGGCGATGGCCAGAGACTGCGGGGAAATCATCTTGCCCACCACGCCGCCGGCGGTGTTGGCAGCAAGCATGAGGTCTGGATTGACGGAGATGCGCTCGGCGGCGGTGACTTGGAGGTTAGCAAAGAGAGCGTTGGCTGAGGTGTCCGAGCCAGTGACTGCCGTGCCAATCCAGCCCAGGGCGGGGGCGAAGAGGGCGAAGATGCCGCCTGCCGACGCCACGAACTCACCAATGGAGATGGTCTGGCCGGAGTAATTCATGGTGTAAGCCAAGGCTAGGACCAAGATAATCGTAAGGGCCGAGAACTTCATGCGGGCGCAGACCTCGCCAAACTTGGCAAGCGGCGCGGACTTTGCCAGATGGTAGTGGCCGCCTTCATTGAAAATCCAGAAGATGATTGCCACGATTAGTCCAGAAATCAGCAGCAAGGTGCCGGGATTACCAAAGACGTTGAAGCTAAACGAGGTGTCCATTGCCTTGCCGGCAGAGTCAAGGACTGTGCCATCCAGGCCCGGCCAAGCGAACTTAATCTTCCAGAAACCAAAGAGCTTGGGCACGGCGGTGGCAAGCGCAAAGACTGCGGTAACCACGGCGTAGGGAAGCAGCGCCATCCAGATGCGGACGCCGGAAAGATCGGTGACCTCCTCCTGTGCTGGGATCTCCATGCGCTGACGCAGTTCGGCAACGCCCTTTGGCTTCCACATACGCAGGAACACGAATGCGCATCCCAGGGAAACGATGCAGGCCACAACGTTAGTCAGCTGGTAGGCAAAGAAGTTGGCCGCGGCCCACTGGGCGATGGCGAAGGAACCGCCGATGACTGCGGCGGCAGGTGCTGCCTCCTTGACGCCGCGCATACCGTCCAGGATAAAGAGGATGAAAAATGGAACTGCGGCTGCGATTAGCAAGACCTGCAAGGAAATCAGGCCCGCAATATCGGCGGTCTGCTCCGCGGTGCGGCCGCCAACTTCACCCGCGGTGGTAACGGGGATACCCACGGCGCCGAAGGCAACGGGCGCGGTATTGGCAATAAGGACGGTGGTGGCAGCCTTCAGTGGTTTGACACCCAATGCCAGAATCATCGTTGCGGTAATCGCTACCGGAGCACCGAAGCCTGCCAGGGCTTCGAGGAGGCCGCCGAAGCAGAACGCGATGAGGATGGCCTGGATGCGGATATCGCCTTCGCCAAGCAGGTCGAAGGTCTTGCGCAGATCCTCAAAGCGGCCGGAAGCTACAGTGATCTCGTAGAACCAGATGGCGGTGATGATGACCCAGACGATGGGAAGCAGGCCAAACAGGCCGCCGCGCACCGCAGAGGAAAAGGCCATGCCTGCTGGCATATCGAAGCCGAAGGTGGCGATGAGGAGTGCGACGGTGAGGGCAACTGCGCCCGAGGTGTGTGCGCGGGCCTTAAAACCCAGCAACATGATGAAGAAGGCGATAAGCGGTAGCGTCGCTACGGCAGCGGAAAGGCCAAGGCTACCGCCGATCGCATCCGTCGATATTTGGAAAGTGTTCATAGTTACCCAAGTCTCTAGAAGGAAAACGAGCGTTTTATTTAATACTCAGTCTTCCTAAAGCCTAAAACTTGAGCGAGCCTTGTCGCGACAGTTTCGCAATAAGGGGCATATGTCACACAAGTTGCTTGCTGTCATAAAAAGCTCCAACGCGTGCCTGATGCTGCTCATGTCAGCGCGGGACGATAGACTCTGACGCTATGAATCCCGTAGATCTTTCTGTGCTTATTAAAGAGACCGCAGTCGCTGTATTGAGCGAACACGAGCTCGACACCGCCGTCCTTCCTGAGACCGTGACCGTGGAGCGTCCGCGTAATCCCGAGCACGGTGACTACGCCACCAACTTGGCCCTGCAGGTAGCCAAGAAGGCTGGCGTGAATCCGCGTGATCTGGCCACCTGGCTCGCTGAGGCGCTGGCAGAAAACGCTGCTATCGACGTCGCGGAGATCGCCGGCCCAGGCTTTTTGAACATCCGTCTGGCCGCTGCTGCGCAGGGCGCAATCGTCAGCCAGGTTCGCGAGGCCGGTACTTCTTATGGCCACAATGATGCTTATAAGGATCAGAAGATCAACCTGGAGTTCGTTTCTGCGAACCCCACCGGCCCAATCCACCTAGGTGGCACCCGCTGGGCAGCAGTAGGTGACTCCCTGGGGCGCGTGCTCGAGGCTTCGGGAGCTGAGGTTACTCGCGAGTACTACTTCAACGATCACGGTCGCCAGATTGACCGTTTCTCCAACTCCCTCGTTGCTGCGGCCAAGGGCGAGCCGACCCCGGAAGATGGCTACGGCGGAGACTACATCCAGGAGATTGCGGCCAAGGTTGTCGAGCAGGTCCCGAACGCACTGGAAGGTTCTTTAGACGAGGTCCGCGAGAAGTTCCGCGCCTCCGGCGTGGAGATGATGTTCGCGCACATCAAGGATTCTCTCCACGAGTTTGGCGTTGACTTCGACGTCTACTTCCACGAGAATTCCCTCTTTGAGTCCGGCGCCGTCGAAAAGGCCGTCGCTCACCTGAAGGACAACGAGAAGCTCTACTTCGAAGATGGTGCATGGTGGCTGAAGTCCACCGACTACGGCGATGACAAGGACCGCGTGGTCATCAAGTCTGACGGCGACGCCGCATACATCGCTGGCGATATCGCTTACGTAGCTGACAAGTTTGACCGCGGCCACGACCTGGCCATCTACATGCTGGGCGCGGATCACCACGGTTACATCGCCCGCCTGCGCGCGGCCGCTGCTGCCATGGGCTATAACCCAGAGCAGGTCGAGGTGCTCATCGGCCAGATGGTCAACCTCCTGCGTGACGGTCAGGCAGTAAAGATGTCCAAGCGTGCCGGCACCGTCATCACCCTCGACGATCTCGTCGAGGCCATCGGCGTCGATGGCGCACGCTACTCCCTGGTGCGTTCTTCCGTGGATCAGTCCATCGACATCGACTTGGGCCTGTGGGCTTCCCAGTCCTCCGATAACCCGGTTTACTACGTTCAGTACGGCCACGCGCGCATCTGCTCCATCCTGCGCAAGGCACAAGAGCTGGGCCTTGATGCCGCAGCTATGGCAGATGCAGATCTCGCGCTTCTCACACACGAGAAGGAAGGCGATCTCATTCGCACTCTGGGCGAGTTCCCTGAGGTTGTCTCCACCGCAGCGACCTTGCGCGAGCCGCACCGCATCGCCCGCTTCGCCGAGGAGTTGGCGGCTGTGTTCCACCGCTTCTATGACCAGTGCCAGGTGCTGCCGAAGGCGGACGAGGCAACGCAGCCAATCCACATCGCACGCCTCGCGCTTGCCGACGCCGCACGTCAGGTCCTCTCCAACGCTCTGACCATGGTGGGTGTCAGTGCCCCGGAGAAGATGTAAATGGATTTCAACCAGCTTCCAGCCCACGTCTGGCCGCGCAACGCCAAGCGCCAGGACGATGGCGTGGTCGCCATCGCCGGCCTGCCACTTACAGAGCTCGCGCAGGAATACGGCACGCCGCTCTATGTCTTTGACGAGGACGATTTCCGCTCTCGTTGCCGCGACATGGCACGTGCCTTCGGCGGACCTGAGCACGTGCACTATGCATCGAAGGCATTTTTGACCAAGCGCATCGTGAAGTGGGTGGCCGAGGAAGGCCTATGCCTTGACGTGGCTTCCCTCAATGAGGCCAAAGTAGCCCTGGCAGCTGGTTTCCCGCCGGAGCGCATGACCGCGCACGGCAACAACAAAGAGCGCGAATACCTACAGCTGTGTGTGGACAATGGTGTAGCGCACGTCGTGCTCGACAATGAGGGTGAGCTGGCGCAGCTTGATGAAATCGCGCGTGCGGCCGGCCGCGTTCAGCCAGTCATGATTC
Organism: Corynebacterium sp. HMSC06D04; assembly: GCF_001807315.1. Classification (NCBI taxonomy): domain Bacteria; kingdom Bacillati; phylum Actinomycetota; class Actinomycetes; order Mycobacteriales; family Corynebacteriaceae; genus Corynebacterium; species Corynebacterium sp. HMSC06D04. Next base: position 38,143 of record NZ_KV788547.1, read on the forward strand.
GCGTCAAGCCCGGCGTCGATGCCCACACCCACGAATTCATCGCAACCTCGCATGAGGATCAAAAATTCGGCATCTCCCTGGCCACAGGTGCGGCATTTGGTGCCTCCAAGGCAGCTCTGGAAGCTGAAAACCTGGAGCTGGTGGGGCTGCACTGTCACGTGGGTTCGTCTGTTTTCAATGCTGATGGCTTTAAAATGGCCGCCGAACGCGTGCTTTCGCTCTATAAGCGCATCCATACCGAGCTGGGGGTAGCGCTCAAGGAGCTCGACCTGGGCGGCGGTTTCGGCATTCCATACATGGAGTACGAGGAAGCTCTCGACGTCGCCAAGCTGGCCCAAGATCTGCTTGCCGCAGTGGAGCGCACCGCTCGCGAACTGGGCATCGATGCGCCTTTCGTTCTGGTCGAGCCGGGCCGCTCGCTGGTCGGCGCCTCTGCGGTAACCGTGTACTCGGTGGGCACCGTCAAAGACGTAGAGACCGGTAAGGCCGAGCTGCCGATACGCCGTTATCTCTCAGTCGATGGCGGAATGTCGGATAATATCCGCCCCGCGCTCTATGAGTCGGAATATGACGTGCGTGTGGTTAACCGGTTGACTCAAGGCGAGCCAGTGGATTCCCGCGTGGTGGGCTTCCACTGCGAGTCCGGTGACATCTTGGTTAGTGAACGCAAGCTGCCGGGCGACATTAAGCCAGGGGATCTGCTGACCTTCGCCACCACCGGCGCCTATCAGTACATGATGGCCTCGCGCTACAACGGCGCGCTGCGCCCGGCCGTGGTCTCCGTGCGCGATGGTGAGGCTAGTTTGATGCTGCGTCGCGAGACAGTCGAGGACCTAATGGCCCTTGAAATTGATTAAATTCACCGCTTTTAACTGTTGAGCAAAAGAATCTTCTGGAAGCGCAAAAACTAGACAGCTCGTTCCGTATAGTGTGGGTAGCAATTTAACTACTAACGATTAAGGGACGATATGACTTCACAGACCAAGATCCGCACTGGTAAAGGCGAAGGCGAAGCTGTAGGCATCGCGCTGCTTGGTTTCGGCACCGTTGGTGCCGAGGTCTTCCGCCTGCTGGGGGAAAACGCTGATGCCTTTGCCCACCGCATTGGCGGTCCCGCAGAAATCCGCGGCGTCGCCGTGCAGAACAAAAATAAGCTGCGTCCTGGCGTGCCGAAGGATCTGCTCACCGACGATGCGAAGGCCCTAGTCATGCGCGACGACATCGACTTGGTTGTCGAGGTCATCGGCGGTATCGATTTCCCCCGCGAGCTCGTGCTGGCTGCGCTGAATGCCGGTAAGTCTGTGGTTACCGCGAACAAGGCGCTGGTGGCTGCTCATGCGGACGAGCTGGCAGAAGCTGCCGATAACGCTGGCGTGGACCTCTACTTCGAGGCGGCAGTGGCTGCTGCCATCCCGGTCGTGGGAATGCTGCGTCGTTCGCTCGCGGGCGACCAGATTCAACGCATTTCCGGCATCGTCAACGGCACCACCAACTTTATTTTGGACGCGATGGAGTCCACGGGCGCCTCCTACGCGGACGCGCTCGCTGAGGCCACGCGGCTAGGCTATGCCGAGGCCGATCCAACTGCCGATGTCGAGGGCCATGATGCCGCCTCGAAGGCGGCCATCCTCGCGTCTTTGGGCTTTCATACCCGCGTTACCTTCGACGATGTTTATTGCGAGGGCATTTCCAACATCACTGCTGAGGATATTGCCGCCGCACAGCAGGCAGGCTATTCCATCAAGCTGCTGGCCATCTGCGAGCGCCTGCGTGATGCGGAAGGCAATGAGTCCGTCAACGCACGCGTGCACCCGACCTTGGTCCCTAAGGAGCACCCGCTGGCATCCGTCAGCAAGTCCTATAACGCTATCTTCGTCGAAGCCGAGGCAGCTGGCTCCCTGATGTTTTACGGCAACGGTGCCGGCGGTAACCCGACGGCGTCTGCGGTGCTTGGCGACGTCGTCGGCGCCTCCCGCAACATCGTTCACGGCGGCCGTGCGCCGGGGGAGAACACCTACGCTAACCTGCCGATAGCAGACTTTGGTCAGGTATACACCCGCTATCACATCGATATGGAAGTCGTAGACCGCACAGGCGTGCTCTCTGCGATCTCCGCGCTATTTGCCAAGCACAACGTCTCCCTGCGCACTGTGCGCCAGGAAGACGGCGACGGGATCGCTCGCCTCATCGTGGTCACCCACACCGCGTTGGAGCATGAGATGCAGGGCATCGTCGAGGAGCTGGGCCAGCTTGATGATGTCAAGGCGGTCCACTCCGTTATTCGCTTGGACGGTGGCCAGCTGTGAGCACGGAGGTAGAGGTAGGTGTCAAGGCCACGGTAAAAGTCCCTGCTTCCTCAGCTAATCTGGGCCCCGGCTATGACACCCTCGGCATTGCGTTAAGCCTTTATGACACCGTCGAGGTTGAGGTCATCCCCGCTGGGCTGGAGGTAGAAATCTTCGGTGAGGGAGCAGAGGACTTGCCACGCGATGACTCTCATCTGGTAGTTAAAGCCATCCGTTCCGCGCTGAATGCGGCGGATGCTGCGGTGCCGGGTCTGCGCGTTACCTGCAATAACAACATCCCACAGTCGCGTGGTCTTGGTTCTTCGGCCGCCGCTGCCGTCGCCGGCGTTGCAGCGGGCAATGCCTTGGCAGGCTCACCGCTAAACAGCGATCAGCTAGTGCAGCTGTCTTCTGCTTTTGAAGGGCACCCCGATAACGCCGCGGCGTCCGTGCTAGGCAATGCCGTGGTCTCCTGGACCACAGTGCCGGTTGACGGCCGATCTTTGCCAGAATATCGCGCTGTCAGTGTGGATGTACACGAGTCCATCCAGGCCACAGCCTTGGTACCGGATTTCCATGCCTCCACCCAAGCCGTTCGCCGCGTCCTGCCTTCGCACGTGACGCACGGCGATGCTTCCTTCAACGTCTCGCGCACTGCCGTGCAGGTGGTCGCACTGCAAAAGTATCCGGAGCTGTTGTGGGAAGGCACCCGTGACAGGCTGCACCAGCCTTATCGTGCTGATGTGTTGCCTATTACCGCGGAATGGGTCAACCGTCTGCGCAACCGCGGCTATGCGGCCTACCTTTCAGGTGCGGGCCCTACCGCGATGGTGCTGCACACTGAGCCTATTGAGGAATCAATCTTGCAGGATGCGCGCGAAGCGGGCCTGCGAGTACTCCCACTGGAGGTTGCAGGCCCGGTCGAGGTCCATGCAGCGCGGGCTTAAGCAGTCTGCTTGACGTTTACGCAGCAGGTTCCGTTGCCTGACTTCGGAACCAGCGTAAGCGAGAGGTGCTCGCCGGAATCAGCTGCGACTTGTTCCAAGAAACCATCGTGGATAGCGCAGACGAACGGGGAGGGCTTGATGCCTGCCGCTACGAATGGGCAGGCATGCAGCTCCATGTCGGTCTGACCATTTTCTTCGAGCTCGGTAGTCGATGCAGTGGGGTCAAATCCCATATCGCGCATCTTGCGATATAGCGGGGTCAGCGCGTTGGCGGAGGGAAACTGGTCCTGGTGCGTTGAGGCAGCCCACTTGCGGCCAATTGCGCGTGCCTGTTCGGAGGCGTAATCGTTGAGCTCTTCCTTATCTGCCAACATCTCTGCCAAAACGCTAATGAGGGTGACGTATTCTTCTGCCACTGAGCGGTTATCAGGGATGCGCACCTGGAAAATCAGCGAAGGGCGTCCGCGGCCCTTGGCCGGTGCGGTAATAACGCGGACTGCGCCTACATGTACCAGCTCATCGAGGTGGCCGCGCGCGGTATTGACATGCATGTCCATGTCTTTGGCGATGTCCGCCGCGCGTGCTCCTTGCGGATATTCCTGCAGAACGTTTAAAACTTCTCGCTGTTTGGGTGACAGGCGTAGTGCTTCTGGGAAAAGTTCTGTGGAGGACCGCGGTGCATGGACGGGCATGTTTCTCCTCGAATAATTTATAAGGTTAATCGGTTGTTAATAATGACGATACAGCGCTGACCCGTAGAAAAGACAATGATAGAGGTGCGATATGTGCCACTACGTGCCGCGACGGTAATTTATTTAGTGCAGATCTCGCAGTAAACCGTCTCGCCCACGCTCAATGTTTTGGCTTGATCGATGCCAATCGCCGCCTCGACGTGTTGGCCGCTAAGGTCTAGCGCGGCGATTACACGGTCTAAGGAATGGGCACGAATATCCTTTATTTTCGCCTGCCACCTGCCCGACTCAGTGAGAGTTATCTCCTCCGGACTTAGCACAAAGCGAGTTGGCCCGGTGGTATCGGGGATCACGGCGCCTTGTTCGAGTCTTCCCTGGATAACCACCCTGCCGAGCAGCCTTGCGACGAAGTGATTGGGCGGGTTTTCTACGATCTCGTTTGTTGGAGCGTGGAGGAGAATCTTGCCGCGTTCTACCACTGCGACCTCGTCGGCCAGGCTCAAAAGGTCTAGCACATTATGGGTGACCATGACGGTGGTCCGGTCGTGGCTCGCCGCAGCTAGCAGCTTGCGCCATTGCGCAGCAGCTGCGGCGTCGACAGCAGCTAGCGGTTCATCCAACAATAAGATGGAAGGGCGTGCAGCCAGCGCGCGGACGAGGCCAGCTTGGGCAGCCTGGCCGCCCGAGAGATCGCGTGCTTTTATCTCCGCAATCTCGCTTAAGCCCGCCGCAGCAATCAATTCGGCAGTAGCGGCCTTATCGTGAGTGACCATAGTGATAGCCTCCGCGACCGTCGAGTGGGGCGGCAGCGCTGGCTTTTGCGTCAGCATCACGGCGTGGGACTCATCAGAGAGGCGACGCAGCAGTGTGGTCTTGCCGGCACCGTTGATGCCAACGACCGCCGTGGTGGCTGCTTCCTTGAAAGGCGCCAATTGGCCTGCGGCGGGCGGCAGGCTGAGTTGGCGCAGCTTGGCGACGTCGATGTCAGACTGCGCATGCGCCTGCGGCGAAGGCTCACGGTGTAGCAGCGATGGGATGCCCGCGCAGGCGAGACAGACCACAGCGAGGCCGATGAGAATCGCAGACAGCGCATAAGCGTTGTCCGCACTGACCTCGCGTTCTAGATAGATGCCGCTCGACATCGTGCGGGTGAGCCCCGGCATGGAACCGGCGAAGGTAATCGTGGTGCCAAACTCGCCGAGGCTGCGTGCAAAGGCGAGTGCTCCACCCGTGAAGATTGCCGGTGCGATGGTCGGCAGCATGACTTTGCGCCAGATGGCCCCGCGTGTCATGCCAACCCGGCGCGCGGACAGGGCCACTTCATGGTCGGTCTGGCGCAGCGCGGAGTCCACCGCCACCACTACGAAAGGAAGGGCGACGAAGGTTTGCGCCACGACGACGCCGGCGAAGGCGAAGGCGAAGTTTAGCTGCAAGGCATCCAAGAGTGGGGCCAAAAGGCCGCGGCGGCCCAACGCCGCGCTGAGCGCCAACCCTCCGACCACCGGCGGCATCGCCAGTGGCAAGTACACCAGCAGGCGCACCGCCTGGCCAATGCGGTTTTGCCCGTGCAACCAGATGGCTAGGCCGGTGCCGAAGAAGGTGGCAAGCAGTGCAGAAATAGCAGCCGAGGTTAGCGTGATGCGTAACAGGTCGTGGGTAGTTTCTTGAGAAAGCACCGTGCCAAGGCCCGTCCACGGAACGCGGGTGGCCAAAGCAAGTACTGGTACCGCGACGTATAAAACCGCCAAGGCGCCCGCCACGGCGAAAGGCCAGGGGGCGCGAGGTGGGGTGGTGCGCACATGCATGGAAAGCAGTTTAGTCGGCGGGCACGAAGCCATAGCGCGACCAGGTCTCGTCGAAGTCGTTAGCGAGCATGTCCAGCAACGAAGAGGCGGCATCCTGGTGCGGGCTGTTTTTGACTACGGCACCCAAGATTTGGTTGCGGAATTTCTCCGCGCCCTCGATGGGGATTACCTCCAGGTCAGGATTGGCTGCTGCATCGGTGGAGTATACCCATCCAGCATCCGCCTCGCCGCTGGCCACTTTGCCTACTACGTCGGCGACCTGGCCCTCTTTGGAATCGGCGCTCACGTGCAGGTGCTGATCTGCCATGATTTTATCGGCGATCGCCCCGCAGGGGACCGAAGGGTCGCAGCGCACGAAGTAGTCGGTCTCATCCAAGTCGTGGACGGAGTGGATATGCCCAGGATTGCCCGGCGGTACCACCATCACCATGGAGTTGGTGGCCAGTACGCGAGGCTGCTCGACATCGCCTGCGGCCACCGCCTTGTCCATGGTCTCCTGGGACGCGGTAAGCAGCACGTCGGCAGGCGCGCCTTGATGGATTTGTTCTACCAGGGAAGCAGAACCGCCATTGTTAATCAGCATGGGCGTGACGGCCTCAAGCTCATGGTTGAGCACGCGCGTTGAAGAGGCGGCGAAGACGTTGAGCTTATCCCCGCCGCCTGCGCAACCGGTAAGCGCGCAGGCGGCTAGGGCAGCAAGGCAAATAGCAGCAGATTTTTTCATAATCACCAAATTTACGCACCTGCACGATTTCGAGTGAGAGATGGGGAGGGGAAGTCGCAGAAAACTGCTACGCCACGCGGGTGAACTTGATGTGGAAGTCCTGTGGTTGTTCCTTCAGGTATTCCAGCTCAAAGGACTCTTCGCGGGCTTCGATTTCTTTGAGCAGTGGCACTGGGTTGTGCGGTGCGATAAGGATCATTGCTTCGCCGACGTTGAGGGTGCCCAGCGCGCCGTGGATAGCGCCGTGGCGCACGGCGTGTGGGATTTCGGAGGCGTTTAGGGTTGGCACTTCGCTTGCTTTGTGGGCATCAGTAATTGGCAGTTGCATGATGGTCCTTTCATTTGGTTTGAAGGCTTTGGTTTTCACCTTAGCGCCAATATTAGTACGATAAAACTCGTGAAAAATATTGCGCATCGTTTCGTGTTTCTGGCCTTTGCCGGAGCGGCGTTGCTCGTTGGTCTTTATGCGGGCGCGGCACTGCTGGGCGTCGCACCAACGTCCACAGCTGCACGTGCGCATGGACCGCTCATGGTCTTTGGCTTCGTCGGCGGAGCAATCGGCTTAGAGCGCGTAGTCGCTGTCAAGAAAACGTGGGCCTGGGCAGGGCCCATCTGCCACGTCGTGGCGGTGGTGAGCCTGCTAGTGGGCGCACCCCGGTTTGTCCCCGCCATCTTCTTTGCGTGGAGCTTCCTCATCCTCGGTGCAATTTATCTCGAGATTCATCGCCGGCAGCCCACGCTAGCCGTGCTCGTGCAGGCGGCGGGTGTTATCGGCGGCGTGGCGGCCAGCCTGTTGTGGGCCATGGCTGATTCCTTTGCCATGGCCATGCCGCTGTGCGTGCTGTACGTGGTGAGCACCATCATCGGAGAGCGCATGGAGCTTGCCCGTGTGACCATGGCCGGTACAAAAGCGGAAAACCTCATCACCGTGCTCGTTCTGGCGCTAGCAGCCGCCGGTGTCATCTTCGTCCTAGTCCCCGCGGTGGGCTACCGCTTGATGGGCCTTTTCCTCTTCGCGATTTCGGTGACCACCGTCCGCGTGGATGTGGCCAAGAATTTGGTGCACGGCACCGGCCTGCCGCGCTATTCCGCAGTCTGCATGCTGGCAGGTTACTTCTGGTTGGCGCTCGCCGGAGTCATCTGGCTGGCGTTCGGCCAAGCAACGGGCTTTGCCTATGACGCCTCGGTGCACACGGTCTTCCTGGGGTTTGTGATGTCGATGATTTTCGCACACGCGCCCATCATCCTGACCTCCGTCATTCGCAAGAAGCTGCCATATCGCACCGTGCTCTACCTGCCGGTCGCACTATTGCACGGCGGTCTTGTCCTGCGCATCGCCGCGGACGCACTCGCGCAAACAACTGTCTTCCGTGTGGGCGGCATGACTAACGTAATAGCAGTCTTGCTCTTTGTCTTAAGCGGTTTTATTTTGACCATGTGGGAGGCACATCGTGCACATCGCTGACGTTTCTTTGGCCGCACGCGGGCGCTGGCACATGATTGCCGCCTGCGTCATCGGCTTCTGGGTAGTAGCTGGGATAGTCATCAACATCGCCAGCCACCTAGGCGCAAGCGTGGTGTGGTGGGACCTCATCCATCCCTTCACCATCGGTGCGATGACCACCGCCATCATCGTCTATTCCACGCACTTCACGGAGGCACTCACGCGCATGCAGGCCCGCGGGTACAAGGGCGTGGCCTGGCGCGTGGGGATTGTCCAGGTTGGCTTGGTACTGCTGCTCGTTGACCGCGCCGGGTTTGACTGGGGCCCGCTTTCCGACGCCGCATCGCTTCTTATCATCGCTACCTTCTGCTGGCATGGCTTCGATATCTACCGGGCGCTTCGGGGATCACTGGCCGGTTCTTTCGCGGTGACGGTGCCTTTCTACATCGCGGCCGCAGCATTCGTGATTGTTTCCGTGTTGCTCGTGGTGCTAGCAGCCAATGGTGTGGGCAACTATTCACTCCTGGTAGCCGCCCACTCGCGAGGCATGGTCTGGGGCTTTGCCTGGCTGACCATCGTGGCAACAGTGGTCACACTTTTGCCTACTTTGAGCGGCACCAAGATTGCCCCCGCCGCGCGGGCGCGCTGCACCAGGGCGCTCATCGTCCACTGCGTTGGCTTGGCGCTCGCGTTGGGCCTTAATTCTTTCGGGCTTAGCCGCGCAGCAGGAATGGCACAGCTGCTGGTGGTGCTAGCGGCATTGCTCATCATCCAGCCCATCCTCGCCACGCTGCTGGCGGGCAAACCACAGCTGACCACGGCGACGGTCTCGGTCGTCGCCGGACTGTTGTGGATGCTTAGCCTTTGCGCCGCCGACGCGGTCTGCGCCATTTTAGGGGTCTACCCACGCGTGGTGACGTTGCTGCTCATGCCAGCATTCGTAGGCGCAGGGCTCATGCAACTGGTTACGGGCGTGCTACACCACTTGCTGCCCACCCTCGTCGGCGGCGGCCCGGCCAAGGTGACACTGGGCAGAAAGGTCGCAGATTCCGGCGGATACGCCCGCTTGGTGCTTATCAACCTAGGTGCGATGTTGTGCTTGCTCGGGGCCGATATAGCCGGGCTTATCATGATGGGGCTTGGCCTTATCACCAACGTTTTGGCCATCGCGGTGGCCGTTTCCAAACAGAAAAGACTGGAGAACTAAATGCTCAGCGTTTCTTCTAATCAACCTCCTAAGCCACCGGCTCAGAACAACTGGGCATCGTGGATTCTCATCGGCATCGCCCTGGCCGCGGTGATTGCTCTAGCGGTGTTCAATAGCACTTCCAAGGCACAACGGGCGTCGGAAAGCGAAGGCGTTGATGCCACCGTCGTTGAGGTTAGCGTGGAAGGCATGTCCTTCGTGCCTTCTTCCATCGATGTGCCAAAGGGCACCCACCTGGTGGTGAAATTCACAAACACCGGAGATATGGTCCATGACCTGAAGATCGGCGACAACGAAACCGGCCGCGTCGAACCCGGCAAGACCGTCGAGCTAGACGCCGGCCTCATCGAGGAGACCAGCCAGGGCTACTGCACCATCGCGGGGCATAAGGCGCAGGGCATGGTCTTCGACGTCAACGTCACTGACGCGCCTGCAGAAGGCGACGCCATGGCTGGCATGCACCATCATTCAGCTAGCCACCCAGATGTGCCCAGCGCTGCCGAGCGCACCCAGGAACGGGAGGGATTTAAGGCCTTCGATGCTGTGTTGCCGGCTGCAAAGGCAACCACGCACGAGGAAACCTGGACCATGACCGAGGAAGAGGTCGAGGTAGCACCAGGTGTAAAACAAACGCGCTGGCTATTCAACGGCCAAGCCCCAGGGCCAACCCTGCGCGGCAAGGTGGGCGATAAGTTCAAGATCACCATCAAGAACGAGGGAACCATGGGCCACTCCGTGGACTTCCACGCCGGCGAGGTCAACCCGGATGAGAACATGAAGACCATCGACCCGGGCCAGTCGCTAACCTACGAGTTCACCGCGCATCGCTCCGGCATCTGGATGTATCACTGCTCCACGGCGCCGATGAGCCTGCACATTGCTAACGGTATGGCCGGTGCGGTGGTCATCGATCCGCCAGAGCTTGGCGACGTCGATGCGGAGTACACAATGATTGCTGACGAAATCTTCCTGGGCGACGAAAATGGCGCCGACGCCGACCGTGTCTCAAACGGCGAGTACGACCTGATGGCGTTTAATTACTATCCGAATCAGTACGACCTTGAGCCGCTGCATGCCAAGGTGGGCGATAAGGTACGCATCTGGCTGCTCAACGTGGGCCCAGACCAGCCGTTGTCTTTCCACGTGGTGGGCGAGCAATTTGACACCGCGTACAAGGAGGGCGACTACCTGATTAAGGACCGTCGCGATTCGGGTTCGCAGGCGCTGGATCTCCTACCCGCGCAGGGCGGCTTCGTGGAGATGACCTTCAATGAACCCGGCACCTATAGCTTTGTCAATCACATCATGACCTCGGCCGAAAAGGGCCAGCACGGAAAGATTGTGGTCACGCAGTAGAGCTTAGACAAAAGGAGCGAGGAAGAAATCTTCCTCGCTCCTCTAATCGATCTAGTGCTTAAGCTCCGTGGGCAGGAGTCTCGTTGGCGTCGAGCTGCGCGCGGTGGGAACGCACCGGCTCCCACGCAGTGTGTGAGCGCATATCCGTGGCGCGCTGGTCGCGGGAACGGTAGACCACGTACGGACGGGTGACGTAGCCCACCGGCGCCGAGAAAGCGTGGACCAGGCGAGTAAAAGGCCAGACGGCGATGATGGTAAATCCACACAAAACGTGGACCTTGAACTGCCAGGGAACATCAGCCATCCACTCCGGGTGGATGTTGAAGATCAGCAGCTGGCGCAGCCACGGCGAGATGGTCTCGCGGTAGTCATAGCCATGTGGCCCGCCGAAGACCTGGGTGCTAAACGTCGCGATGGTGCCAGACAGCAGCGCTAGCGCCAGGAAGAAGTACATGACCTTGTCCGAGCTCGAGGTGGACAGAAACACTGAGCGATTAACGATGCGGCGGTAAAGCAGACCCACGAAGCCAAGAACCACGGCGACCGCCGCGATGGAGCCAGGGATCGTCGCTAACAGGTGATAAGCGTGGTCACTGATGCCTACTGCACGCGTCCACGACTTTGGGAAAGCCAAGCCCATCAGGTGGCCGATGACCACGAAGACCATGCCCCAGTGGAACAGCGGGGAGGAAAGGCGTAGCAGCTTCGATTCATAGATCTGGGAAGAGTGCGTGGTCCAACCGAATTGGTCGGTGCGCCAGCGCCAGAAGATGCCGACGAAAAACGCGGCGATGGCCAGCCACGGGAAGGCACCCCAGAAAAAGTTGTTGAAATAATCCATGAGTGCTCCTTAAACGAGATCAGGTTGGGCAGTGGGGAAAGGAAGATCGGCAATGCCCACCATTTCAGCTGGAGGGCCGGTACGAATGAGATCGACGTATTTCTGCGCGGTTTCGGCATCTACCTTCGGCAGCGCCTTGCACACGGCGACGATAAGACGCACATAAGGCGAATCCTGTTGTGAAAGTGCAGCACGCAGCACCTCTATGCCCTCGCGATAGCTCGCCAGCATCTCAACGGCGCGCGCATGGTCTTCGCCCTCGGCGAGTCCTAGCGCTTCCAGAACCACGCAGAGGTGGTCCGGCAATTCATTTTCTGCCAGCTGGAAACCAAAGGACTCAAGCTGCTGGGAGAAGGACAAGATGGCCATTCCGCGCTGCCGGGTATCGCCGACGGCGTAGTAGGACAAAAACAGCGAGCAGCGGCGGCGCTGATCGAAGGTCTCAACGTAGTGCTCCTGCAGCGTGCGCAGCCCCGCGGTACGGGCGGCGTCGATAAAGCCCATGAAGTCCGTTGCCAGCGCCATTGGTAGCTGGTCGAGCTGGTCCTGGACCACGTCCAAATGGGAGAGGAAATCCTCCTCCGGGTAGCGCAGCAAGACACTGGCCGCCATGGCGACGATGCGCCGCTGGGTCTCATCGACCGCCACCGGTGTCACGAAGTCAGTGGGGACCTGGCCGGTGTGCGTACGTGCCGTGCGCTTGACATCGGCAGCTCCGCCCAAAGAGCCGATGCCGGCAGGCACACCGCTGACGGTGCCGTATCCTGCCACGGCGTCATCTTGCGGAGGTTGAGCCGCACGGGTGGCAAGCTTTTCAAAGATATTCATCTTTCAGCCCTACCCCCCTAGTCCCGGTTTGGGAACATCGAATCGGGGCGGTCACCAGTCCACGACAGCAGGGAAACCGTGCCGGAACCTGCTGCTGCGCCATGCGTGCAGGCCTCCGGCGCGCCCATGCCCAAGTCGTGGAAGACGTCCTCGGACGCACGTGCCGGGTCGACGTCGCCGAAAGGATCCAGCGAAGCGATGCCACGCGGGGTCTCCGGGGAGGCAGTCGGGATGACGTAGCGGTCGTCGTACTTGGCGATGGAAAGCAGGCGGTACATAGCCAGCATGTCCTCTCCGGTCATGCCGACGGCCTGTGCAATCTCCTCCTGTGGCTCGTTGCCCAAGTTGATATCGCGCATGTAGGAGCGCATAGCGACTAGGCGGCGCAGCGACTTTTCAACTGGCACGGTATCGCCTGCGGTGAAAAGACCTGCGAGGTACTCCAGCGGAATACGCATGTTAGACAGCGCGGAGAAGAGGATCTTGTGATCCTCGCCGTCATTGCCGGTGGCGCTTACCTGGTCCACGATGGGCGAAAGCGGCGGGATGTACCAGACCATCGGCAGCGTGCGGTACTCCGGGTGCAGCGGAAGCGCGACGTTGTACTTGAAGATGAGGTCGTAGATTGGCGAGTTCTGCGCGGCATCGATCCAGGAGTGCGGGATGCCTTCTTTTTGTGCGGCAGCTACGACAGCAGGGTCGTGTGGGTCCAGCATGATGGACTTTTGCGCTTCAAAGAGGTCCTGCTCATTCGGCGTCGCGGCGGCCTCGGCCACGCGATCGGCATCGTAGAAGATGACGCCCAAGTAGCGCAGGCGGCCCACGCAGGTTTCAGAGCAAACCGTGGGCTGGCCTACCTCAAGGCGCGGGTAGCAGAGCGTACATTTCTCGGCCTTGCCGGTCTTGTGGTTGAAGTAAACCTTCTTATAAGGGCAGCCCGAGACACACATGCGCCAGCCGCGGCACTGGTCCTGATCCACGAGCACGATGCCGTCTTCAGCACGCTTGTACATCGCGCCGGAAGGGCACGAAGATACGCAGGTGGGGTTCATGCAGTGCTCGCAGATGCGTGGCAGGTAGAACATGAAGGAATCCTCGATCTCCTTCTTTACCTGCAGATTCATCTGGTGCAGGGTAGGGTCCTGGTCCATGGTCTCAACAGAACCACCCAGGTTGTCATCCCAGTTGGAAGACCACTCAATCTTGTTTATTTCGCGGCCATCGATTTGAGAGACCGGCTTTGCGGTGGGCTGGGTCTTCTGTCCAGCTTTGGCACCCATCAGATCCTCGTACTGGTAGCTCCACGGCTCGTAGTAGTCCTGGATCGTCGGCAGGTTCGGGTTATGGAACAGAGTAGCCAGCTTCTTCAAGCGTCCACCGGCCTTGGGCTTGAGCTTGCCAGAGCCGGTAAGCTCCCAGCCGCCCTTCCACTTTTCCTGGTCCTCCCAGGTGCGCGGGTAGCCCACGCCGGGACGGGTTTCGACGTTATTGAACCAGATGTACTCGGTGCCTTCGCGGTTGGTCCATGCCTGCTTACACGTGACCGAACAGGTGTGGCAGCCGATGCACTTGTCCAGGTTCATGATCATGGAGATTTGGGCCATGACTTTCATTAGTAAGAAACCTCCTGGGAGCGACGGCGCACGCGGGTGACTTCGTCGCGGTTGTTGCCGGTTGGGCCGATGTAGTTGAAGTGATAGGTCAGCTGGCCGTAGCCGCCGGCAATATGGACCGGCTTGATGGAGATACGGGTCAGCGAGTTGTGCGTGCCGCCGCGGCGGCCGGTGAACTCGTTGATTGGGGTACCAACGGTGCGTTCCTGGGCGTGGTTGCAGATCATCGTGCCCTCCGGGATGCGGTGGGAGACGATGGCGCGGGCGGACACGATGCCGTTGCGGTTGTAGACCTCAACCCACTCGTTGTCCTTCACGCCGATCTTTGCGGCGTCCTTGTCCGACATCCAGACCACCTGGCCGCCGCGGGAAATAGACAGCACGTGCAGGTTGTCGAAGTACTGCGAGTGAATCGACCACTTGTTGTGGGTGGTGAGATAACGCAGTGTGACCTCGACCTCGCCGCGCTCATTTTGCAAGGTCTGGCCCGGCGCGAATTCGCCGTGCATATGCAGATGATCAAGCGGTGGGCGGAAGATAGGCAGCGCCTCGCCGTAGTCCATGAACCAATCGTGGTCGATGTAGTAGTGCATGCGGCCGGTCAGCGTGTGCCATGGCTTGTCGAACTCGACGTTGATACTAAACGCCGTGTAGCGGCGCTTATTGCGCTTGTCAGCCGTCCATTCCGGCGAGGTGATGACCTCGGTCGGGCGCTCCTTGATGGAATCCCAGCTGATGCGCACGTCTTCATCGGAGGTCGCAAGCGGTGTCATGTCACGGCCGGTGCGCGAAGACAGATACTCGAAGCCTTGCTTTGCCAGCTCGCCGTTGGATACACCGGACAGGTGCAAGATGGCGTCGATGACCTTTGTGTCTTTGCTCAAGTCAATGAGCTCACCCATCGAGGTCTTCGAGGTTCCACAGATGAGCTCAAGTTCCTTGACCTGCTTTTCCACGTTGAACTTGGTGCCATGCACCGCAGTTCCGGCCTTGGCCGGCAGCGGGCCCAAGTGGGTCCACTTCTCATAGATCTTGGTGTAGTCACGCTCCACCACATGCAGCTTCGGCATGGTAACCCCTGGCACCAAGCCGAGCTTTTCGACGTCGGGCACAATGCCGTTTGGCATGCCCAACTCATCGGGGGAGTCGTGGTGGCTCGGTTGCGTGATGATGTCAGTTTGCACGCCGAGCCACTTTGCGGACTTGGCAGAAAGCGAAGCCGCGAGGTCGCGGAAGACCTCGAAGTCGGTGCGCGCCTCCCACGGCGGGTTGATGGCCGCGTTGAAGGAGTGCAGGTATGGGTGCATATCCGTCGAGGACATATCGTGCTTTTCGTACCACGTAGCTGCCGGCAGCACGATATCAGAGACCAAGGTCGTAGACGTATTGCGGAAGTCCGTGGTCATCATGAGGTCGAGCTTGCCCTCAGGAGCCTCATCAACCCACTTGATGGTGCGTGGACGATCCTCGGCAGCGAGCTCTTCGGCCGTGGCATCGGAGTCGATTCCGAGCAAGTGACGCAGGAAGAACTCGGTGCCCTTTGCAGAAGAGCCCAGCAGGTTGGTACGCCAGTTCAAAAGAATGCGCGGCCAGTTTTCTTCTGCCGAAGGGTTGTCGTAGGAGAACTCGAGGTCGCCATCTTTGAGTTGGCTTACTACGTAGTCATTGATGTCGACGCCTTTTTCCTTTGCCTCTGCTGCAAGCAATAGGTTGTTGCGGTTGAACTGCGGGTAAGCCGGCATCCAGCCGCGACGCATAGCCTCAGCCATGGTGTCGGAGACCATCTTGTCACCGATGGCACCGTGGTTGGCCAGGGGCGATCCCAGATGGGAGGCGCGGGAGTTGTCGTAGCGGTATTGCTCGGTGGCGAAGTAGTAGAAGCCTGTCGAAATCATGTGGCGCGGAGGACGCTGCCAGTCGGTGGCCATGGCCCACTGGGTCCAGCCGTTGATAGGGCGCAGCTTCTCCTGGCCCACGTAGTGAGCCCAGCCTCCACCGTTGACACCCTGGGTGCCGCACATCGAGGTCAGCGCCAAGAAGGTGCGGTAGATGGTATCTGCGTGGAAGTAGTGGTTGACGCCGGCACCCATGATGATCTGGGAGCGTCCCTTGGAATCTGCTGCGTTCTGCGCGAACTCACGGCCGATGCGGATGGCGGTATCGGCAGGCACGCCGGTGAGGCCTTCTTGCCAGGCTGGCGTGCCCACTTCGGAGGCATCGTAGAAGTCCTTCGGCCAGGAACCTGGCAAGTTAAGCTCTTCGCGGTTGACGCCGTAGTGCGCGAGCATGACGTCGAAGACCGTGGTCACGAGCTTGCCGTCGACGCGACGAACCGGCACACCGCGGTGCACGATGCCCGTGCCGACAGGCTTGTCGGTGCCGATGTCGGCTGGATCCGCATCCAGGTCGAAGCGCGGGAAGAGTACCTCGGCGGTCTCGAAGGAATCGGTCTCTGCGATGGACATGACTGGATCGGCGTTGTCGAGGGAGAGGTTCCACTTCGCCGAGTCGTTGTCCCAGCGGTCAGCGACGGTGCCGCCCGGATCGACTACCTTGCCGTCTTCTTCCATGACCAGGCCACGGTGGGTGGCGTTTGGCGAGGAATTCAGCTCCGTATCGGAGACCTGGGAAGCCGTGAGGAACTTGCCTGGGGTATAGGTGCCGTCCTCGCGCTTGTCCAAGGTGACCAAGAAAGGCGAGTCCGTGTACTTGCGCATGTAGTTCAAGAAGTACGGTTCTTGGCGCTCAACGTGGAACTTCTTCAAGATGACATGCCCCATGGCAAAGGCCAAAGCGGCATCCGAGCCCGGCTCGATGCGGGCCCACTCGTCGGCGAACTTCGTGTTGTCAGCGAAGTCCGGCGAAACCACGACAACCTTGGTGCCTTTGTAGCGTGACTCCACCATGAAGTGTGCATCCGGGGTACGGGTTACCGGGATGTTGGAGCCCCACATCATGAGATAGGAGGAGTTGTACCAGTCACCGGATTCCGGCACGTCAGTCTGATCACCGAAGGTCTGGGGAGATGCCGGCGGCAGGTCGGCGTACCAATCATAGAAGGAGAGGGCGACGCCGCCGATGCTTTGCAGGAAGCGGGTACCGGCGCCATAAGAGACCTGCGACATGGCAGGAATAACTGTAAAGCCGAAGATGCGGTCCGGACCGTACTTGCGAATGGTGTAAACGTGCGCCGCAGCAGCGATGTCGATTGCTTCTTCATAGCTGATACGAATCAGGCCGCCCTTGCCACGCTGGGAGATATAAGCCTTGCGCTTTTCAGGATCTTCCTGGATGGCACGCCATGCGAGGACAGAGTCGCCGCCGTTTTTAGCTTTTTCCTCACGGAACATGTCCACCAGAACGCCGCGCGCATAGGGATAGCGCACGCGGGTAGGCGAGTAGGTGTACCAGGAGAAAGAAGCACCACGAGGGCATCCGCGCGGCTCGTATTCCGGCATGTCATTGCCGGTGGTCGGATAGTCCACGGCCTGGGATTCCCAGGTGATGACGCCATCTTTGACGTAGACCTTCCACGAGCAAGAACCCGTGCAGTTGACGCCGTGTGTAGAGCGAACCATTTTGTCGAAGGCCCAGCGGTTACGGTAGAAGACATCTGCCTGCCTGCCGCCCTTTAAAAACAGCTGTTGGCCAGAGTCGCTGGCTTCGCCTTTGCGTAGATAGGCGCCGAGCTTGAAAAGGGAGCTGGGGCCGGATTTATTTTCAGTCATGGGGGTGGGTTACTCCTTTAGAAAGGCGTGGTTTAGCCGGGGAAAGGCGCGCGTGGACGAGCGTAGTAGATCCACACGAGGACAGAGGTGATTGCGAAATACACAACGCAGCCCCAGAAGAACGTGGCGGCGGGCATCATGGAAAGCAGCACGCCTACGACGAACGGGCCGAATGCGCCGATGGCACCGGTCCAACCGATGACGCCGCCTGCCTGACGCTTCGGCAAAATCATTGGCATCTGCTTGAAGGTGCCGGCATTGCCCAGGCCGGTGAAGAAGAACATGATGAGCATGCAGGTCAAAAAGCCCTTGAACTCGCTCGGGTCGGAGGGGTTTAAGAAGAGTGCAGAAAGGGCAGTAAACACCGTCATGCCTACGCAACCGACGAAGGTCCAGATAGCGCCGCCGAACTTATCGCATAGCGGGCCCCATAGCGCGCGGACCAGCGCGCCGATCAGCGGGCCGAGGAAGGCATAGGCAGCACCGCGCGGCAGATCATCGAACTGGCCAGCAAACTGGGAATCGGCGCCGAAGGTCTGGTTGATAAGAAGCGCCATTTGAGCCGCGAAGCCGGAGAAAGCGCCGAAGGTCATCAAGTAGACAACGGTCAAGATCCACGTGTTCTTGTTGCCGAAGATATCGATCTGCTGGCGGAAGTTTGCCTTGACTGGAACGTCCTTGAGCAGCATCCATGCGAGAACAGCACCAACTAGTGCCCATGGAACCAAGAAGATGGCCGGGTTGTGCACGAAGATTGCGCCATCATCTGTGCGCTGCGGTGCCACGAAGCCGATTCCCAGGAGGGTAAAGCCCATCAGCCACGGCGCAACCAGTTGAATGAAGGAAATACCGAAGTTGCCCAAGCCAGCCTGCAGGCCGAGGGCGGTGCCGGACATGCGCTTAGGGAAAAAGTAGCCGGTGGAAGGCATAAAGCCAGAAAAGACGCCGCCGCCGATACCGGAGAGGAAAGCCAAGGTTAAAAGCCACCAGTACGGGGTGGAGGTGTCCTGCACGGCGAAAAACCAGCCGAGCATCGGGATGATGAACAGCAGGGAGGAAACGAACACCAGCTTGCGGGTGCCGATGATAGGTGGCAGGAACATAAACAGCAGGCGGAATAATCCGCATGCGAGGCCTGCAATGGAGGTTAGCCAGTACAGCTGGCTCTTGCTGAGATCGAAGCCGATCTGGTTGAGCATCGGTGCAATTGCGGAAACGAGGTACCACGTTGCAAAACCGATGATCAGTACGAAGGTGGAAACCCACAAGGTTTGCCACGCAACTTTGGAATCCCAATGGTCTTTTTCTTCGGGATTCCATCCTTGGATGGTCTTGCCCGACGTGTCAAGTGCAGTCATTTTTCCTCGGTTTTCTCGTAGAAACTGTCCCTGTCCAATTTAGTTTCAATTATCCTAAAAAGAGACATTTTCTACGGAGTTCTCCGAGTTTAATTAGGAAACATTAGTGTTGCGAAAACATTTCATATACCGACCTTTCGCTGGTTAGCCCATTAAGGGGTGGGAAACCGCTGCTTATGACTCGCTTCTGTTAAAAATGTCACACTATTAAACCGAGGTAAAGGACGCCCAAATGAAACCTGCCACCGCTGCCATAATCGTCACCGCTGACCGCGTTTTGAGCGGCGCAAAGCCTGATTCTGCAGGCGCCTTGGCCAAGGAGCTTTTGTTGGTTCAGGGGCTCGAAGTGGCGAGCCACGATGTCGTTGCGGAAGGCTACGCCCGCGTGGCCGAAGCGCTGCGCGAGCAAGTACGGGCTGGCGTCGACGTCATTGTGGTCATCGGAGGTACTGGCGTCGGTCCCACCAACTACACACCTGAAGTAACCGAAGAGTTCATCGCTGCCCGCCTTCACGGGCTGGAAACCCAGGTGCTGCTCAAAGGTCTGGAGAGTTCGCACAAGGCTGGCCTTTCCCGCGGGGTCATTGGCATGACTGACCGCGGCTGTGGCTCGCTGATTATCAATTCCGCGTCCTCCCGCGGCGCAGTTGCTGACACCTTGGGTGTCGTTCTCCCTTTACTCGGGGATATCTTCCGGGATGCGAAGGGTAATTTTTAAGCGCGGTTACTTACTAAGCTCGGCGGCGCTCCCATTCGGCGAGTTCAGCCAAGGTATCGTAGTCCTCTTCCGCACCTGTACCCGGCACCGCGATGAGGCGGGGGATTGCGTGCAACAGCTTGCGGGCTGACTTGTTGTGCAGGCAGTCGAAGGAATCTACCGCTTGGCGCAGGCCGTCGTAGTGCCACAGCGCGCACAGCGGCTGGATAAAATCGCCGCTTAAAGCCGCCGCTACCGAGGGAATCGAGCTTTGCGCTTCGCAGGCGGCGAGTTTTTCCAACAACTTTGGCAGCATTTGGGGCGAATCCGGCGCATCCACAGATAACACTGCGATATAGCGAAGTGGCGCTAAACTACGTGCTTCTAGGTTCTTCAGGCCTGCTGCGATGCCAGCTGCAGGCCCACCAAAAAGCGGATTTTCGCATACCTGCGGCAGGCCCAGCGGAAACGCGGAAACCACGCAGACCGGCGCGCCATAAGGAAGCTGCCTGCGCACGACGTCGACAAGCCTTTCGCCCCGCACACGCACCGAGCCCTTATCGCGCCCGCCCATCCTGGTGCCGTGGCCGCCTGCCAGGATGATGACTCCTAGCTCGTGCGGTTTGTAGTTCAGCATTGCCTAGGTTTTAGGAAGCTCGCGGCTCCAGTCGCCGGAACGGCCACCGGACTTTGCGGTGATCCCACAGCGGCGGATAAATGCGGAGCGGTCGACGCCTTTGACCATATCGATGATGGACAGCGCCGCAACGTTGACCGCGGTAAGCGCCTCCATCTCCACACCGGTGCGATCGGCGGTTCGCACCGTTGCCTCGATGAAGACATGGTCGTCTCGGATTTCCAGATCGACCGAGCAACCATGCACGCCGATGGTGTGGGCGAGGGGAAGCAGTTCCGGGACCTTCTTGGCCGCCGAGATGCCGGCGATGCGCGCGACCGCTAGCACGTCGCCCTTGGGAACCGTGCCGTCGCGAAGCGCAGAAAGAACCTCAGGAGAACACGCAACCTCGCCTTGCGCGGTAGCGGAGCGGACGGTGGGCTGCTTTTCTGTCACATCCACCATGTAGGCGGAGCCGGAAGAATTGAGATGGGTAAATTTCATGGGGTCTAGTCTAATTAAGTCCTAATCGAGAATTAATAGACAACCACGCGGACTTCATCGCCAGCCTGAATTTCGGAGGTCACCTCAACCAGGCCGCACGTGCCGTGGAGCGAGGCCACGAAGTGGCTGCTCAACCCGCTGGCAAAGGGGTACGCCACGACGGCCTCGCCGAACTCCAAGCGTGTGGGCACAAATGCCGTGCCGTGCTTGTGGGCCACGGGGAACGCCTCCCCGGCGCGCGCGACGATGGTGCGCCCGCTGCAGACCTTCGTGCGGGCAGGGCGCCCGCTCAAGGCCTCGAGGAAAGGCGAAACATAAAGGTGGTAGGAAACAAACGCCGCTACGGGATTGCCCGGCAGGGAGATAACCGGCAAACCTCCATAGAGGGAAAAACCTTGCGGCGTGCCCGGCTTTTGCTTGACCCCGCCGAACCAAGCCTTACAGTCCTCTGCGGCCTGGAGCGCGGTCTGCGTGACGTCGAAGGCGCCGGCGGAAACACCGCCCGTCGTGATTACTACCTCGTGGGAATGAAACAGCTGCTCAATCGTCTCGCGCAGCTGCTCCGGGGAGTCGGAAGAGCGCATGTGCGTTACCACCGCATGCGGGATGGTGGAGCGAATCAGCGATTCGATCATCGGCCCATTCGAATCGGGTAGCTGGCCCGGCTCGAGGCTCGAGCCCTCGACCAGTTCGTCGCCGGAGGAGACCACGCCTACGAGAACGGGGCGGTAGACGCGAACATGCGTGATGCCAGCCGAAATCAGCGCGGCAATAAGGCCGGCATCGACTACGGTGCCCGGCTTTGCGATGGTCGCGCCCTCGCGAACGTTTTCTCCCTTCGGGCGGATGTGCGTGCGCCTTGGCGTCTCGTTGATGGTGACCTCACTCGGCAGCTCGTGTGGGCCGGCTGGAATATCGGTCAACTCCACCGGGACTACAACTAGGCCATCGTTGTCCTCCGGAACCGGCGCGCCGGTCATGATGCGCACCGCCTTGCCCGCTGGCACCTCCATGGGTGCCTGGCCCGCCGGAACGTCGCCTGCGACGGGCAAACGCGCAGGCAGCTCAACCATATCCTTTAGGTGTACCAAGAAGCCATCCATCGCAGAGTTGCTAAAAGGCGGCACTGCTAGGCGCGCAGTAACGTCTTCTGCAATGACGCGGCCTAGAAGTTTCTCGTTGACTGGCTGGGCTTCCGGAAATGCCTCTACCGGCACCGGCCGGGCGTGAGACATTATCGCCTCGAAATGTTCTTGTGGGGTGCGCATGCTTTTCAAACTAGATCCTTAGCCTTTAGCCACCGATTGCTGCCATCAAACGATCCGGCTGCAAGAAACCCTCGTCATTCACGCCGTGGCCGGGCAGCTTCGCCCACATTTCTGCGGCCCATGCCTCCATGAGCTCTTCATCGCTGGCGCCCGCGCGCATGAGGTCGCGAAGAGAGGTCTCCGAATTACCGAATAGGCAATTGCGCACCGCGCCGTCAGTTGTCAGGCGCGTGCGATCGCAGGAACCACAGAAGGAGCGGGTGACTGAGGCGATGACGCCGATTTGTCCTATCTCGCGGCCTCCGCGATAGACATTCCACAGTGATGCCGGGGCAGAGCCGCGCGGCTCATCAGCGGGGGAGAGCTCGAAGGACTCGCCGAGGCGGGCCAAGATATCGTCCGCGGTCACCATATCTTCGCGCCGCCACTTATCGCGGGGGCCCAGCGGCATCTGCTCGATAAAACGCAGCTGTGCGCCTGCCTCAATGCAGTATTCCGCCAGCGGGATAATAGAATCCTCGTTAATGCCCGGCATCACTACCGCATTGACCTTGACCGGGTGCAGCCCGGCGCGGGTAGCGGCTTCGATGGCTGTGAAGACATCCTGGATGCGGTCGCGCCGGGTTAGCCGGGCATAAAGCTCGCGGTCGGTGGTATCGAGCGAGATGTTCACGCGGTCGAGGCCTGCTTCCACCAATCCATCGATACGCCGGTCGAGGCCCAAGCCGTTCGTGGTCAGTGCGGTAGACGGTGATTTACCTTCGTCGGTGCGCAATTGCTTAGTGGCAGCGACAATCTTCTCCAAAGACTTGCGCAGGAGTGGTTCGCCGCCGGTGAAACGTACCTGGCGGATGCCTAGCTTTTCGACGCCGATGCGGATAAGGCGGATCGTTTCCTCATCGCTCAAGGTTTCTGCGGTGGGAAACCACTCGAGACCTTCGGCTGGCATGCAATACGTGCAGCGGAGATTGCAGCGATCAGTGAGCGAAACGCGCAGGTCGCGGGCCCTGCGGCCGTATTTGTCTAGAAGCGGATAAGTCATTGTCGTCCTAGTCTATAGGCAGAGTGGTCTTATCCATATTAAGCCGGAAAAATTCGCGTTTAATCCGGGGGCTAATCACGGGGCGGGAAATGCTGCGGCAAGTCATCCAGGCGCTGTGACTCGCCAGGGCCTTTCAATCGAATGATGTTGTATTCGCCTTCAGCCAAGTGTGAACGCAGATCCTTCTTATCGAACTTGCCCACCGAGGTTTTGTCGATGTGCTTTACGAAGGTCCAGTACTCCGGCAGCATCCACGAAGGCAGCTCCTTGCGCATACCCTCGCGGATGCGCTCGGCGGTTTCGATTGTCGGAGAAAACCCTGGCGCCAACACCGTTACCGCCAGAGGGCGTTCCACCCACTGTTTATCTGGATAACCGATGACGGCGGCCTCCACGACGACGGGATTAGCCATGATGAGGTTTTCGAGCTGGACCGAATAGATCCACTCGCCGCCAGAGCGGATGACGTCGCGGGCGCGGTCTTCGACGGTCAAGAAGCCGTCTTCCGTTACCGAGCCGACGTCGCCAGTGCGCAGCCAGCCATCCGCGGTGAATTTGGATTCGGCATCCTCGACTTGCTTGCCGCGGAACTCGTCGGCACTACCGCCCGGTTCAGAAGTGGGCGAGTGGTAGTAGGAGCCGGTAACGAGGTTGCCGCGGACCTGGATCTCGCCGGCATTGCGGTCGGACTTGGGCACGACGACGCCGTCATTGACCACACGGTATTGCAAGGAGGCCGGGAAACGTCCTTGGGATATGCGGTATGCCCAGCGGGTATCGCCGTCGGCACCCTGGGGAGGGCGGGCCACCGTGCCCACCGTTGTGGTTTCCACCATGCCCCACACGTGCACGACGTCGACGCCGTAGCGTTCCTCCCACATTTTGATCAGCTGCGGCGGGACGGGGGAGCCGCCGGCGAAGATCTCGGTCAGCGTCATGCGGCTTGGGGGATTTTTGAGATAGTGCGCGAAAAGCTGAATCCAAATGGTGGGCACGCCATGCGCCACGCGGGGCGAGGTGGCAGCGATGATGCTAGCAAGCGTCGGTGCGGATACGTCGGCGTCGGGAAGCACTAGTGGCGTGCCCGTCATAAAGGCGGCAAAGGGAACGCCCCAGCTGAGCACGTGATAAATCGGGATGCAGCACAGGAAGGTCTCGCCGTGGGTAACGCACAGCGAATCGGAGGCGCGCAACTGCATGCTCTCCAGGTAGAGCGCGCGGTGGGAATAGACCACGCCTTTGGGCGCGCCAGTGGTGCCGGTGGAATAGCACAAGGCGGCCGACGTCCGCTCGTCTAGCTCAGGCCAGTTGTACTCGGTAGGGCGGCCGTCGAGTAGCGCCTCATAGGAATAGACCTCGATGCCAGCGCCAAACTTGCCCAGGTAGTCGGCGGGATCGGTTAGACCAATGAGAACCACCGCACGCACGGTTTTTACGCCGTTTAAGACCTTAGCCAGCTGATCCTTTAAGCGCGGATCGGCAACTACAATTTCCGCTTCGGAGTGGTTAATGATGTGGCGAATCTGATCATTCATTAACTGCTTGTTTAGCGGGGTGAAAATAGCACCCTTGCAGGCAGTGGCGAACATGACCTCTAGGTGTTCAGCACAGTTCCACATGAAAGATGCCACGCGCTGGTCCCCAGTAATGCCCAACTCATCGTGCAATGCGTGCGCGAATGCGGCCGCGCGTGCGCCGATGGCGGCGAAGTCGGTGGTTTCCGGCTCGCTATGGTTGCGCCACGTGGTCACCTGCGTCTGCCCATGCACCGTCGATCCGTATTCCAGGATGCGGGTCAGGGACAGGGGGATATCCTGCATGGTAGAAAGCATGAGTCCTACTTTAGCGGTGTCACTTCCGGCGCGGGATGCTAATACGGTATAGTGGCTCGTGACTGACGCGGACTAGCCCGGATTTTAGGAAAGCTCCCGCGTAACCGAGTATTGCAGAACCGCCGCAGAGCGTTTCTTTTTTCTCGCTCGCAGTCGCCTTCTATCAATTCTCCTCCGTGGCATTCCTTTTCCCAGAGGAGAGGCCTAGATATTTCACCGCCCGCGGCTTCCCGCTTGTGGCGGCATGCACCATAAAAATACAGATTGGCTTCCAGCGCTTAAGCCGGACTGCAGGCGAAAAGCATTTAGACGCTGGTGAAGCGACGAAAGGATATCCGTGAGCAATACGGACAAAGCCGCAGCACAGGATTACGCATCCATGAAGCTGCCGGAACTGCGCAAGCTGGCTGCAGAGCGCGGCCTGCGCGGCATCTCGGGTCTGCGCAAGGGCGATCTGATCACCGCCCTGAGCACTGGCCAGGTACCTGCGAAGGCGGAAAAGGCGGAAAAGCCACAGCGCCGCACACGTAAGCCCGCTGAAGAGAAGTCGGCAAAGGCTGAGGATAACGCCAAGGATAGTGGCGAAAATAAGGCCCAAGAAAAGGGGGAGAAGAACGAGGAACAGCGCTACGAGTCGCGCTCCCAGGCTCGCCGTGCCCGCCGCAACCGCGCCCGCCGCCAGGAGCGCGAGAACGCCGAGGCAAAGCAGGAGGGCGCTAAGGAAGAGTCCAAGGAATCAAACAAGGATTTCGAGAACTCTAACGACAATCGTGATAACAATAACCGTGACAACCGTGACAACCGTGATAGCGGCGAGCGCAACCGTGGCAACCGCAACCGCCGCCATGACGACGATGACAACAACGGTGGCAGCCGCCGCAACCGCCGCAACCGTCGCAACCGCCGCAACCGCGGTGGTAATGACAACAACGGCGGCAACGATCTCCAGATCCGCGAGGGCGATGAAGTCCAGGCAGTAGGCGGCATCCTCGAGGTCGTCGACAACAACGTGGCTTTCCTGCGCACCACCGGTTACCGCGCGGCAAGCTCTGACGTCTTTGTCAACAACAACTTGGTCCGGCGCTTGGGCCTGCGCTCTGGCGACGCCGTGACCGGCCAGGTCAAGGTCTCTGGCCCAACTCATACCCACGGCAATGGCCGTAATCGCCGCAAGTACAACCAGTTGGTGCAGGTTGACACGGTAAACGGCATGGAGCCAGCAGCGGCACAGGACCGTCCACACTTCTCCAAGCTGACCCCGCTGTACCCGAACCAGCGTCTGCGCCTGGAAACGGATCCGAAGATCCTGACCACCCGCGTTATCGACCTCATCATGCCTATCGGCAAGGGCCAGCGTGCGCTGATTGTTTCCCCGCCGAAGGCCGGTAAGACCACCATTTTGCAGAACATCGCCAACGCGATTTCCGCGAATAACCCAGAGTGCTACCTCATGGTCGTCCTAGTAGACGAGCGCCCAGAAGAGGTCACCGACATGCAGCGCAGCGTCAAGGGTGAGGTCATTGCCTCTACCTTCGACCGCCCGCCATCAGAGCACACCTCCGTTGCCGAGCTGGCCATCGAGCGCGCGAAGCGCTTGGTGGAGCAGGGCAAGGACGTCGTGGTTCTCTTGGACTCGATTACCCGCCTGGGCCGTGCCTACAACAACTCCTCCCCAGCATCCGGCCGCATCCTCTCCGGCGGTGTGGACTCCAACGCGCTCTACCCACCGAAGCGCTTTCTGGGTGCTGCCCGCAATATCGAAAACGGCGGTTCCCTTACCATCATCGCCACCGCGATGGTGGAGACCGGCTCCACCGGTGACACGGTCATTTTCGAGGAGTTCAAGGGCACCGGCAACGCCGAGCTCAAGCTCGACCGCGCCATTTCCGAGCGTCGCATCTTCCCGGCCGTGGACGTTAACCCATCCGGCACCCGCAAGGACGAATTGCTGCTCGTTCCGGAGGAAGCGCGCATCATGACCAAGCTGCGTCGCATCCTTTCTGGTTTGGATTCCTTCGCCGCTATCGACTTGCTCATCAAGCAGCTGAAGAAGACCCGCTCCAACGGCGAGTTCTTGATGCAGGTGGCAAGCTCTGCGCCGATGGTCGCTGACAAGGAAGCTGAGGATTACATCTAATGGCTAATCAAGTTTCCCTCGTAGACGACATTGTCTCTGAGTACCAGGGCATCGAGATGCAGATGGGCGATCCCGAGGTCGCTGGCGATCAGACTATGTTCCGTAAGCTGTCTAAGCGCTATGCCGAGCTGCGTCCAATCGTCGCGGTCAACAACGAGCTAGAACAGGCTCGTCAGGACCTCGAAGATGCCAAGGAAATGGCCTACGAGGACCATGACTTCCAGGACGAAGTCGACCGCCTCGAGCCGCTCGTCGTTGAACTGGAGGAAAAGCTCGCTGACCTACTCGCTCCACGTGACGAGCACGACTCCGAAGACATCATTATGGAGATCAAGGCTGGCGCCGGCGGCGAGGAGGCCGCATTGTTCGCAGGCGATCTCGCGCGAATGTACGAGCGTTATGCTGACAAAGCTGGTTTCCAGTGGGAGGTCTTGGGCCTCAACGAGTCCGACTTGGGCGGCGTGAAGGACATGTCCATCTCGTTTAAGTCCAAGACCCCGTCTCGCGACGGCGCTTGGTCCGTATTCAAGTTCGAGGGCGGCGTCCACCGCGTCCAGCGCGTTCCGGTGACCGAGTCTCAGGGCCGCATCCAGACCTCAGCTGCCGGCGTGCTGGTTTACCCGGAGCCGGATGAGGTCGAATCCGTCAACATCGACGAAAAGGACCTGCGCATTGACGTCTACCGCTCGTCCGGTAAGGGCGGCCAGGGCGTTAACACCACTGACTCCGCAGTCCGCATTACCCACCTGCCGACTGGCCTGGTGGTCACCTGCCAGAAGGAACGTTCCCAGATTCAGAACAAGGCCCGCGCACTGCAGGTGCTGCAGGCACGCCTGGATCAGATCGAGCGCGAAGCCCGTGAGGCTGAGGCAGGGGAGCAACGTGCATCCCAGGTGCGCACCTTGGACCGCTCCGAGCGTATCCGCACCTATAACTGGCCGGAAAACCGCATCACTGATCACCGCATCGGCTACAAGGCGAATAACCTGGATTCCGTTCTCAACGGCGATATGCAGGATCTGATCACCGCTTTGCAGGCTCAAGAGCGCGCCGAGCGCTTGGAGGCGGAAGACTAGAGGTGGATACCTACGCAATGGCGCTTCGCGATGCCGCGGAGCGCTTTCGCGCATCTGGAGTACCTAGCCCGGAGTGGGACGCACGAGTGCTTGCCGCCGAGCTCATTGGTTGTGGGCATATGGACATCCCGCTGGATGCCCAACCGATTCCCGGCTTTGCCATCGCCTATGAGGGCTGGGTCGCACGCCGTGAGGCTCGCGAACCGCTGCAGCATATTCTGGGCACGGCGTGGTTTGGTCCGCTCGAGCTCAAGGTAGGTCCGGGCGTGTTTATTCCACGCCCAGAAACGGAAGTCCTGGCGGATTGGGGAGTGCGGGTGCTTCGCGACGTCGCCAAGCCCCGCGTTGTCGACTTGTGTACCGGCAGCGGGGCACTGGCCGCCTATGTAAACCACGAGCGGCCGGACGCGGATGCTTTCGCGGTCGAGCTTTCTGAAGATGCGCTGCCTTTTGCCCGCAGCAATCTTGTCCAAGACGTGCATCTGGTCCACGGCGATGCAACAGACTTCTCGCTTCTGGCCGAACTCGACGGCTCCGTGGACCTCGTGCTCACGAATCCGCCTTATGTTCCGGAGACGCCAGACCTAGAGCCCGAGGTCTACCGCGACCCCCACATGGCGGTCTTCGGCGGCGCCGATGGCATGGAGGTCATCGACCGCCTCGTGCCTCGCATTGCGAAGTTACTGCGTCCCGGCGGGAAAGTGGGCATCGAGCACGACGATGCCACGAGCGAGGCCGTGCAAGTTGCGTTGCTGAATTCTGGGCGATTCCACGAAGTCGCAGTGCTGCGAGACCTAACAGGTACCGCGCGTTTTGTAACTGCTATTAAAAGTGCGACCGCCACCCCGGCGGGAGTACAGTAGGTTGGTCTGAACACACGAAGTGAGGAAAGAATGCAGGGAAAGATTTATAACTGTGCCGATAAGGAAGAGCGTGAAGAAGGCCTAGCCATCGCGGTCAAAGCAGCAAAGTCTGGCCGCCTCGTCGTGATGCCTACTGACACGTTGTACGGCCTCGGCTGTGACGCCTTCGACAACGACGCTGTGGCCAGCCTCCTTGCAACCAAGCAGCGTGGCCCCGATATGCCCGTTCCGGTCCTCGTGGGGTCCTGGGACACCATCCGCGGTCTCGTCGCGGAGTACACCGATACTGCGCGAGCACTCGTCGAGGCCTTTTGGCCCGGTGGACTTTCCATCGTGGTCCCGCAGGCGCCTTCCTTGCCATGGAATTTGGGAGATACCCGCGGCACGGTGATGTTGCGCATGCCGCTGCATCCCATTGCCATCGAGCTTCTGCGCGAGGTTGGCCCGATGGCTGTGTCCTCCGCGAATATTTCCGGGCACCAGCCACCGACCACCGCGCTGGCCGCAAAGCAGCAGCTTGGTAAAGCCGTTACCGTTTACTTGGACGGTGGCGAGACTGCCGTTGGCAAGCCTTCCACCATCATCGATTTGTCTGGTGAGCACCCATACCTGCTGCGTGAGGGCGCGCTTTCTGCCGAAGAAATCGCTGAGGTCATTGGCGTGAGCGCCGAGTCGCTGCGCACTCGCCCCACTGCCTAAACAAAAGGAGATTGTGTGAGTGGCACCGGTGTACCGCTGCGAGAGCTAGCGCTTGTCATTTTGGTTGCAGCGACCTTTACCTACCTCGCCACGGGCTTGGTACGTAGCTTCCTCGTCCGCACTGGCCGGGTGGCAGAGATTCGCCTGCGCGATTCGCATTCCCAGCCCACCCCGCAGATGGGTGGCGTGGCAATGTTTACCGGTTTCGGCGCCTCAGTCTTCCTAGCCGCCCAGCTTCCAGCCTTGACTCGCGGTTTCATGCCCGTTACTCCTGAGATGAATGCCGTGGTTTGGGCGGCGCTGGCCATCGTGCTCGTGGGCGTGATCGACGACGCCCTCGAACTGGGTGCGATAGTGAAGTTGGTTGGCCAATTGCTCGCCGCTGGAATCATGAGCGGCCTTGGCCTTACATGGACGCTTCTGTTTATTCCATTTGGCGGCGGAACTACGGTGTTGCTCGATCAAATCCAGGGCACACTCTTGACAACCTTCTTTACGGTGCTACTCATTAACGCAATGAACTTTGTGGACGGCCTTGATGGTCTCGCCGCCGGCTTAGGGCTTATTGCAGGCGGCGCCATATTGATCTTTTCCCTCACGGTTCTGCATGACCAGGGTGGGGCAGTCTCTGCCTATCCGCCGGCGATCATCTCTGCCGCGTTGGTCGGTATCTGTGCAGGCTTCCTGCCGCACAATTTTGAGCCTTCGCGCATCTTTATGGGCGACAGTGGATCGATGCTTATTGGTCTCCTGCTGGCCGCAGCTTCTACCTCTGCTTCCGGCAAGATCAACATGTCGCTGTATGGCACCGTTGACATGGTGGCGCTCGCATCGCCTTTCATTGTGGTCGCCGCAGCTGTGTTTATTCCAGTCTTGGACCTTGTCTGGGCGGTTATTCGCCGCCTTTCGCAGGGCCGATCGCCCTTTTCTGCCGATAAGGCGCACATTCATCACCGCCTACTTTCGCTCGGCCATACCCACCGCCGCACTGTCTTGGTGCTATACCTGTGGGTCTCGGCGGTAGCTTTCGGCGCGGTGTCCTTTTCCATCGTCCCGTGGCCCGTTGCAGTCGCCCTTACCGCCATCGCGCTGGGGGTGGCATTCGGCGTCACGCTCATTCCTCTGCGCCGGGGCAAGCTTGGCCCAAGTAAACGGGCTACCACGGTGGTGGCGCATACCGATCCCGCCTAGGAGTCTCGGGCTGTCGTAGTGCGGTAGGCTTTTGGCCTATGACTGATCCGATGACAAACGCGGCAATAAACAACGTGGATGACTTTGACGACCCAGTTTTGCCGCTTAAGCGTGCACTGCGCTTCGGTTCGATTGCGCTGGTGGCCATCACGATTATCTCGCTCGCCGTTTGGGGTGGCATGCGTGGAATGCCGGGGATTTGGGGAGTGCTCGTCGGTGCCGGCATCGGCGGCGGTTTTGTCCTGCTGACGGTTCTTTCCGTGCTTGCTGCCTCGAAGACTAGCCCCACCAACACGATCATCGTCGTTATGGGTAGCTGGCTCATCAAACTGCTGGTGCTGATTGTCATCCTCGCGGTCATCCGCGACATGGACTTCTACGATAAGATGGCGCTCTTTGTCACCGTAGTGATGGCCCTTATCGCAACGCTGGGCACCGAGGCCTGGGGCGTCGTCAGCGCCCGCGTCTCTTATGTGCATTAGCCACTCTGAAGAAGGGCGGCGGGGATAAAACACGAGCCCTTTAGTCTTAATTTCCTTGGGGGAAGATGTGGAATGGGTGTTAATTCCACCCCCGAGGTGGTGTACAAAAACTGTTTGTGACAAAGGCCATATGGGGTCTTTTGCCTAGTCATGGGCTCTATTTCGGCCAAAAAATCGCCCGCGAGCTACGGGTGTCAACCTGTGCCTACCCTGGTACACGTGAATGAGGCCCTGAACTGATATTATTTCTCGCGGGTTACCACGGGACCGAGATTTTTGCATTGGATCCCGCGCGGTCAATCCCTGTCACTTCTTCGAAGATGTGCGACGGAGTCCGAAGTCGTGGCAGAGAGCTTGAGACGTCCATCGCACCGTCCGCAAAGTTATTTTGCGGCGGCCCTAACACGGGAGAGAACGCTGAGCGTTACAACATTGGCCATGAAAGGGCACTTCCACGCGCCTGATCTGGGTGAAGAATTCTTCCCGGGGCAAGTAGATGCTGACCATCTGTTCTTCGGCGACTTTGCCGACGGATGGTTCGCGCTTGATCGCCTAATGCTGGTGCGCATCTTGATGACGCTGGTATTGGTGGTTCTTTTCATGCTGGCCTTCAAGAACCCGAAGCTGGTTCCGAAGGGTCTGCAGAACGTCGGCGAGAATGCGGTCGATTTCGTCCGTATCCACATCGCCGAAGATATTTTGGGTACTAAGGAGGCCAAGCGATTCCTTCCGGTAATCGCGACGATCTTCTTCGCAGTCCTGTTTATGAATGTGCCGACCATCATCCCGGGACTCAACGTCTCGCCGAATGGTCGTATCGGCATGCCTATCGTCCTTGCAGTCGTGTCGTACATCGCAATGATTTACGCCGGCGCAAAGCGCTATGGCTTCGGCAAGTTCATCAAGTCCTCGGTGGTTATTCCTAACCTGCCGCCGGCTTTGCACTTGCTCGTTGTGCCGATCGAGTTCTTCTCGACCTTCATTCTGCGACCAGTTACCCTCGCCATTCGTCTCATGGCGAACTTCTTGGCAGGACACATCATTCTGGTCCTTCTCTTCTCTGCTTCGAACTTCTTCTTCTGGCAGCTGAACGGTTGGACGGCACTGTCCGGTTTGACCATTGTTCTGGGACTGGCTTTCAGCCTGTTCGAGCTCCTGGTCATCTTCCTGCAGGCCTACATCTTCGCGCTTTTGACGGCGGTGTACATCGAACTGTCCCTGCACGCGGATTCGCACTAAGGACGAGGTCGACGAGCGCGACCGAGAATAATCTCAACTTCACAGAAACTATCTCCCTGTCCGTAAACCTGCGGGCAGGACATACGAAAGGGAACGACTTTCACCATGAACGAAATCATTCTTGCACAGGATGCTGCCGCTAACCTCGACAGCCTGAAGGCTGTTGGCTACGGCCTCGCCGCAATCGGCCCTGGTATCGGTATCGGCATCGTTGCCGGCAAGACCGTTGAGGCTATGGCACGCCAGCCTGAAATGGCCGGCCAGCTGCGTACCACCATGTTCCTGGGTATCGCCTTCACCGAGGCTCTTGCACTTATCGGCCTCGTTGCAGGCTTCCTGTTCTAAAAAGTTCGCGTTTTCCTAAACCAACCTTTTAAGACTGGAGACCACATGAACAACGTCTTTTATACGCTTGCGGCGGGGGAGGAGAACCCGGGTTCCGGCAGCTTCTCCGTTCTTCTGCCCAAGAACTATGACATTTTCTGGTCTTTGATCTGTTTCGTTGTCATCTTGATTTTGTTCTGGAAGTTCGTCCTTCCGGCATACAACAAGATGCTCCAGGAGCGCGAGGACCGCATCGAGGGCGGCATGAAGCGTGCTGAGGCTCAGCAGGCTGAAGCTAAGGCTGCTCTCGAGAAGTACAACGCACAGCTTGCTGACGCACGTGCAGAAGCTGCAGAGATCCGCGAACAGGCGCGCGAGCGCGGCAAGCAGATCGAGGCTGAGGCTAAGACCCAGGCTGAGGAAGAATCCCGCCGCATTGTCGCCTCTGGCGAGAAGCAGCTGGAAGCTTCCCGTGCACAGGTCATCTCTGAGCTGCGTTCCGATATCGGACAGAACTCCATCAACTTGGCTGAGAAGCTGCTGGGCGGCGAACTATCTTCCGCTACCAAGCAGTCCTCCACGATTGACAACTTCCTGTCCGAGCTCGATTCTGTGGCACCGGCCGGAAAGTAGGCAACTATGAAGGCAGCTAGCCGCGAAGCCCTCGCACACGTAGAGTCCCAGCTGGATCAGATTCTGGCGCAGGACGATGCGATTGCGACGGCGGCACAGGCAGGTCTCGACCTTTTCGAGGTCGTTGATGTCCTTGATGCTGACCGCGAACTGCGCGTCGCGCTAACCGACGCCGCCGTTCCGGCTGCAAACCGCAAGTCACTGGTGCAGAACCTCTTCGGTGCAAAGATTGCTCCGGTCGCCACCCAGGTGATCGAAGCTTCTGCTGCCGAGCAGTGGTCCACCTCCCGTGGCTTCGTCAAGGGTCTCGTGTCTCTCGGCCGCCGCGCTCTTCTGCGCGGTGCTGAGGCTCAGGGCCAGCTGGGCCAGGTAGAAGACGAGCTCTTCCGCTTGTCTAGCATCCTGAAGAACGAGGCAGAGCTGACCCAGCTGCTTTCCGACCGAACTGCTACGTCCGCACGTAAGCGCGGATTGCTGGCAAGCGTGCTCTACGGCAAGGTAACGATGTTCTCTGAGGCGCTCGCGCTCCAGGCCATCGGCCGCCCTGAGCAGAACCCGATCGATGATGTCGCGGCACTGGCCGACTACGCAGCTAAGCTGCAGGGTCGCACCATTGCTCGTGTTACCACCGCGGGTGAGCTGAATGATAGCCAGCGTGCAGCACTCGCTGAGAAGCTGGGCAAAATTTATGGTCGTGCGATGTCCATTCACTCTGAGGTTGACACCAGCCTCCTCGGTGGTATGACCATCCGCGTCGGCGACGAAGTTATCGACGGCTCCACGGCAGGCAAGATTGCCCGCCTGCGTGCCAAGATGGCTTAAGTCAGGCCGAAACGACAGAAATGATTAAGTAATTGCTGGAAGATACTACCGAGAGCAGGAAGAACATGGCGGAGCTGACGATCTCCTCCGATGAGATTCGTAGCGCGATTGCGAACTACACCTCGAGCTACTCCGCGGAGGCCTCCCGTGAGGAGGTCGGCGTGGTCATTTCGGCAGCTGACGGTATTGCGCAGGTTTCTGGCCTGCCATCCGTTATGGCGAATGAGCTGCTCGAGTTCCCAGGCGGCGTTATCGGCGTCGCACAGAACCTCGACACCAACTCCATCGGTGTCGTTGTCTTGGGCAACTTCGAGTCCCTCACCGAGGGCGACGAGGTCAAGAGGACTGGCGAAGTCCTTTCCATCCCTGTGGGCGAGGAATTCCTCGGCCGCGTTATCAACCCACTGGGCCAGCCGATCGACGGCATGGGCCCAATCGCCGCTGAAGAGGACCGCGTCCTCGAGCTGCAGGCACCTTCCGTGCTGCAGCGTCAGCCGGTTGAAGAGCCGATGCAGACCGGCATCAAGGCTATTGACGCAATGACCCCGATTGGTCGTGGTCAGCGTCAGTTGGTCATTGGTGACCGTAAGACTGGTAAGACCGCAGTCTGCATCGATACCATCCTGAACCAGAAGGCTAACTGGGAGTCTGGCGACAAGGACAAGCAGGTACGTTGTATCTACGTCGCTATCGGCCAGAAGGGCTCCACCATTGCTGGAGTCCGCCACACCCTGGAGCAGCACGGCGCACTGGAGTACACCACCATCGTGGCAGCTCCTGCTTCCGACGCCGCTGGCTTCAAGTGGCTGGCACCGTTCTCCGGTGCAGCTCTGGGTCAGCACTGGATGTACCAGGGCAACCACGTCTTGGTCATCTACGATGATCTCACCAAGCAGGCTGAGGCCTACCGTGCGATTTCCCTTCTGCTGCGCCGTCCGCCGGGCCGCGAGGCATACCCGGGCGACGTCTTCTACCTCCACTCCCGTCTGCTGGAGCGTGCTGCAAAGCTCTCCGACGACATGGGTGCAGGTTCCATGACCGCACTGCCGATCATCGAGACCAAGGCGAACGACGTTTCCGCCTTCATCCCAACCAACGTTATTTCCATTACCGACGGCCAGGTCTTCCTGGAGTCCGACCTGTTCAACCAGGGCGTCCGTCCGGCAATTAACGTCGGTGTCTCCGTCTCCCGTGTGGGTGGCGCTGCACAGACCAAGGGCATGAAGAAGGTCGCCGGTAACCTGCGTCTTGAGCTTGCTGCTTACCGTGACCTGCAGGCATTCGCTGCCTTCGCTTCCGACCTCGACCCTGCCTCCAAGGCACAGCTCGAGCGCGGTGAGCGTCTGGTTGAGCTGCTTAAGCAGGCGGAGTCCTCCCCGCAGCCAGTTGAGTTCCAGATGGTTTCCATCTACTTGGCTGACCAGGGCATCTTCGACGTCGTTCCCGTCGAGGATGTACGTCGCTTCGAGGCTGAGGTACACGAGTACCTGCACTCGAATACCCCTCAGGTATTCGAGCAGATCGCTGGTGGCCAGCCTCTGTCCGACGAATCCAAGGATGCGCTCGTCAAGGCTGCTAAGGACTTCACCCCGGCCTTCCGCACCACCGAGGGCCATAACTTGGGCTCCGAGGCAGAGGTCGAGGCGCTCGATGCGGCAGAGGTAAAGAAGACCGAGCTCAGCGTCTCCCGTAAGACGGCTAAATAGAGTCCGCACAGCTCTAAGAATCAACCGTCGAGATAATAGAAGGGAGGAGCGAACACCATGGCTAATCTTCGTGAACTGCGCGACCGAATCCGGTCCGTCAATTCCACTAAGAAGATCACCAAGGCACAGGAGCTCATTGCTACCTCGCGCATTACCAAGGCACAGGCTAGGGTTGAGGCTTCACAGCCTTACGCACACGAGCTTGCGAATGTGATGAACAAGCTCGCAGCGGCCAGCTCGCTGGATCACCCGATGCTTCGTGAACGTGAAGATGGCAAGGTCGCCGCTATTCTCGTGGTCTCTTCTGACCGCGGTATGTGTGGTGGCTACAACAACAACATCTTCAAGAAGGCAGCCGAGCTCGAAGCCCTGCTCAAGAAGCAAGGCTACGAGACCGTCCGCTATGTCACGGGTAATAAGGGCGTTGGCTTCTACAAGTTCCGTGAAGCTGATGTCGCAGGCAGCTGGGCTGGTTTCTCGCAGGATCCGTCCTGGGAGACCACCCACGATGTCCGTCGTCACATGATCGACGGATTCATTGCAGGTTCCAAGGGTACTGCCAAGTACCGCGACGGCCTCAACACCGAGGGCGAAGGCATCCGTGGCTTCGACCAGGTTCACGTTGTGTACACCGAGTTTGAGTCCATGCTGACCCAAACCGCGCGTGCACAGCAGTTGTTGCCGGTGGTTCCGGTTATTGAGGATGAGGAATTCCACCTCGGAGAGTCCGCGCTTTCCGACGCCGAGCCTACGGATCAGGTTTCGCCTGATTTCGAGTTCGAGCCGGATGCTGACACTCTTATGGAGGCACTGCTTCCGCAGTACGTCTCTCGTATCCTCTTTGCGATGTTCTTGGAGGCTTCCGCTTCCGAGTCCGCAGCACGCCGTACCGCAATGAAGTCTGCTACTGACAACGCAACCGAGCTGGTCAAGGACCTCTCGCGTGTGGCCAACCAGGCTCGTCAGGCACAGATTACCCAGGAAATTACAGAGATCGTCGGTGGCGCTGGGGCGCTCGCCGAAAGCGCAGAAAGTGACTAGATTATGACTTCAGCTCTGCAAGAGCAGAACACACAGTCGTCGGCTGTTGCCGGCCGTGTGGTGCGCGTCATCGGTCCGGTCGTCGACGTGGAATTCCCGCGTGGCGGACTGCCGGCACTGTACAACGCACTGACCGTCGAGATTTCTCTCGAGGCTGTTGCAAAGACCGTCACCCTCGAGGTCGCTCAGCACCTCGGTGACAACCTCGTCCGTACCGTTTCCATGGCACCGACCGACGGCCTCGTCCGCGGCGCTGCCGTGACCGATACTGGCAAGCCAATCTCCGTTCCAGTCGGCGATGTGGTCAAGGGCCACGTGTTCAACGCACTGGGCGACTGCCTCGACCAGCCTGGTCTGGGCCGCGACGGCGAGCAGTGGGGCATCCACCGCGAGCCGCCGGCATTCGACCAGCTCGAGGGCAAAACCGAAATCCTGGAGACCGGTATTAAGGTTATCGACCTCCTGACCCCGTACGTGAAGGGCGGCAAGATCGGCCTCTTCGGCGGTGCAGGTGTTGGTAAGACCGTTCTCATCCAGGAGATGATTACTCGTATCGCACGCGAGTTCTCCGGTACCTCCGTCTTCGCCGGCGTCGGCGAGCGTACCCGTGAGGGCACCGACCTCTTCCTCGAGATGGAAGAGATGGGCGTTCTCCAGGACACCGCCCTCGTGTTCGGCCAGATGGATGAGCCGCCAGGAGTCCGTATGCGCGTGGCTCTGTCCGGCCTGACCATGGCGGAGTACTTCCGCGATGTGCAGAACCAGGACGTGCTGCTGTTCATTGACAACATCTTCCGTTTCACCCAGGCTGGCTCTGAGGTTTCGACCCTGCTGGGTCGTATGCCTTCCGCCGTTGGCTACCAGCCAACCCTGGCTGACGAGATGGGTGTCCTGCAGGAGCGCATTACCTCCACGAAGGGCAAGTCGATTACCTCTCTGCAGGCCGTTTACGTCCCTGCGGATGACTACACCGACCCGGCTCCGGCCACCACCTTCGCCCACCTCGATGCAACCACCGAGTTGGACCGTGGTATTGCTTCCAAGGGTATTTACCCGGCTGTGAACCCGCTGACCTCGACCTCTCGTATTCTGGAGCCGTCCATCGTGGGCGAGCACCACTACGAGGTTGCGCAGCGCGTCATTCACATCCTGCAGAAGAACAAGGAACTCCAGGACATCATCGCCATCCTTGGTATGGACGAGCTGTCCGAGGAGGACAAGGTCACCGTTCAGCGCGCACGTCGTATCGAGCGCTTCCTGGGCCAGAACTTCTTCGTCGCAGAGAAGTTCACCGGTCTGCCGGGCTCCTACGTCCCGCTGACCGAGACCATCGACGCTTTCGAGCGCATCTGCAACGGCGAGTTCGATCACTACCCAGAGCAGGCATTCAACGGCCTGGGTGGCTTGGACGACGTCGAGGCTGCGTACAAGAAGCTTTCCGAGAAGTAGGGAGTGGCACATGGCTGACATCACCGCTGAACTGGTATCCGTCGAGCGTAAGCTGTGGGCTGGTAAGGCCACGCTGGTTACGGCTGAGACCACTGAGGGTGAGATCGGCGTGCTTCCTGGCCACGAGCCATTGGTCGGTCAGCTGGCCGACAATGGTGTTGTGACCATCCACCCAGTCGACGGCGAGCGTCTCGTCGCCGCGGTCCAGGGTGGCTTCCTCTCCGTGTCCAAGGACAAGATTACTGTCCTCGCCAACTGGGCCACTTGGTCCACCGAAGTTGATGAGGCACAGGCTTCCGAAGACCAGAAGTCCGAGGAGTTTATTGTCCACAACCGTGGTGAAGCCGCTCAGCGAGCACTTCGTCGCGCCAAGGGCTAGGTAGAGTAACGGGCAGCAAAGCCCTTCCGCTCTCATAAGCGCCCCACCTTTCTTTCACCAGAAAGGTGGGGCGCTTTTTCGTTGGCTTTTGCTACGGGGTTTAGTGGCATAACGGCCGGGGAAGATACTAGAATTTTACCTAATATCTTTCAGGTTCAGGATTAAAAGGAGCGGCAGCATATGTACATTTCAGGTCTAGGCTGGTTGTTCCTCATCGTGGCGGCTTTTGTCCTTTTGTGCCTTATCCTTGCTGCTCGCCGCTTTTTCAAGTTGCGTGCGCGCGGGACCTCTGTATTGCTGAGAACCCTTCCCGCTAAAAACTCTCATTCTTGGCGTCATGGCGTGATGCGCTATAACGGAGAATACGTGGAGTACTTCAAACTGCGTTCGGTTTCGGTCCAGGCAGACCTTCGTTTCAACCGCCTCGGCGTCGAGCTAATTGGCACTCGTCAATTAGACGATGACGAGGCTGCTTTTATGTCCGCCGCCAACCAGGTCATCCGCTTTTCCTTCGCGGATCAGGAATACGAAATCGCCACTGACCTACACGGAATCATGGGTCTTACCGCCTGGATTGAGGCGGCGCCTTCCAAGCGCTTGCAACGTCCTGACTATCGGCGTCTGCGCCAGCGCGCTACCCGTTTTACTAAGGAGTAGGCGGCTACCTATAGGGTAGAGAGCATGCGTTTAGTCATCGCTCGTTGCTCAGTTGATTATGTCGGCCGTTTGGATGCCCATTTGCCCGTCGCCGATCGCCTCATCCTCGTCAAGGCAGACGGTTCCGTGTCGATCCACGCCGACGACCGCGCTTATAAGCCGCTGAATTGGATGACTCCGCCGTGCACGCTGGAGGAATCCGCCATCACTGACATCGACGGCGAGGACACTGGCGAACAGCTGTGGCTCGTTGAAAACCCCAAGGGCGAGCAGCTGCGTATCACGATCGCGGAGATTCACCAAGACTTCTCCGTCGAATTGGGCGCGGATCCGGGGCTT
Source organism: Corynebacterium sp. HMSC06D04 (assembly GCF_001807315.1). Taxonomy (NCBI): domain Bacteria; kingdom Bacillati; phylum Actinomycetota; class Actinomycetes; order Mycobacteriales; family Corynebacteriaceae; genus Corynebacterium; species Corynebacterium sp. HMSC06D04. The sequence goes on from NZ_KV788547.1 coordinate 77,967, forward strand.
GTTAAGGACGGCGTCGAGGCGCACCTGCAGGAGCTGCTCGCCGAGCACATCGATACCCTGGGCGAGGACTATTCACTCGTGCGCCGCGAGTATCCAACTGCAATTGGACCAGTCGATATCATGGCCAAAGACCAAGACAATAAGTTCGTTGCGGTTGAGGTCAAGCGCCGCGGTGGTATCGACGGCGTCGAGCAGCTCACACGCTATCTGGAGCTTCTCAACCGTGACGAGCTACTGGCACCCGTGCAAGGCGTCTTTGCAGCCCAGGAAATCAAGCCGCAGGCCCGTACGCTGGCCGAGGACCGCGGTATTCGCTGCGTCATCCTTGACTACCAAGATCTGCGCGGCATTGAGTCGAACGAGCTACGTCTTTTCTAATGCCACGCCGCAACAGGAGAAACCGCGTCAGCCCGCGCCCGCTGCCTAAGGATGGCTCTACTTTTCTAGGCTCGCAGACCGTCGAGGGCCCAAAGTGGACCCACGGCGAGCCCTTCGTTATGCGCCACATCGGCAGCGCTGCAGCTACAAAGTTCTATATCTGCCCCGGCTGCAACCAAAATATTCCGCCTCGCGTTGCCCATATCGTGGCTTGGCCGCGTGATACAGGCGGCAGGGAAGATGACCGCCGCCACTGGCACCGTCACTGCTGGGAGCGTAGGTAGGATAGCGGGCATGATTGTTGCTTTTTCTGTCGCGCCAACCGTGGTGGGCGAGGAAACTGCGGAGATGTCTGCAGCCGTCGCCGAAGCCGTCCGCGTGGTGCGCGCATCCGGCTTGCCCAACGAGACCAATGCCATGTTTACCCTTATAGAAGGCGAATGGGATGAGGTCTTTGCCGTAATCAAGGAAGCCACCGATGCGGTACGCAAGGTTTCGCCGCGTACCTCGCTTGTAGTCAAGGCCGATATCCGCGAAGGTGTGACTGGCCAGTTGACGCAAAAGGTGGAGTCTGTGAATCGACGTTTGGAGGAAAACAAGTGACCGGACCTTATGTAGGCGGTGCCCTTGACTTGGGCGCGCTGAAGCAGCAAAAGGAGACTGAGGAAGCGCCTTCCGGGGTATCTGCATTTTTCGAGGTAACCGAGGCTAACTTCGAATCCGAATTGATTCGCCGTTCCGCCGAGGTCCCCGTTATTGCGCTCATCGGTTCTTCGCGTTCGCCCGCCTCCGAGCAACTGAAGAATGACCTGCGCGCTGTCGCAGAGGCCGGTGGGCTCAAGTTCATCGTTGGCTACATCGACGCTGATGCTATCCCGCAGGTAGCGCAGGTCTTTGGCGTGCGAAACCTGCCGACCACCGTCGCCCTAGCTGCCGGCCAGCCGATTACCAACTTCGAGGGAGCCCAGCCCAAGGATGCGCTGGAGCAGTGGACTGCCACGCTCGTCGAGAAGCTTGGGCCGCAATTGAGTGGTCTCAGCACCGAGACCCCAGAACCAGAAACTGCCGCGGACCCACGCGTGCAGGCCGCCGAGGAGTCCCTAAACCACGGCGATTTCGACGCAGCCATCGCCCACTACGACGCCATTTTGGCCGACGATCCAGACAACGCCGAGGTCAAGCAGGCCCGCAACACCACCCAGGTTTTGCGTCGTCTGGACCCAGCCAACCGCACCGAGGACCCGATTGCTGCTGCCGACGCTGCGCCAGCCGACGTCGCCAAGCAGTGCGATGCCGCCGACGCCGAGGTCGTCGCCGGTGCGCCCGAGAAAGCCTTCGAGCGCCTCATCTCGGCGATGCAAAGAACCGCAGGCGACGACAAGCAAGCCCTCAAGGTTCGCTTGCTCGAGCTCTTCGCGCTTTTCGACGCCTCCGATTCCCGTGTCCTGCAAGCGCGCACCAAGCTCGCAAGCGCTCTTTATTAGCGAAGGGGTAACTAGAGCACCCCCGGCTTTCTGGAATTTCTGGATCGCTTTTATCCGGTTCTATTATCAGGGCAGAAATCCTTGACAGAGCCAATTAAAAGGCCAATTAAAAGGGAGTGCTCTATGCCGACTTTGCAACCAATTAATGGTCCAAAAATCCCGGAGCCCAAAGCCCCGAAGAAGGACCGTACCCACTGGCTCTACATCGGCGTTATCGTTGCGGTGATTGCCGGTATTGCCTTGGGTCTAGTCGCCCCGGGCGTTGCCGTTAACTTCAAGCCATTGGGCACGATGTTCGTCAGCCTCATCAAGATGGTCATCGCGCCAATCATCTTCTGCACCATCGTGCTGGGCATCGGCTCGGTGCGCGCTGCGGCATCGGTCGGAAAGGCCGGGGGCATCGCTCTGGCGTACTTCATCACGATGTCCACCTTTGCGCTGGCGATCGGCCTCGTGGTCGGAAACTTCATCGATCCCGGCGCTGGCCTTCATATTAGCGGCGGTGATGGCTCTAAGTACATCAAGGCAGGTGCGGAAGGCGAGGGTCTTTGGGGCTTTGTCAGCTCCATCGTCCCAGAGACCATGTTCTCGGCGTTTACCTCTGGATCTGTTCTCCAGGTTCTGTTTATCGCATTGCTGTGTGGCTTCGCCGTGCAGTCCATGGGCGAGGCAGGCGAACCTATTCTTGGCTTCGTCGCCAGCCTGCAGCGCCTCGTCTTCAAGATCCTTAACATGATTTTGTGGCTGGCGCCGCTCGGCTCTTTCGGTGCTATGGCAGGCGTCGTTGGTGAGACCGGCATGGATGCCGTGAAGTCCTTGGCCACCCTGATGCTGGCTTTCTACATCACCTGCTTCCTCTTCGTATTCGTGGTACTCGGCCTCATCGCCCGTGTATTCGGCGGTATCAGCATGTGGAAGCTCTGCAAGTATCTGGGCCGCGAGTTTCTGCTCATCGTTGCTACTTCTTCCTCTGAATCCGCATTGCCGAACCTCATGCGCAAGCTGGAACACCTCGGCGTGGAGAAGCCGACCGTGGGTATCGTTGTACCGACCGGTTATTCCTTCAACCTGGACGGCACCGCTATTTATCTGACGCTTTCCGCCATCTTCATTTCCGAGGCAATGCATATGCCGATGAACTTGGGCGAGCAGGTGGGCCTGCTGGTCTTTATGATCATCGCCTCCAAGGGTGCGGCGGGTGTCTCCGGCGCTGGCATCGCAACGCTGGCTGCGGGCTTGCAGTCTCACCGCCCTGAGCTCCTCGGCGGCGTCGACGTCATCATGGGCATCGACCGCTTTATGTCCGAGGCTCGCGCTCTGACCAACTTTGCCGGCAACGCGCTCGCAACCATCCTGGTTGGCCGTTGGACCAAGACCGTGGACATGGACCGCGTCACGAAGGTCCTCAACGGTGAGGAACCATACGCTGATTCCGGCAAGGATAGCACCGTTAACCTGCGCATGCCAGACGTGGAGAACCCAGCCCACGACCGCCTGCAGCCAACGCAGCAGGTTGACTTGGAGCGCTACAAAGACGGCTCTGAGATGTACTACAAGTAGTTCTCGCTATACTGCGAGGCTATGACGAAAGTACTCTTCCTCTGCAATTCCAACCGCGGCAAGTCCCAGATGGCCGCAGCTTTGGCGAAGCTGCACGCTCCCTCGTGGGAGGTCTATTCGGCAGGCGTCCAGGTGGCCGAACCGGGCCAGCCCGGCGACGTAAATCTCGAGGCGTCCCATTGCCTGGCCGAAGTAGGCGCCGACATGTCGGAGGGCACGCCCAAGCCTGTCGCCCCGGAGCTTGCCGCCAATGTCGACCACGTCATCATCGTCGGCGGCGCCGAGTACGATGGACCCGCCGAGCGCTGGGAGATTGAAGATCCCTCCCAGCGTGGCGTCGAGGGGAAGCAAAGGATGGTCGAGCTGCGCGATGACATCGACGCCCGCGTCAAAGAATTGATTGCGCGCCATAATTAATTTGGATACTAAAAACCTAGAAATAGGTAACATTTTCTAATAAGGTGCGGTGCATGACTAGTCCGCACCGAGCACCGATTTCGCCCGATCCTAGGCAGCAAGCCTTTGCAATCCGTGGCCTTAACAAATCCTTCAATGGTTCTCCCGCCGTCCGCAATCTAGATCTCGACGTCCCGCGGGGTTCTATTTATGGCATCGTCGGCCCCAACGGTGCGGGCAAGACCACCATGCTGACCATGGCCTGCGGTCTTCTGCGCCCCGATAGCGGCGAGTCATTCGTTGCCGGTCACCGCGTGTGGCACGATCCAATCCCTGCGAAGGCATCGATGGGCTTGCTCATGGACGGCGCACCCGTATTCGACCGCCTCACCGGCGCCGAGTATCTCTACTACTTGGGCGCGCTACGCAAGCTCGACGAGGGGGAGGCACAGCGCCGTGCCGCCGAGCTCCTGCACGTGCTCGCGCTTGACGACGCCGCCTCCAAACGCATCGCCGACTATTCCGCCGGCATGACCAAGAAGATTCTGCTTGCCGGCGCAGTGCTCCATAATCCCGAGGTGCTCATCCTCGATGAGCCTCTTGAGGCAGTCGATCCAGTATCCGGCCGCCTCATCCAAAACGTGCTCGTGAACTTCGCTGCCCGGGGTGGCACCGTGGTGATTTCCTCCCACGTCATGTCCCTAGTCGAAGGACTTTGTACCTCCGTGGCAATCATTAATGATGGCCAAGTGCTTACCTCCGGCACCGTCGATGAGGTCCGCGGTGACAAGAGCCTCACTGACGTCTTCATTGAACTCGTCGGCGGCGCCGATCTCGATTCCAACGCCTTCCAGTGGTTGGGTAGAAACTAGGCCGTGATGGACACCAGCAAAACCCTCGTCAAGCTACACCGCACACTATGGAGCAGGACCTTCAAGGAAAACACCGCGCAGTGGATGATGGTGCTCCTCTTCGTCATCTATGGCCTGATTGGTCTCGCCAACACTGGGTTTATGGCCGGCTTAGATCTGAGCGAAGGCACGCGCAATGCTCACGCTCTCACCACAGTCAACCTCCTCGGCGTAGCGATGTACCTCATGCTCGCGATGATCATGCCCGCCGGTGAAAAGCAGCTTTACCCCGATACCTTGAAGGGCCTGCCGCTTTCTTTAGAAGAGGTCCGGCCCGCCATGCTGCGCATTTCTTTCCTTAACTCCCGCGTCTGGCTTTCTGCAGGTTTTAGCATCATCTGGGCAATCGTCGGTGCGATCATGCTCGTGAGCATCGGTGACTTCAATGTCATTGCAATACCCGCATTCGTGCTCGGCATGGCGCTTTCGTGGTTTATCACTATCTGTTTGTCGGAGTGCCTGATGAGCGTTGCCAGCAACGTGGTCAGCTTGGAAAGTGATCGCAGCAAGTTCATTGGCGGCATTCTCGGCACCGTATTGATGCTCTGCGTCATTCTCTTAAACGGCCAGATTGAAGATGCAGTGCCGCTCGGCACCATCGGCAAGTATGCCGCGTGGACGCCGTTTACCGCAGCGACCGGTTGGGCCACAGCGCTTGGCAATGGCTCTTACATGGAAGCACTCGCACAGCTTTTAATCGCAATTGTCACCGCAGTGGGGCTCTTCGCGGTCTGGCGGCACTTAATCAAAACAGAATTCGCCCAAAGCCAGCAGCACGCCCGGCCTGCGCCAGCCACAAAGACAAAGCAGCACGGCGTATCCCGCCTCCGCCTGATGGGCCTGGCTTATCGCAGTCCCGCCATGATGGAGTACTCGCGCTCGTTGCTTTATATCGTCCGCGATATGCGCCTAGTAAATACCTTGATTTTCTTGCCGGTGCTCGCAGGATTCTGTCTCTACCACATCTTTAACGGCAACTTGGCCGCCGGTTTAGGCGTGCTCGTGATGCTCGGTCTCATGGGCGGCCTACTCGGCGTCAACGACTATGGCTACGATGGCCCCTCCGGCTGGCTGAAGATGATGGCACCTTGTGCACCAAGCAAATTTCTGCTGGCCCGCCATCGCGCTCACCTGACGCCTTCTGCAGTTGTCATCCTCATTTGCGTCATCCTGGCGCTCATCATCAGCCCTGAATGCCTGAAGGTATTGGCCTTTGGTTGTGCTGCACTAGGAATGCTGCTTTCGGTCAGCGCCTGTTCACTAGCTTTGTCAGTTTATAACCCTTATCCAGTCTCTGCGCCGGGTACCAACGCGTGGACTGATAAGTCCGGCTACTCCGCACCCGCCTTTGTGGCCAGCCTCTTCGGACTCATCTTCGGCTGGATTGCAGTGGCCCCAGGTCTTGTTTGCCTAGGCATCGCCGTTACCCAAGACAAGGCTCCGTTGCTAGCAGTCGGCGTCATCTTGAGCCTTGCCGTACCGGCTATCGTGCACGCACTGGTGGCATATATCGCCGGCAAGCGAGTCAATGCTCGGATGCCGGAGATCTACGCCAAGGTCGACACCTGGGTCAGCTAGCCCACAAAGCGGTACCACTGCACAGAATTGGCCGGGAGGTGTAGCTCCGCGGAATTCGACGTGGAGTGCACCTTATGTGCCAAGTCATTGCCCGCGCCCTCATAGACGGCGTCGTCAGTGTTGAGCACCATCTCCCATGCGCCGTCGCGGGGCAGCCAGATGTGGTAATTCGGAAATGAGTTGCCCGAGAAATTGCACACGGCGAGCAGCGCCGAGCCATCGTTGCCGTAGCGCACGTAACCCAAGACGTTATTGTTCGAGTCATCAGCCTTGACCCACTGGAAACCATCCTGCGTGAAGTCCTGGGACCATAGGGCAGGGGTGTTCTTGTAGACGGCATTGATATCGCGCACCAAGCGCTTGATGCCGCGATGCCACTCACCGCCCCAGCCTTCGAGGTTGGCCCAGTCCACAGAGCTGGATTCGTTCCACTCCGCGACCTGGCCAAACTCTTGCCCCATAAACAGCAGGTTCTTGCCCGGATGCGAGAACATATATCCGTACAGCGCACGCAAGCCTGCGGCCTTGTTCCAATCGTCGCCAGGCATGCGCGTCCACAGCGAGCCCTTGCCATGAACCACCTCGTCGTGGCTAAACGGCAGCACGTAGCGTTCCGAATAGGCATAGACCATGGAGAAAGTCAGCTCGCCATGATGATGCTGGCGGTAGATGGGCTCATGTGTGAAGTACTCGAGGGTGTCATTCATCCAGCCCATATTCCACTTCAGGGAAAAGCCGAGGCCGCCCTCCGAGGTGGGAGCAGTAACGCCCGGCCAAGAGGTCGATTCCTCGGCGATGGTCAGCACGCCGGGATGCAGGCGCTGCAGGGTAGCGTTCGTCTCCTGCAAGAACTGTACCGCTTCCAGGTTTTCGCGTCCGCCGTACTGGTTGGGCAGCCAAACTTCACGGGAGTAGTCCAAGTAAAGCATCGAGGCCACCGCATCCACGCGCAGGCCGTCGACGTGGAATTCTTCGGCCCAATACAGCGCATTTGCTACCAAGAAGTTGCGCACCTCGTTGCGGCCAAAGTCAAAGACGTAGGTTCCCCAGTCGGCCTGCTCGCCGCGGCGGGGATCGGGGTGCTCGTAGAGTGCCTGGCCGTCAAAGCGGCCCAGTGCAAATTCGTCTTTGGGAAAGTGCGCCGGGACCCAGTCGATGAGGACGCCGATGCCGGCGTTATGCAGGGCGTCGATAAGCGCACGCAACTCATCCGGGCAGCCCCAGCGTGCCGACGGCGCGTAGTAGCCCGAGACCTGGTAGCCCCAAGAACCGCCGAAGGGGTGCTCGGCCACCGGAAGCAGCTCGACGTGGGTGAAGCCATGCTCGAGGACGTAATCGATGAGCTCAGCGCGCAGCCTGTTGTAGTCGGCGCCCTGCTTCCAGGAACCCACATGCAGCTCGTAGACGCTCATCGGCATATCGAGGTTGCCGTTACGAGCATCCATCCATGCGGAGTCATTCCACTCGTAATCGTTTGCCATGACTACCGAGACTGTCTCCGGCGGAGCAATCGTTTGCTTCGCCATCGGATCAGCCTTATCGATGCGCCGGCCGTCCGCGGTTTGAATCGCGAATTTATAGCGCTCGCCGGGGCCGATGCCGGGGACGAAGAGCTCCCAGACCCCGGTTGCGCCCAAACAGCGCATCGGCGACTGCGCGGGATTCCAGCCGTTGAAGTCGCCTACTACGGCAACGCCTTTGGCATTCGGCGCCCACACCGCAAACGAAACACCTTCAACCCGGCCCAAATGCGTGTCGTAGCTGTGCAGATTCGCGCCAAGTACCTCCCAAAGCCGCTCGTGGCGACCTTCCGAAATCAGGTGCAGATCGAAAGTGCTGGCAGTGGGCAAGAACCGGTAGCCGTCGGCCACCTCGACCGGAGCCTGGCCTGGGTAAGTCACCCGGAAACGGTAATCCTGCTCCTGGTCTAGTGCGCTCTCCCATAGGTCGTGGCCTACAGCATTCATCTCGTGCACGGCAGTTTCGGTGACCAGCTCCACCTTCTCGGCGCCGGGGCGACGAGTTAAAACCGTGCCGTCGTGCCAGCCATAAAAGTCATGTGGGGCATGGTGGCGACACTCGTTGAGGCGGGCGAGATCTGCTTCCGGAATGTTCATGTGTTCACGTTACCTAAATCGAAGGAGACAGGACTTAAGGTCGATAATCGTTGACGTCGCGCCAGGCAAGGCGGTCCAAGGAATGCGGGTCAGCCTGCGGCAGCACGAACAGATGGGCGACGTCGCGCATTGGTTCGAGTCGCACGAAGTTGCGGTTGGACCAGTTATAGGCGGCGCCGGTAATGGCATCGTGGACGGTGTAGACGTCACCGTCGGCTCTGCCGATCGCTTCCATTTCTACGGTAACGGTGGCTTCTTGGGCATTGCGCGGATCCAGGTTGATCACGGCCAGGATCACGTTGCCCGTCGCAGGATCTGCCTTGGAGTAGGCAATGATTTTTTCGTTATCGACGTCGTGGAATTTGAGGTTGCGCAGTTGCTGCAGCGCGGGGTTCTCACGGCGGATGAGATTGAGAAGGCGAATATAGGATTCCAGCGATGCGCCACGGGTAGCCGCCTCCTGGAAGTTGCGCGGGCGCAGCTCGTACTTCTCAGAGTCCATGTACTCCTCACTGCCCGGCGCCACGGCCTCGTGCTCATAAAGCTCATAGCCGGAGTACACGCCCCATAGCGGAGACAGAGTCGCGGCCAAAGCCGCGCGGATAGCGAACATGGCCCGCCCGCCGGTCTGCAAAGACTCGTGCAGGATGTCAGGCGTATTCACAAAGAGGTTGGGGCGGCAAATATCCGCCTGCTCCACGTGCATCTTGGCAAACTCGGTCAGCTCGCGCTTCGAGGTTTGCCAGGTGAAATAGGTATAGGACTGGGTAAAGCCTGCCTTCGCCAAGCCGAACAGCCGTGGCGCGCGGGTAAAGGCCTCCGCAAGGAAGATGACCTCCGGATGGGTCACGTGCACCTTGTCTATGAGCCAGGTCCAAAAGTTTGCCGGCTTGGTGTGCGGGTTATCCACGCGGAAGGTGGTTACGCCCGCCTCGATCCAGATCATCACGATGCGGAAGATCTCGTTGTAGATCGCGTCTGGGTCGTTGTCGAAGTTCAGGGGATAGATGTCCTGGTACTTTTTCGGCGGATTCTCCGCATAAGCGATGGTGCCGTCAGCCAAGACCGTGAAAAACTCTGGGTTCGTCTTGGCCCACGGATGATCCGGTGCGGCCTGGAGCGCCAGATCCAGCGCTACCTCGAGCCCCAGGTCCTGCGCGCGAGAAACCAGCTTTTTGAAATCGTCCATCGTGCCCAAGTCTGGGTGAGTGGTGGAATGATCTTGAATTGCCCACGGCGAGCCGACGTCGCCCGGTTCAGCCACCACCGAGTTGTTCTTGCCCTTGCGGTGAACCTTTCCGATGGGGTGAATCGGCGGGAAATACACTGTGTCGAAGCCCATGTCTGCGACTCGCTCCAACGCTTTGGCCGTGGTCTTGAAAGTGCCGTGGACTGGGTTGCCTTCTTCATCCCAACCGCCCGTAGAACGCGGGAAGAGCTCATACCAAGAGTTATAAAGCGCTTCTCGGCGCTCGACCAGTACCTCGTGGACCTCGCCTTCCACGAGCAAATCCCGCAAGGGGTGCGCATGCAGTTTCTTTGCCACGGCGTCGGAAAGCGCTGCCTCGACGCGCGAGGACAGGTCCAAAGACTCATTCGCTAGCGACTTAGCAACATCGGGCATTCCCGCCCGCTCAAAAAGCTCCGCGCCATGGAGGAGATCGTTGGAAAGCTCGGCGGCCGTCTGCCCCGCAGCCATCTTCTTTTCCACCGCATTGCGCCACGTTGCCATCGGGTCTGACCACGCATCGATACGGAAGAACCAGCGCCCACAGGTAAGCGGAGTAAACACACCATGCCTACGGTCAGGGTCAATTGGGTCTTGGTCCATGGTCACCGAGGAAACCGAAGGGGATTCGGTATTCCACACCGAAAGGGTTGCCGACACCGCATCATGGCCTTCCCGCCAGACCAACGCGGTTACCGGAACCACCTCATTAACCACGGCCTTAGTGGGAGAGAAGCTAGGACGGACATCATCGATGGCGAGGCGTGTAGTCATGCCCTTTAGAGTAGTGCAGCTGTGTCAGTTTCACCGGGCAACCAGAATTTCCGCAACAATATAGGACGTGAATGCTGTGAATAACGAAACAATGCCCGTAACTGACGAAGATTGGCTCATCGACTTCCGCGGCGTCGAGCTGCGCCGTGGCGGAAAAACCTTGGTGGGTCCAGTCGATTGGCAAGTAGAGCTCGACGAGCGTTGGGTCATCATCGGCCCAAACGGCGCCGGCAAGACCAGCTTGGTCCGCATTGCCTCTGCGGAAGAGTTTCCTTCTAAAGGAACTGCCTTTTTGATGGGCGAGCAGATCGGCAAGACCGACATGCGCGATTTGCGTGCCGCCATCGGCATTTCTTCCGCCGCAGTACAGCACCGCATTCCCGACGGCGAACGAGTCGACGACCTCGTTATCTCCGCCGGCTACGCAGTCCTGGGACGCTTCCGCGAGGAGTACCAAGACATGGACTTTAGCCGCGCCTTCGAAATCCTTGACCAGGTGGGCGCCCGCCACTTGGCCGAGCGCACCTGGGGAACCCTATCGGAGGGAGAAAAGAAGCGCGTCATCTTGGCACGTGCCCTTATGTCCAACCCTGAGCTACTCATCCTCGACGAGCCTTCCGCCGGCATGGACCTAGGAGGCCGCGAGGATCTCGTGGGCTACTTGGGCGAGCTGGCAATGGATGCCGATGCACCAGCAATCGTCATGATTACCCACCACGTCGAGGAAATCCCTTATGGATTTACCCATGCGATGATCCTCGATGAGGGTAAGGTCGTGGCGAAGGGACTAATCAATACGGTCCTTACCTCAGAAAACCTTACGCAGGCTTTCCACCAACCAATTCAGGTGGATCGAATCGGTGAACGTTACTTCGCTCGCCGCATACGCTAAACGGAACTTTGCATGACCCGACCCATTCACGAGCGCCTTGACGCGATCGACCACAGCGAAACCACCGGTTTTAACGGTGGACGCTTGGCCGCTACCGTCCTGCTGCTGCGCGACGGCCAAGAAGGGCTCGAGGTTTGGCTCCAGGAACGGGTCTCCACGATGCGCAATTACCCGGGGCACGCAGTGTTTCCGGGCGGGGGAGTAGACCCCCGCGATTTCCCGCCAAGAATGTGGAGTTCCGGCGATCTCTGGGCGGGCCGCTCCGTTATTTCCTTGGCCCGTCGCATGGGCGTTACCAAATACAAGACCCATGCCTTGGTCTTCGCCGCCATCCGAGAACTCTTCGAGGAATCCGGTACCTTGCTCGCCGTTCGCGATGACGGAATCGTCTCCGACGCCTCGCGCTATCACCGCGAACGCGTCATGCTGGAAACTCACGAGATTTCCTTTACCGAATTCCTCATGAACAACGGCATGCGCGCCGACGCCGACATGCTCATGCCGTGGTCTCGGTGGGCGGGCGAAGACTGCGGACAATGGTTCGATACCTTTTTCTTCATCGCCGTTCTACCGGAAGGCCAAGAGCCCGACGGCGATACCACGGAGGCAGACGACGCCGGATGGTTCCCGCCCCGCCTCGTCCTCGACGGGTGGCGCGCCGGGCTTGTCCGCTTGGCTCTTCCCACTTGGGCGCAAATGCTGCGCCTGAGCAATTACTCCACGGTGCGAGAAGCGCTTGACGACGCCTCTTTCTCCGACCTTCGCCCCATCATCGGCGACCCCGAGCACGACCCGCGCTACCGCGAATTCTTCAGCACTCAACCCGTAGACAGAATATGAGTTATACCCTCGCCGAGATCGACTTCTTAGTCCAGCACCAACCGGAGATAGCGGGCCTTGACCTTGAATTCAGCAAGGCTTCCCAATTAGGCGACGTCGCCAAGCTCCAGCAACAATTCGGTGAGCACGCCCGTGCCGTAGCCGAACTCATCAAAGCCCGAAACAGTAAAAAGCTGCCCAGCGACTGGCTTATGGACTCCGATTCCGTGCAGCAGGCCACCCCGCTCGAGGTAGCCAAACATCGTGCCGCTTTCTTGACAAGCCTGGGGGTCGAACTCGTCCACGATGTCACCTGTTCCATCGGTACCGAAGGGGCTGCGTGGGCTCCAGGAAAATATGTAGGCTCTGACCTGGACCGTTCGCGCATCAAGATGGCGCAGCACAACACCCCGCATCCCTTCTTCTGCGCAGACGCTTTGACGCAGAGCTCAACGGCACCCGTTATCATCGCCGATCCAGCGCGCCGAAGCGGCGGCAAACGCATTACCGATCCCGCAAAGCTCCTGCCGCCGTTGCCCGATCTTCTGGCGGCACACGAGTGCGAACTCGCCGTCAAGTGTGCCCCCGGCCTCGACTTTTCAGATTGGCAAGGTTTGGTATCCGTCGCCAGCGTCGACGGCAACGTCAAAGAGGCCTGCCTGTATACACCTGGTCTGGGCGTTGGCCGCAGCGCAGTCATGATCAAAGGTGGAAAGGCTGATGTTCTCTCCAGCACCGACTTCGACGAGGCCGACCTGCCCGAAGCCGGCGACATTGGCACCTACATCATGGACCCAGACGGCGCGGTTGTACGCGCGGGGCTTGTGCGCCACTACGCCAAGCGCGAAGGCCTCCATCAGCTGGACCCGCGCATCGCTTACCTGACAGGGCAACGCATCCCGGCAGGCACGTCCGGATTTGAATTCATCGAGGCGGTGCCAGTCAAGAAACTCAAAGCCGCACTGCAGTCACACGATGCTGGCTCCCTCGAGATACTGGTCCGCGGTCTAGACGTCGACCCCGATCAGCTGCGGAAGAAGCTTAAGCTCAAGGGAAGCCGTTCCATGGCCGTCATCATGACACGCATCGGAACTAAGGGAATCGCGTTGCTGTGCGGACCACGAGTAGTATCGTCCGAGGATAATTACGCAACATAAATCTATCGGAAAGGGAAGTGTCCAATGCCCGCAATCGTGGCTCTGGTCAAACACGTACCGGATACCTGGTCCACCAAGTCCCTCGAGGAAGACCACACCCTCGACCGCACGAGCGTCGACAACGTCATCGACGAGGTCAACGAGTATTCCGTCGAGCAGGCACTGCGCATCAAGGAAGCAAACCCAGACTTCCGCGTCGTCGCAGTGACCATGGGCCCTGCCGGCGCTGACGAAGCTTTGCGCAAGGCCCTCGCGATGGGCGCAGACGACGCAGTACACGTGCTTGACGACGCCCTTTCCGGCGCCGATGCACTCTCTACCGCCTGGACGCTCAACGCGGCCATCAACACCATCGAGGACGTCCAGATCATCACCCTGGGCAACTACTCCTCGGATGCTTCCACCGGCCTGCTGGCTGGCCTGCTCGCTGAGTACCGCCAGCTCCCGGCGATGACCGAGCTGAAGTCCCTGAGCCTCGAGGGCGGCGTCCTGCGCGGTGTGCGCGAGGACGCTCACGGCCACTGGGAGCTGGAGGCAGCCCTGCCAGCCATCGTCACCTTCACCGATAAGGCCGATAAGCCGCGCTTCCCGAACTTCAAGGGACTCATGGCGGCCAAGAAGGCCGAGATCACCACCCTCGACGTGGCCTCCCTTGGCATCGATGCCGTGGCACCAACCACCACGGTGACAGCCGCCGCCCAGCGTCCTGCCCGCACCGCGGGTGAGGTCATCACCGAGCCGAATCCGCAGGAAGCCGCAAAGCAGATTGCCGACTTCCTCGCCGCGAAGAACCTTATCTAGGAGCCGAAATGTCTCACGTATACGTACTTGTAGAGCACGAAGATAACGCCCTTAGCCCTGTTACCGGTGAGCTGATTACCGCAGCGCGTGCGCTGGGTACCGTTTCCGCAGTCGTCGTCGGCAAGCAAGCAGATGCCTTCGATTCCGAGCTGGCAGCCCTGGGCGCCGCACAGATCGTGCAGGCAAGCGCTGAGGACTACGAGCGCCGCATCATCCTGCCCGAGGTCGATGCCCTGCACGCCCTCGCCGCCGCGAACCCAGCCCCAATCGTGCTAGCTGCGACCCCGACCAACAACGAGATTGCCGGCCGCCTTTCCGCGCGTCTGGCTTCCGGCGCCCTCGTCAACGTCGACGAGATTAACGCCGATGGCTCCGCACACCTGACCATCTTCGGCGGTTCCTACGAGACCACTGCTACAGCGTCTGGCGCGAGCCCGATCTACACCCTGCGCCCAGGCGCAATCGCCGCGGATCCGCAGCCGGTAGCCGTCGCTCCGGCGCCGATGCCCCTGCCGGCCGCAACTGCCAAGGACGTCACCGTCACCTCCTTTACCCCACATGAGAAGTCTGCTCGTCCGGAGCTGACTGCCGCGAAGGTAGTTGTCTCTGGTGGCCGCGGCGTCGACGACAACTTCTCCACCATCGTGGAGCCGCTTGCCGACGCCCTCGGCGGTGCCGTCGGTGCCACCCGCGATGCAGTCGATCAGGGCTTCTACGACCCAGCACACCAGGTGGGCCAGACCGGCGTCACGGTTTCCCCGGATTTGTACATCGCGCTTGGCATCTCCGGTGCTATCCAGCACACCTCCGGCATGCAGACCTCCGGCACCATCGTTGTGGTTAACCAGGATCAGGACGAGCCTTTCTTCCAGATCGCTGACCTCGGCGTCGTCGGTGACGTCCATGAGATTTCCCCGGCTTTGGTCGCTGAGCTGGAGTCCCGTAAGTAATGTCGCACTACTTTGACTATGCGGCTACTCAGCCGATGCGCCAGGTGGCCATCGATGCGTGGGTGGCCGCCTCTGGCGCGGTAAACTCCGGCGCGCAGTATGCCTCTGGCCGAAAAGCCCGTTCCGTGCTTGACGACGCCCGCGAGAAAGTCGCGGAAATTCTTGGCTGCGAGCCGATCGAGGTTATCTTCACCTCTTCCGGCACCGAAGCCGACAACATCGCCATCCAAGGCTTGTACCGTCTGGGCACCACCAACCGCGTGGTTTCGACTCCTATCGAGCACCCAGCCGTGCGCGATAGCGTTGCCCAGCTGCCGGATGCACAGGTCGATCTTCTGCCCGTCGATCGTTATTCCCACGTCAGCGACTTCTCCGCGCTAGATACGCCTGCCGACGTTGCCACCTGCATGTGGGCAAACAACGAGACCGGTGCCATCCAGCCAGTTGCCGAGATCGTGCGCCGCGCAACTTTAGTTGGCACCCCCGTTCACATCGACGCAGTGCAGGTCACAGGCAAGCTGCCCATCGACTTCCACGAGCTCGGTGCTACCACGCTCGCGGCGAGCGCCCACAAGTTCGGCGGCCCACGTGGCATCGGCTTGCTGCTTGCAAAACGCAGCCCAGCCCCGCAGCCCATCGCTTTCGGAGGCGGCCAGGAGCGCGGCATCCGCCCGGGCACCGTGGACGTCGCCAGTGCCTCTGCTCTTGCGGCAGCGCTCGAGGAGTCTGTTTCCGAGATCGATTCCGAGACCAAGCGCGTCGGTGCGCTGCGTGACCAACTGCGTGCCGGCATTCTCTCCAGCATCGACAACGTCATCCTCAATTGCGAGGAACCTATGTTGGCTTCGCACCTGCATGTGTCCTTCCCCGGCACCGATGGCGACAGCCTCATCATGTTGCTCGATTCCTTGGGCATCGAGGCCTCGACCGGCAGCGCCTGCCACTCGGGCGTCAACCGCATGTCGCACGTCCTTGAGGCGATGAATGTGTCCGACTCTGATGGAATCGGTTCGCTGCGTTTTACCCTTGGTAGGAACACAACGCCTGCCGACGTCGAGTACGTCCTGGCGCAGCTTCCCGACGTCGTCAAGCGCGCCCGCAGCGTATAAGTACCGACCTCCCAGGTACTTAACAGCCTATTTGGCCAGCGCAGGCCTATGATTTAGGAGTGAATTTCCTCCTTGGCCTGCCGCTGGCCGAACCCGTAAATGGGGCGATATATGCGGTCATCGTGGTTCTTTCCGCGATAGTTGTTGCATGGGCGCGCAAGATTGTGCCTGTTGTTTTGGCTTTGTTTATATCGGTTGGTGCCTGGTATTTCCTCCAGCATTGGGATATCCCTGCTCATGTCTTCGTCGCCTCTGGTATCTGCCTCGCCGCACTGCTGCGTAAGCCGAAACTTTCCGCGACGCTCGCGGGCATCGCATCACTCGTTGCGGTCGTCGGGCTAGTCAACCTCGAGTACCAGACCTATCCCACGGTCGGTTCCCTCGATCCGCGACCGGTGGCCCAAACTATTCCCGCCTCCGAACTAGCCTCGCACGCGGGCAATTCTGCCGGTCTGGTTCATCTCGACTTACCAAGCCAGGGATTCAAAGCCCGCGAAGCTATTGCCTATTTGCCGCCGGCCTATTGGAGCGGAAAGCGCCTGCCGGTGCTCGTATTGCTCCATGGCAATCCCGGTGGCCCAACCCAGTGGTTTGGATCTGGCGAAGCCGCACAGACCGCCGATGAATTTCAGAAGGCAAACGGGGGAGTATCGCCCATCGTCGTAGCAGTTGATGCCACCGGTTCTGAAACCGCCAACCCTGTTTGCGCGGACTCTCAATCCACCAAGGTAATGACCTATCTGACCAAAGACGTTCCAGCCCAGATCAAAAAGCAATTGCGCGTTGACGAAGACCAGTCGCATTGGACGCTCGGCGGCCTTTCCTACGGCGGTACCTGTACTTTGCAGGTCGCCACCAACCATCCCGAGGCCTTCGGAACTTATTTGGACTTCTCCGGTGAGGCGGAGCCGACCATCGGCAAGCATGCCGATACCGTCCAGAAATTCTTTGGCGGAAATGAGCAAGCCTTCCAGGCGCAAAATCCGGCCTTCTTGCTGAAGAAAAATCGCTATCCCGGGCTCAGTGTCGTCTTCTTTGCAGGCGACAAGGACAAGCCCGCGATTGCTGCTCAAAACCAACTTGCTGAGCTCGTTCGCGGGGCAGGCGGAAAGACTTATGTCGGTGCTCTAAGCGGTGGCCACTCCTTCGGGGTGTGGCGCCCAGCACTGCGTCAATCCTTCGCTTTTGCTGCGCGCCGCGGGGGACTTACAGCCGTCCATGACCCATTCCGTGGAATTGAGGACAACGATGTTCATGCTTAAGCGATTTCCCGTAACTTTGCTCTTGATTGTGCTCATGTGGGTTCTCCACTTCGTGGACAATGATTGGGTTGAGGCAACCGGTTTGACCACCGTCACAATTGGCGGATCCGTCGTTGTAACCTTCTTCGCCATTCTTTTCGGTGGCCCTGCCGAGCGGGTCTTGGGCAGCAGGAAATACCTCGTCGTTGGCCTTTTCCTTCAGCTTCTTTCGTTACCGATTGCCTTTTTCATCGCGCGAGGCGTCGAAGTATCGGGCCTGAACCGATGGGGCGACGATCTCCTCAACAGCTACCTCTTTACACCAATCGGCTGGATTTTCGGCTCTGCGATGTATGCCTCCGCGAAGATGCCGCGCCTGTGGAAGCGCCGTTTTCGGGTTATCATCCTCGTTCTTGCGTTCACGAACGTCTTTTATGCCGGCTCGATGGCCGACATCTTGGGACTTACTGCCGCGGTATTCGGCCTCTTTTTAGGCCTGTGGCGTCATCCGCGGGAGACCGCAAAGCCCTCGTTGCGCGAGCGGCGCGTGCTCGTAGCTTTCATCCTCATCGCGGTTGCCATTAGCCCGGTGCTGGTTGCTATCAATCCAATCGCCGAAGGCCCATTTTCCCTTCTCACCGAGCTGATGTGGGGGCCTGCGCTTTCCGACGTCGCGGTTGCGGTTCTCTGCACTCTCGACGAAACGTCCAGGGACTGTATATCCGCGGCTGACGTCGCACGCATGCATGGTGTCGGTCCCTTGCTTGCCAACCTCATGCCGCTGCTTATCCAACTTGTATTGTGTTTCGGGCTCGTGCGTGGCCGCCATGCTGCGTGGGTACTTTCGTGCCTCATCCAAGTTGCTTCCTTGGCCTTCCTGCTCGTTCAGCTGTGGGACCTAGACCAAGACGGTTTCTTCATCTACGGGCTTAACCTGTTTGAAGCCCTGTTGCCCTGGTTGTTCTGCCTCGCTGTGCTCATGTACTCCCGCCGGCTCTTCCAAGTTCGTGAAGCGCCGCAGATTATTAAAAAGCACGCGGCTTGGCTGGGCGGGGTATTCCTTATTTGTTCTGCCACCTGGTTGCTTTCTACCTTGTTGTTGAAGTCTGCCTTTGTGGGCGGGGCGTCGCTAAGCGCAGCGTTGGCGGAGTGGCCGTTGCGCTTCTTGCCTGTAGTAATAACGCTCGTCTCTCCCCATGAATTGGTGCCGGCAAGTGGATTTGGCTGGTTTGTCTATTCGTGGGTCGGCAACGTGTGGTGGCTGTGCGTCATTTGGGCGCTGTGGCGGTGCTTCTCCGCGCCCTCGGACCCGCAACGGGAATCGGACCGCTCGCGGGCACGGGAAATCCTGCAGCGCCGAACTGGCGATCACCTATCCTTCATGACCTTGTGGGAGGGAAACAGATATTTCTTCGCTGGCGATTCCTTCGTGGCATATCGCGCTTCCAATGGCGTTGCTTTGACATTGGGTGGACCGGTTGGCGATGACATCTCTCGCGAGTTCGAGGAGTTCGTCAAATCTCAGGGACTAACTCCTGCGTGGTATTCGGTGGCAAGCGATTTCGCGGTTTCTCATCCTGGATTGAAGCGGCTTCAGGTCGCGGACGAGGCGGTGTTGAGCTGTGAAAACACGGAGTTCAAGGGCAAGAAGTTCCAGAATATCCGCACCGCGCGAAATAAGGCAGCAAAAGAAGGCGTGAGAACCGTGTGGACCACGTGGGATCAACTCGATGTTGCTGTTGCCGCCGCTTTGGTCACGCTAAGCGAAGAATGGGTCGGCGAGAAGGCCCTTCCGGAGATGGGCTTTACTCTGGGAGGTATCGACGAGATGCAGGTTTCAGGTACTCGTCTCCTTTTGGCTCTAGACGATGATGGTCTGGTGCACGGCATGACCAGCTGGCTGCCGGTGCGGCGTGATGGGCAGTTGGTGGGCTACACCCTCGATGTGATGCGCCGTAATGAGCGAGGTTTCAAAGGGGTCATGGAGCTGTTGATTTCTGAGGCACTGGTTATCGCGGCGGGTGAGGGCTGTGAATGGATTTCGCTTTCGGGCGCTCCGTTGGCAGGGACGACCGAAAATCCTTCGACCTTAGATTCACTGCTGATGAAACTCGGCGAGCAGATGGAACCGCTTTACGGCTTTCGGTCTTTAGCCGCAAGCAAGCGCAAGTTCCAGCCGGAGGAGCACAAGTGGTTCCTGTGTTATGAGGATGAGTTATCCCTCCCAGCGATTGGCCTCGCGGTGGTCCATGCTTACCTTCCGAATCTGAAGGCCACCGAGGCGCTTAAGGCACTTCGTCATTCAAACACTTAGCGTGCGCCTCCCTTCGCCGGGATTCAATGGCTTGGGCAAACGTTTGTACCCAGTTGCGCTTCTTGGGCGCTAGCGGGCCGGTCGGTTCGTCATACTCCCAGTGCCCATCGTCGAAGAGCCAGACGATGTCCCCGGTGAGTGGGTCCATGATGTAGTTGGCTCGGCCATCGGTCTTGATGTTGTGATGGTGCTGGCAGAGGCTCGCGAGATTCGAGCCTGCGGTTGGTCCGCCTTCGGCAAAGTTGATGCGGTGATCCTTCTGGCAGTCCTGCGCGGGTCTGTCGCAGTGTGGCATGCGGCAAGTGCCATCGCGGCCTTCGATGAAAGCGCCGATGGTAGAAGGTGTGGTGTAGCTAGGGCTCTCCGCGGTAGCGGCCTTGGCCATGTCACGTACGACCTTTGGCTCGAAGGAATCTGCGATCTCGGGAGAGACCCAGCCGGCACCCTGGATGAAAGCGGGTGCATTGGGAATATCCGAGGCGCGGTACATATTCAGGATGACGATGGTCTCGGAGTTAGCCTCTCCACGGATGAGTTTTTCGAGCGCTTCTGCCGGAGTTATCTCCAGTTTCTCGGCGGTGTCCTTTATGCGTTGGTCGAGCTCATAGGCAGTTGCTGGTTCGTATTCGGCGCTAATGGCTTCTTTTCCACCGGGCACAGGGTAAGTGGAGTAGGAGTTGTTGGCTTCTTCCTCGCCTTTTTCAGGATCTATTTCTGGGGCGAGGAGTTTGATGAGGTCATGGATAAAGGTGCGGATGGCACGGCTAGAAGGCAAGACTTCTGCTGGGCTGGTGGGTGTGAAGAACTCACAAAGGGCTTCGTCGACGCGTTGGAGAATCTCGGGAGTGGGTGCGCCTAGCTTGTTAAGGGCGGAGTCGATAGTGCACAGGCGTGTCATATCGAGGAAGTAGGAATCGAGCTGCATCGTACGCAGGCGTGGAAGTTCGCGTAGGCGATAGAGCGCGAAGGCGATGTTTTTAGTTTTGGTTTTCCCAAGGCCGGTATGTGTGGCCAAACTATGGATAACTAGTTCGATGTCTGAATCGAGATCAGGGAGGCTATTTTCCCATTGTTTGAACTCGAGCTTACGGATGTTGCGGGCTGAGGTTGCTAATGTGCTGGAAGGGTCATTTACAAGGTAATATGCTTCCAATTTTCCATACCCCCGTTGGAATAAACTGCCTTGAAATCTTCATGCCCTCATTATATCCAGCCCACCGAACCCAATCAACAGAAAATCGAAAATATGTACGAATGATAAGGGAAGAGAAAACTGGGCAAAAATAAAAGCAAAGATACGCGTGTTACTAAAGGGGATTGTGTTGTTTCGTCGGTACAGTAGCGCGCATGACTTCATCTAAGGGAATGCGCAAGGCTATCGTCGCCGTTGTTGGTTCTGTGGCGCTTGCTGTCGCAGGCACGATGACAGCCGGCGCCTGGACCTCCGGTGCGACCACGGGTATCGATATTGCAAACCATCAGCACCCGGGCGGGGCTCCGATCAACTGGGGCGAAGTAAAGTCCGACGGCCAGTCCTTTGCTTTCGTTAAGGCAACCGAGGGCTCCGACTGGACGAATCCCCACTTTATCACCGACTCGAACGCTGCCGCAGCGAACGGCCTGAAGGTTGGTGCTTACCACTACGCACGCCCGGCGTCGTCAGCCACGCGCCAGGCGGCGCATTTTGCTGCACAGCTTGCGCTGGTTCCGAATCAAACGCTGCCGCCCGTGCTCGATATTGAGGTTGATGAAGGTCTTTCTTCGGCGCAGCTCGAGCAGTGGATCCGTGATTTCACCACGGAGCTACGCACGCTAACCGGCCGTACCCCGATGATCTATACCTATAAGTACTTCTGGATGGGGCAGATGGGGAACACCACGGAGTTCTCCGACATGCCGCTATGGCTCGCGGCCTACCAGGATGAGGCGCCGGATCCAGTCGGTGGCTGGAATAAGATTTCGTTCTGGCAGCGCTCCGGCTCTGGCCGCGTCAACGGCATCACCGGTCCGGTCGATATGAACGTCTTTAACGGCAACGAGGGTCAGCTGGATTCCTTCAGCAACGGCAACTACCTGGACATCGGTGGCATCCTCGAGGGGCTTGTGCTTGGCGACGACGCGCCAGACCTGAGCTCCAACAGCGCACCGCTGATCGGCGCGATCCTCGCATTGGCAGCAGGTATCATTGCGAGCCCGCAGCTTATCGATGCCGCGCAGCAGGCAGGTTTGGACGGAAACGCAGCACGTGTATTTACCGACTTTGTCAAGCAGCTAACCCAGAACGGTAACCTGCCGATTGAGGACCTGGTTGGCATGGCCTCCGGTGACTTCACCGTCGGTGACCTTGCAATCCTTCTAGACAACGCCGGCCACGTTGCCACCGCCAACGGTGCCAACCCGAACCAGGTCGAGCAAGCACAGGACGCTGTTAATCAGCTCGCGCAGTAGCGCCTTGCATGAAGTTCGCGGTCCACGCCTCGTGCTTATAGTGGGCGGGGACAGCGCCGGATAGCAGTGATTTTGCCAGTTGTGCGGCTTCCACGGAGCCGGCAGCTGGCATTTCGCGATCTGAGGCGAGAAGAACGATGTTGCCGTAACGCCGTCCCTTGAGCATCGGGGGATCCGCGATTACGGCCACGTGCTCGAATACCTCCTTCATTCCGGCCAATTCCGACTTTGCGATTTTGAGATCTCGGTGATCTCCGCAATTGGCAACGTAGAGTCCTCCAGGCACCAAGGCGCGGTGGACCGATTGAAAGAACTCGCGGGTAGTAAGCGGATGTGGGGTCTTGTCGCCAGCGAAGACATCGCGAATAATGACGTCGCGGCTAGCGGGTGCGAAGCCATCGGTGACCGCGCGAGCTTCGCCGGCGCGGATTTTGACGGTGGGGGAACGGGGGACGTCGAAAAGCGTGCGTACTAATTCGCCGAGCTTGGCATCGAGTTCCACTACGGTATGGCGGGACTTGGGCCAAATGCTGGCGAAATAGCGAGGGAGCGAGCAGCCTGCACCACCCAGATGTGTCATGCGGAGGGCATCGGGTGCCACTGGCAGAAGCGTTTCGACTGCGGCGGCAATCCAGCGCATGTATTCAAACTCGAGGATTTCCGGTGCGCCCAACACGATGTGGCTTGAAGGTACTCCATTGACCATAAGTGTGTATCCGCTATCGTGGTACTCGTCCGCCACCACCTCCGCGGTGCCCGTAGAAATTTCGTAGGTGCCAACGAGATCGTCCTTTTTGCGCATGCATTTAAGCTTAATGGGTTGGAAGAGTAAGCTTGGCCGCCGAAGAAAAGGAGTTTAAGTGCGAGTTCTCGTAGCGATGTCAGGCGGAGTCGATTCTTCTGTGGCCGCAGCCCGCGCCGTGGAAGCAGGCCACGATGTGGTGGGAGTGCATTTGGCACTGCATAAAGACGCACAACAAACCCGCGAAAAGGCCAGGGGTTGCTGTTCCTTGGAGGACTCTGCAGACGCGCGTCGCATCTGTGACAAGCTGGGTATTCCTTTCTACGTTTGGGATTTTTCCGAGCAGTTTAAGGATGAGGTCATCGGGGACTTCGTGGATTCTTATGCCCGCGGCGAGACTCCGAATCCGTGCCTGCGCTGCAACGAGAAGATCAAGTTCCGCGCGCTACTCCAAAAAGGTATAGCGTTGGGCTTCGATGCCGTAGCGACGGGCCATTACGCCACGCTTGACGACGCTGGCTATATGCGCCGTTCCAAGGATGAAAACAAGGATCAATCCTATGTTTTGGGCGTTATTTCCGCGGAGGAGCTAGAGCATTGCTATTTCCCGATCGGCGATACCCCAAAGCCGCAGATTCGCGAGGAAGCGGCCCGTCATGGCTTTTCCACGGCCAAAAAGCCTGACTCCTATGACATTTGCTTTATTCCGGATGGCAATACGCAGGCATTTTTGGGCTCGCGAATCGGGCTGCGTCCCGGCATGGTCGTGGACCAGGAGGGCCAGGAGCTCAAACAACATGACGGTGCATGGAACTACACCATCGGTCAGCGCAAGGGCCTTGACATCAAGGAGCCTACGGCGGATGGTCGCCCGCGCTATGTCACCGACATCGATGCAGCGAGCGGCACTGTGACCGTGGGTTCGCGCGAGGACTTGGCGGTGACGAGGATTCAGGCAGATCGCCTGAAGTATCTGCACCCGGCCATGGACGGCGAGCTGGAATGCGAGGTTCAGGTTCGCGCGCACGGATCGGTTGTTCCCTGCAAGGCGTTTGTGGACCGCGATGGCGACAAGATGACGCTGGAGCTAAAAGAACCGCTCTCCGGTGTGGCACGCGGCCAAGCCGCAGTGCTGTACCTGCCAAGCCCCGATGAGCTGGGGGATATCGTCCTCGGTTCCGGCACCATCTGCGGGACGGCATAGTGACGGGATTTTCGCTGGGTCCGATGCGTGGGGTTTCCATGACGGAGGCCGCCGACATCGTGATGGGCGAGTCTGGACATCTGCCGGCGATTCCGCAGCTTTCCGAGCGCGGGCTTGGTGCGGATGCCGTGGGTTCTACGGCCGCGCTTTTAGAAGCGGTCAACGTTGACCGCGGCCCACGCGGGTGGCAGATGACCCAGCGCCCACAGCTGATGATGCGACGCACATGGGATCTATGGGAGCGTGACTTGGACGCCATCCAAGAGGTATGGGGCGAGTCTGTTCCCGTCTTAAAGATGCAGGTTTTGGGGCCGTGGAGCTTAGCAGCGGCGGTAGAGCTTGCGAATGGGCACCGCGTGCTTTCCGACGCCGGTGCTACCCGCGATCTGCATGAAGCCCTGCAGATGGGCATCGCGGATCACGTGAAGAAGCTGGTGCGTCGCTTCCACGGTGAGGTGCGGGTGCAGGTGGACGAGCCGTTACTTGGCGACGTCTTCGCCGGCAAGGTTCCCGGTACCACCGACTTTGACGAGATTCGCGCGATCCCAGCGGAAGTTGCTCGGGAGAAGCTCAAGGAGCTGGGCGCGGATTACCTAGTTGCGGGGCCGCACTGGGAAATCGCCGATGCCGCGGAAACATTCGTGACTGACTTCGTTGGGCTCGACACGGCAAAGAACATCGATGGTCTTGGCGAGTTCTTAAGCGAAGGCAAGCGAATCGGTTTCGCAATTGCAGGCGTCGATGCGCGGGCAGAAGCAGTGGCTGTGGCCCGGCACTTTGACCGCATGGGAATGCCACGTGAGCTGCTGGTGGATGCGGTAGACGTGGTGCCAAGGGAGGCGTCGGCAAGCACGCTGCGCTCGGCTGTGGAGACGGCGGGCATGTTGGTGCGCGACGCCGGTGATCTATAGCTAGTCGACCCTGCCGAGCTTGTCGGTGGAGTTGAAGAAGCGCTCCATGTAGGGGATGACGAATTGCAGCTCGCCGTGGGCGGCGGGCTCGATGAGGTCGGCGTCGATAAGCCTTTGGCGCGTTGCCGAAAGCGAGCGGACCGTGCGGCCTTGGCTTTCTGCAATCTCCGTAATCGTGGCGATGCCATCAACGGAAGCGCTAGACATCGAGTCAAGGAACTGGCGCTGAGCAGGAGGCAGCGAGGACGCGGCGGGCAAATGCACTTGGGTGCACAGGATGGAAATGGCTTCGTCGGCAATGCTGTCTACATCTGAAGCTTCAATCTGGGTTTCGTCGCGTGCGTTTGCGCGCTCCCAAGCCAAGGAACCCACCAGCTGCACGAGGTATGGGTAGCCCTTCGACAGCTCGACGGCCTTGCTGATAGCCTCCGATGAGAAATTAAGGCCCGAGTCAGCTGCGGTGGCAGTAAAGGCTTCGGTGGCGTTGCCTGCAGAAAGCGGACCCAGAACGAATCTTTGGGCACGGCGCAAGAAAGTAACGCCGGGGAGATCGAGTAGGCGGTTGACGCCTTGCGGCAATCCAGCGGCGACAAAGGAAATGTCGAGCTCATCGCGCAGGAGATCCTGGTAGGCCACTGCGATAGAAGTGAGGTCTTCTACTGAGGCGTCTTGCACTTCGTCGATGCTGAGCAGAATTCCGACTCCTGAGAGTTCGGCGAGGAGATCGCGGAGGCGGGTATTTAGCGTGGGCTTATAAGGCTCATCCGTGTTGTGCTCCAGGCCGATTGAGCCGACCCCGCCGATGCCGATGCGGTTGATTTTCCGTTTATCTCGGGGCGCGAGTTGCTCGATCAACCGCGGAATGGTGGTCTCGACGAGCTCCTCGACCATGTTGGTGCGCCCAGAAGCTCGAATACATATCCAGCCTTGTGCTTTCGCAGAATCCTCCAGTTCATTGAGCAGAACTGTCTTTCCGATACCGCGTGCACCGCTGACGATCATCGTGCGAGCGGAGGCGCCGGCTGGGGACTGCAGGGCATTGCGGAATGCATCGAGCACAGCAGTGCGGCCCACCCAATAAAGAGGCGGGACTCCGAAGGTGGGGCGGAAAGGATTACTGCGGGTGCTCATAGACGGCAAGGCTACCTCAAACAAGGAGATTTGGGAGACTTTTTGGCGGCCGGAGATTTGGGAGATTTTCTACGAAAGGCCACTTTTCCAGCATAAAGTGCCGTCATGGCTACCAAAGCGTACCACCAGAACACGCTGAGATCGGAGTTCCAAGGCAGGGTTCGCCCGAGGAGAGCAACGACAATGCAGGTTATGCAAACGTCGACTATGCGAATTGTGGATACTGTTTTAGTTCTCACGAGGTGCCACGCAATGTTCAGTAGAAGACCGATAATTACTACAAGTGAAAACATCAATCTAGCTCTCCAAAAATAGTGCGAGCGAGTTCTTCAGTTCCCTTCTCAGTGTCGTTTGAGACGAAGGCTACTTTTGAACTCTGCGGATCGATAATGAGCATTGTCGAATATCCGTAAGTGCCTCCGTTGTGCCAGTAACCAGCGGGAACTGGGGCCTCGTTTTCTTGCCAGCCATGCTGGAAGTCGCCTTGTACGATGAGCCAATTGGCGAACAAGCTCATGTCTTTGGGTGTTGACCGAATACCGCCGGCGGCGCCACTTGCTGGAAATTCCCAGGGTTGAGCCTTTTCTCCGCGACTGGTGTAGCCATGCGGGGCATCGGAAGGAACGCTGCCTGGGGTCATGAGGTAAGTCTCGTGCATTCCAATCGGTGCAAAGATTTTCTCTTGCAGCAGTTGTTCGAAAGGCTTACCGGAAGCCTCTTCCAAGATGAGCCCGAGAAGTCCGTAGCCGAGGTTGGAATAATTCTCTTCGCCGCGACCTGCGAGGTCGGAGGAAGTGGCGGAATCGATGAGTTGCTCTTTAGTTTCTTTCGCGTAGGGGTTGCCTCCTGTGAGCATGGTGGAGATTCCGGTAAAGGGATTAGTTGCAGCGAGTCTTGGTAGCCCAGATGTGTGCTCCATTAGCTCTTCGATGCGCACATCGCTGATAGGGGAATCGCCGGTATCAAGAAACTGACCAACCCTAGCGTTGTATTTGAGGTTGCCTTCAGAGACCTCTTGGCGGATGAGTTCCGCGGTGAACATCTTGGTTACCGAACCGATTTCGACCTCGGTATGTTCGTCGGCACCAAGGCCTGCGAAGGAGGTCTCGCCGTTCGCCAGTGTAAAGGTCGTCAGATTGTGGTGTCCGCGCTGCGCATTGTCACGCAGCTTCTGGGCTAGGTCGGTCGAGCCAGTGGCCTCGGTTGCCAGGGCAATGCGGTGAGGGCCTACCAGGACAAGGCCGGATGCCACGAGAGCAGTGACCAGGAATCCGATTGCGAGTTTGCCAATGGAAAAGTTCATTAGTGCGCCTCCGCCGCCGTGATGATTGTCATGAGGGGGATGACGCGGGTCAGCCGGATTTCGAAGGTGCCGGACTTGGATTTGGCGATCCACCCGGCGCTGCTGAGTTCGTTGAGGTGGTGATAGGTGGTTCCTGTGGAGCTAACCAGGCCCTCCTGTACAAGGTCGTTGGCGCTGGCGGGCGCACACAGGAGGCGACGCAGGATCTCCGCGCGGGTGGGATGTGCGATGGCGGTAAGACGTTTGATGTTTTCTTCCCAAGACTCGTCGGTGACGAATTGGGTGGGGCGCTGCCATTGGTATTTGTACTCGCGATTGCCGATGGTGACGTCGCCGCCAAAGATGACGGAGCCGTCGGGAATGCCGGGCCCTTCTTCGAGGGCCTCGACGAGCCAGTAGCGGGAATCGGATTGTGCTTCTACATGAGTATTGCCTTCAAGAGTGGCGACTCGCTGTTCAAGAGATGCGAGTCGCTGCTCAAGAAGGTTCGAAGAGGTACTGGAATTCACATTTCTAGAATTCCAGAATTTTAAAAAATCTGCAATGTTTAGCTAATCATCGGCCACGCAGTGGAGACGTCGCTTGCGTCCTTACCTTGACCTTCCAAGTACTTCTTGAAGGATTCACGGTCCTTGTACCACTCGACGGCCTGGTACTCCATGAGCTCGTCGGTGTTCATTTGTGAAAGCTCGGGGTAACGCTGGCGGACCTGCATCCACGCGATGCGGGCTGCGGCAAGGGCGTCGGAAGTTGCTTCGTGCGCGTTTTCGAGGGTGACGCCGTAGTGTGCGGAAACGTCGCCAAGCGTGCGCTTGCCCTTGCGCCACTTGTCCTTGACGCGATCAACTACGAAAGGATCGAAAACAGGGCCGGTGACGGTGAAGTCACCGGTGAGCGCGCGCAGGACGGAGAGATCGTAGGCGGCGTTGTAGACGATGAGGGTGAGGCCATCTTCCCATGCCTGCTTGATGGAGCGGACGGTCTCTTCGAGGACTTCGTCATGCGGTTGGCCCTCGGCGCGGGCCTTCTCAGTGGTGATGCCGTGGACCTTTGCAGCGGCCTCAGGGATTTCAACGCCTGGGTCGGCGAGCATTTCGCGTTTGTCCACTTCACGGCCATCAATACGGACCAATGCGGAGGTGACGATTCGTGCTTCTTTTGGGTTTACGGAGGTGGTTTCGAGGTCGAAGGAGAGCATGCGGCTGGCGTCGAAGTTCATGTGGAACACTCTAGCGCTTCGGCCAGACATGGAGTCTGGCTAGACTGTTTCACTGTGACTAATCCAGTAGATATCCAACGCGAATGGTCCGAACTAGCGCAGGAAGTGCGCAAGCACCGGGAGCTTTATTACAACGGTGAGCCCGCGATTCCAGATGCAGATTTCGACAAGCTTTTCCAAAAGCTTCTGCAGCTAGAGGCAGAGCATCCGGAGTTGGCGGTTCCGGATTCTCCGACCCAGCAGGTCGGCGCGACCCCAGCCGAGGGCGTGGATATTGAGCACCTGGAGCGCCTCTACAGCTTGGACAATGTCTTCGATGAGACAGAGATGCAGGATTGGTTGGATAGGACTCCGGCGAAGTCCTATCTGACTGAGCTGAAGATTGACGGACTTTCCATTGATTTGGTTTACCGCGGCGGCAAGCTTGTTACGGCTGCAACGCGTGGCGACGGCCGCATCGGCGAGGATATCACTGCGAATGCGCGGGTTATTCCGGATATCCCGCATGAACTCAGCGGCAGCGATGAATATCCCGTTCCGGAGCTGGTGGAAATCCGCGGCGAGGTGTACATGCGCCCTGACGAGTTTGCGGAGATTAACGCGGCACGCCGCGAAGACGGCAAGCCGACGTTTGCCAATCCGCGCAATGCAGCGGCAGGTGGCTTGCGCATGAAGGACCCGAACGAGGTCAAGAAGCGTCGCCTGCACATGGTCTGCCATGGCATCGGTGCCCGTGAGGGCTTTGAGCCGACCTCCCAGCATGATGCGTACAAGGCGCTGGAGGCCTGGGGTTTACCGGTTTCGCCATATACAAAGAAGGTTAGCTCGGCTGCAGCCGTGCAAAAGGAAGTGAAGTATTGGGCGGAGCACCGCCATGATGCTTACTTCGAGATGGATGGCCTCGTGGTCAAGGTCGATGACTTGGCTTCGCAACGTGCGCTGG
This sequence comes from Corynebacterium sp. HMSC06D04, assembly GCF_001807315.1. Taxonomy (NCBI): domain Bacteria; kingdom Bacillati; phylum Actinomycetota; class Actinomycetes; order Mycobacteriales; family Corynebacteriaceae; genus Corynebacterium; species Corynebacterium sp. HMSC06D04. The sequence goes on from NZ_KV788547.1 coordinate 107,577, forward strand.
GTGCAACATCGCGCGCACCGCGTTGGGCCATCGCGTACAAGTACCCGCCGGAGGAAGTGACCACGAAGCTGCTGGACATCGAGGTCGGCGTGGGACGCACCGGCAGGATTACGCCGTTTGCAGTGATGGAACCGGTATTCGTTTCTGGTTCGACGGTGTCGAAGGCGACCCTCCACAACCAGTTCGAGGTCAAGAACAAGGGCGTGATGATTGGCGATACCATCGTCATCCGCAAGGCCGGTGAAATCATTCCTGAGGTGCTGGGGCCTGTTCTTGAACTGCGCGACGATAGCGTGCATGAGTGGGTGTTCCCGGAAAACTGCCCATCCTGTGGCACGAAGTTGGCACCGCAAAAAGATGGCGATCAAGACTGGCGTTGTCCCAATACGCGCAGCTGCCCGGCGCAGCTTTCCGCCCGCCTGGAGTATTTGGCTTCCCGCAAAGGCATGGACATTGAGGCCTTGGGTGAGAAGGCCGCCATTGACCTCATCGAGTCGGGCGTGCTTGTCGACGAAGCGGAACTCTTCGATTTGGATGAGGAAAAGCTGCTGCAGTCTTCTGCCTATACGACTAAGGCTGGAAAGCTCAATGCGCAAGGCAAAAAGCTGTTGAAGAACTTGGAAAGCGCGCGGCAGGCTGACTTTTGGCGCGTGCTGGTGAGCCTTTCGATCCGCCACGTTGGGCCGATTGCTGCGCGTGCATTGGCGACGCGTTTCGGTTCGATGGAGGCGCTGCGCGCGGCGTCGGAAAGCGAATTGGCGGACACCGATGGTGTGGGCGGGATTATCGCGGCGTCGTTTAAGGCGTGGTTCGAAATCGACTGGCACCGCAACATCGTGGAAAAGTGGGCGAATGCTGGCGTGACCATGGAAGATACGGTCACCGAAAAACTAGAGCAGACGCTCGAGGGGCTTACCATCGTCGTGACCGGCACCCTGGAGGACTTCTCCCGCGACTCGGCGAAGGAGGCCATCATCGCAAGGGGAGGAAAGGCTTCTGGCTCGGTGTCTAAGAAAACGGATTACGTCGTGGTTGGTGAGAACGCCGGCTCGAAGGAAACGAAGGCGAGGGATTTGGGCCTGACCATCTTGGATGAGGAGGGCTTTAAGGAGCTGCTGGAAGCTGGGGCGTAAACCACTTTACGTTTTGTAAGGTGGTTGTTACTCTGATGAATGTCAGGTCAGAAGTAGTGAAGGGGTACGTCATGACACAGCGTTTTAGTGGTAGGAAATTGGGTCTTCCAAGTGGCCTGAGCGAAGCTGAGGGGTGGGGCTTCGTGAAGATTGGGTTAGCAACCGCAATTTTCCTAGTGGTGAATTTTCTTATAGACACGCAGGGGTGGGGAGCCTTAGTGCGTGTGATTTTGCTGTTTATATGGCTTGCTTGGGTGTGGCGCTTTCGCGATGAGCAAACCAAGAACCGTCGTGTTCACCCTCGGGGATTTGGGCGCATCTACGCATTGAGCGCAATCCCTCCGCTAGCGTTAGCCATTTTCGGGGGTTGGCTGTGGAATGGAGAGACAAACGATCTGGCTGATGTGGTTGTAGTCGTGATTGCCAGTGCTTTGTCCGTAGCTCCAATCACGCTTTTGGGTCTATGGTTTGTAAACCAGGCTCGTAAAAACGCATAGGGGGATAAAGCGATGGACTTATCGCAAGCGCGAAATGGCCTTGATGGAACGCTGCATTCTCCAGTGCGGTTAAGCATCCTTGGGGCGCTGAATTCAGTTGACTCGGTTGACTATCAGACGCTAAAGGATGCCCTTGGTGTCAGCTATTCGCTTCTGACTAAGCACATTGGAATCTTGGAACAGGCCGGCTTAGTGAAAGTGGATAAGCAATTTGTTTCCCGCACGCCGGTAACCAATCTGAAGCTTACGAAGCAGGGCAGGCAGCAATTTGAGGACTACCTGCTCTGTTTGGATAGGATTGTTCAGGGCTTGACGGCTGAGCCGCTAGATTAGCGGAGGAAAGCACCCAAAATCGTGCCGAGATTGCCCAAGTGGTCTACCTCGGAAGCGAGGTAATCCGGCCCGCCGACTCGGCCCATGACGATGACGTAGTTGGTGCCAACCAGTGGGGCTGCGGCCAGCGCGGAATCGAGAAGTGACCAGGACTCGGGGATCCAATCCTCGCGGTCTGGGTTCAAGATTCGGGCAGTGTCGACGTCAATGCTTTCGGGGATGGTGCCGTCGTCGGCGGGAGCGGCATCGGAGCCAACCACGCGGCTGATGGGGGCATTGTTGTTGATTACGATGGCCCAGTTAGAGGTAAGTGCCTTTGGGATGGCCGCGCAGACCTCCTCCATAGCGGCGGTGACGTTCTTCTTGGAAGCGACGTCGGCAAGCAAGCTAATCTGCCCCCGGCGATCGACGCGGCCGCTGAAGGGGCGGATCGAATCGATATCGACGCCGTCGACGCCTTGGGCGGCGGTGATGATTTCATCGGCCATTGCGCCCTTGGGTAGCTCAATCACGATGTCATCCATGACTGAACCATCAGGGAAGTTTTCCACGATGTCGACGGATTCGATATTGGCGTCGACGTTGCCTAAAGCGTCCGCTAACTTGCCTAAGCTACCGGGGGTATCGGGAAGGAGGACACGGACGAGGAAGGACATTTTTAACTTTCGGTCGTAAGAATAGTTTTCACTATCGTACAAGCCCAATTCCACAGTGTTCAATAGAAATTTTCTGGAAAACCGGAATTAAATTCGCGTGTAGGTGATCGGGGACCGGTGCTGTGTCGGAACCTGTTCGTGCAGTACCATGGTGCGATAGCTACAAGCATGTAACCAATCACGTCTGTGTATTAAAGGATGGAGAACGCGTGTCTGAGATTTCGCGTGAAGAGGTCGCGCACCTGGCTAAGCTGTCGCGCCTTGCGCTAAGCGACGAAGAGCTGGAGCAGTTTGCGACGCAGATCGACAAGATTGTCGATTCCGTGTCTGCCGTGGGCAAGGTCGACGCCGAGGGCGTCGAGCCGATGTCCCACCCGCACTCCGTGGTCGCTCCGATGCGTGAGGACGTCATCGTGCGCACCCTGACCGCCGAGCAGGCCTTGGATCAGGCTCCGGCTGCCGAGGATGATCGTTTCGTAGTACCGCAGATTTTGGGTGGAGGAGAAGAATAATGTCGACTTTCATTGCACCTGAAGAAGGAATTTTAAGCCTTTCCGCTGCGGAGCTGGCGGATAAGATCCATTCCCGTGAGCTGACCTCCCGCGAGGTGACGCAGGCATTCTTGGATCGCATCGCGGAGACCAACGACGAGCTCAACGCATTCCTCTACGTCGGTGCGGAGCAGGCGCTGGCTACTGCCGACGCCGTCGATAAGGCGCTCGATGCGGGCGAAAAGCCGGCCTCCGCACTGGCTGGCGTTCCTCTGGCTCTGAAGGACCTGCTGGTTACTACCGACGCCCCGACTACCGCAGCTTCCAAGATGCTGGAGGGCTGGATGTCTCCTTATGACGCAACCTTGGTCACCAAGCTGCGTGAGGCGGGCATCCCGATTCTGGGCAAGACCAACTTGGACGAGTTTGCAATGGGTTCCTCCAATGAGAACTCCGCGTATGGCCCGGCACATAACCCGTACGACACCGAGCGCACCCCGGGTGGCTCCGGTGGCGGTACTGCTGCGGCTCTTGCGGCAGGCCAGGCGCCGTTGGGCATCGGTACCGATACTGGCGGATCGATCCGTCAGCCGGCAGCTCTGACCAATACCGTCGGCGTGAAGCCGACCTACGGCACGGTTTCTCGTTATGGCCTCATCGCTGCTGCTTCTTCTCTGGATCAGGCTGGCCCCACCGCCCGCACGGTTCTGGATACCGCGCTGCTGCATGAGGTTATCGCTGGCCACGACGCATTCGACGCAACCTCCGTGGATAAGCCGGTCGCGCCGGTCGTGGAGGCTGCGCGCGAAGGAGCAAAGGGCGATCTTACTGGCGTCAAGGTCGGCCTCATTAAGCAATTTGAGCGCGACGGCTGGCAGCCGGGCGTCATGGAGGCTTACCACGCAGCGGTAGAGCAGCTTAAAGAACAGGGCGCGGAGATTGTCGAGGTGGACTGCCCGCACTTTGATGATGCGCTGGCCGCCTACTACCTGATTATGCCGTGTGAGGTTTCTTCTAACCTAGCGCGCTTCGACGGCATGCGCTATGGCCTGCGCGAGGGCGACGATGGATCGCACTCCGCAGAAGAGGTTATGTCTTTGTCCCGTGCGGCGGGATTTGGTCCTGAGGTCAAGCGCCGCATCATGCTGGGCACTTATGCGTTGTCCGTGGGTTACTACGATGCGTACTACCTGCAGGCACAGCGCGTGCGAACGCTGATTGCGCAGGACTTTAAGAAGGCCTTCGAGAAGGTCGATGTCTTGGTTTCCCCGACCACCCCAACCACCGCATTCAAGCTGGGCGAGAAGGTTGAGGATCCGATGGCGATGTACAACTTCGACCTGTGCACGCTGCCATTGAACCTCGCGGGTGTGTGCGGCATGTCCGTGCCCGCCGGCATGGCATCTGATACCAACCTGCCGACGGGCCTGCAGATCATGGCCCCGGCCTTCGCAGATGACCGCCTGTACAAGGTCGGCGCTGCCTACGAAGCTGGCCGTAAGTAGCTAGCTTTTACTTCGCGTCTGAGAGGACGTAGGAAGCACCCGCGGAGGCCGCCGTTACGCTCAGCACGGCGGGCCACGCGCCAATCTTCTTGGCCAGCGGGTGCGAGGCGCCGAATGCGCCTACATAGAGCGCGGACAGGGCAGCGGTGGTAGCTGGGTTGGTCTTTTCCAACCAGCTGCGGCCGGCCCAGATTCCGGCTGCACCGAGGATGACGCCGCCCAACGGGCGAATGCCGGTCTCCTTGGCGCTGAGCCAGCCACCAATGAGGCCAAAGGCCACGGTGGTAGCAGTGGATACTTGCTGTGGTTTCTTGATATCGATCATTGCCATGTCGGCCAGTTTAGGCCCGTGTCCGTTGCTGTCGCTAGACTTCGCAGTCATGAATGTGCCCACTTTTGAAGCTGAAGGATTACCACCAGAGCGGCAGGCGTGGCGGGCGATGTTCGCCTTGTCGCTGGGCTTTTTCGTGTCATTGCTCGATCAGTCAATGATCGCAGTTGCTTTGCCTAGCATCCAGAAAGGGCTAGGTGCCTCTATCAACGGGGTGCTGTGGGTCTCGGCTATTTATTTGTTGGGCGTGGTCGTTCCATTGCTGTGCACGGGCCGCCTGGGAGACATTTTCGGGCAAAAGCGAATGTTCCAACTGGGCGTGAGTGTATTCGGTTTGGGTGCGCTGGCCTGTGCTTTAGCGCCCAATATTTCGGTTCTGATCGCCGCCCGTGCGGTGCAGGGTGTGGGCGCCTCGTTGCAGATGCCGCAGTCGATGGCTGTCATCAATCGCGTCTTTGCCCGCGAGCGGCGGGGACGTGCGCTTGGCGTGTGGGGAGTTATTGGTTCGGTCGCTTCACTTTTGGGACCTTTGCTGGGCGGATTCCTTGTTGGTGGCTTTGGCTGGCCGGCAGTGTTTTGGGCGCACGTTCCTTTCGTGGTTGCGGCAGTGGTGCTTTCGGCCATGTGGGTTCCGGCGCTGAAGACCACAGCGCGCAAGGTCGACGGCGTTTCGGTGGCGGTGTCCTTTATTGCTTTGAGCGCCCTCGTGTTCGGCATTCAGCAAGGCCCTGAGACTGGCTGGGATGGCTGGATTTGGGCACTGTTGGCTGTAGGACTCGCAGGTCTGGGAGCCTTTGTGTGGCTGCAATCTCGAGCTGGCAGCGAGGCTTTGGTGCCGCTGCGGCTTTTCGACGACCGCAATTACTCCGCGGGCAGCTTCGCAATCGTTGCCATGGGGTTTATGGCCGCGTCGATGATGCTGCCCATCATGTTGTGGCTTCAGCAAGACAAGGGGGTTGGGGCGGCAACTGCAGGAGTCATCGTGGCGCCGATGGCCGTGGTGTCTTTACTGATTTCACCGGTGGCTGGAATCTTGGCGGATCGCCTGGACCCGCGGCGGTTGGCGATTACCGGTTTCGTGATTATGACGGCGTCGTTTAGCGCGGCGCTCGTGGTGATTAATCTAGATTTCGGCGCGTGGTGGATGTGCGCGCCTATTGCTGTGCTGGGCTGCGGGCAATCCTTCATCTGGGGCTCGAATGCAGCGACCACTATGCGCGACGTACCGCCGGAGCTAATGGGGGCTGCTTCGGGCGTGTACAACACCTCGCGCCAGGTGGGCTCGGTCCTCGGCGTCGCGGCAGTCTCGGCCGCACTTCAGGTGGCGGGTATTTCTGCTGCACTTTTCGTCATCATAGCGGTGCTTGTAGTCGGTGGGCTGGCTTCCTTAAGCTTTCGGGACACCCTGCACGGTGCGAGCGAAATTATGAGCGGGTAAGTTGGAACTCATGCGCCTTGCTGTACTTACCTCCGGCGGCGATTGCCCCGGCCTGAATGCTGTTATCCGCGCGGTTGTTCGCACCGCTTCCAACGAATTCGGTTCCACAGTCGTGGGCTACGAAGACGGTTGGGTAGGCCTGATGGAAGATCGCCGGCGAGATCTTTATGACGACGCCGAAATCGATCGCATCCTGTTGCGTGGCGGAACCATTCTGGGTACTGGCCGTCTGCACCCCGATAAGTTCAAGGCTGGTCTGGATACCATCAAGGCAAATATGGAAGACGCTGGCGTTGACGCGCTCATTGCCATCGGTGGCGAGGGCACGCTAAAGGGCGCGAAGTGGCTGTCCGACAATGGAATTCCGGTCATTGGTGTACCAAAAACTATTGACAACGACGTTAACGCCACCGACTACACCTTCGGTTTCGATACCGCAGTATCCGTGGCTACTGACGCTATCGACCGCCTGCACACCACTGCTGAGTCCCATGACCGCATCCTCATCGTGGAGGTCATGGGCCGTCACGTGGGTTGGATTGCACTGCACGCGGGCATGGCCGGCGGCGCGCACTATACGGTCATTCCCGAGGTGCCTTTCGATATCGCCGACATCACCAAGGCGATGGAACGCCGTTTCCAGATGGGCGAGAAGTACGGAATCATCTGTGTGGCTGAGGGTGCGTTGCCGAAGGAAGGCACCATGGACTTTGAAGAGGGCGGAGTTGATCAGTTCGGTCACCAGACCTTCAACGGTATCGGCCAGGTTATCGGTGACGAGATTAAGAAGCGCACCGGCTACGACGTGCGTACCACGGTGCTAGGCCACATCCAGCGTGGCGGTACGCCGACTGCTTATGACCGTGTGCTTGCAACGCGCTACGGAGTCCATGCCGCTCGCGCCGCTCACGATGGCAAGTCGGGCATGTGCGTGGCGCTGCATGGCGAGAGCATCGACCTGGTTCCGCTGGAAGAAGCCGTGGGCAAGCTGAAGGTTGTTCCGCCGAAGCGTTATGCCAACGCCCAAGCGTTGTTTGGCTAGATAGGACGCATATAAAAAATGTCACCTCGCCTGTGAGGTGACATTTTTCGTTTTGCCTAGAAATGGATGCGAAGGGCGGGCACGTCGGCGTCGACAATCCACGGCTCCGCAGTGATGCGAATCGGGGGTTCGCCCTCCGCGAAGGCCATGGTGTCGCCATCCTTTAAGGTCGCGCCTTGTTGGGCGTAGTCAGCAATGTTGGCAAGCATGGAGTACAGTTCGTCGGGGCTGCCCTGGAAGTCGCGGATCTGGAGTTCTGGGTGGCCGAGCATGGGCATGCCCAAAGTATAGGCCTGAAGGCCGTTGTCGTCCTGTGCCACCCAAGTGGACGCGAGGTAGTGCGCGGGCAGCTTATCGGCCACAGCTTCAACGTAGTTTTCCGTGCTCTCGGCCACGCGGCCCACGGAGTTAAGGACCGCAATTGCGCCGGGAGTCTGGGCAATTGCCGACGTCGCAAGGCCTAACGTGACCAGCTGGTGCAGACGGGCCTCGCGGGTGTTCTTGATGAGTTCGAGGCGCTCGTTAGAGGGGAAGACGTTGATAAGGACCATGCACGCGATGTCCTCCCAGCCTGCAGGATCGCCGGACAGAATTGGGTGCTGATGGAAGGATGGATCACCTTCAAGGTCTGCTCGAGTTGCTGCGGCCGGAGTAAACGCGAGGGCATACTCGTCGTTGATTTCTACGACCATGGACTTCTCCGATTTCTCCAGCGGTCCGAGGTTCTTGCCGAAGGCTTGTGTAATCATGGACTTCATCGCTTCGGTATCGGGCGCGCTGTCGAAGAACACGAGGGAGGTGGCCAGAGACGTGACGAGGCCATAGTCAACAGCGTGTGGGGTTCCTTGTGGGGAAGCGGTGGTCATTGAGGGCTCCTTAGCTGTTTGTGGCTTGCTTTCGCTGTAGTTTCGCTTTAGTTATGCGGTGGTTTCGGGCGCACGCCGCGTAACCGTATCGGCCATCATAGGGGAATGCATGCGCGTTCGTGGCTTCATACTAAGATGGCACCCATGACTGCTGCGATTTATGACCTGATGGACTACGACGAGGTCCTAGAGAAGTTCGAACCAGTAATGGGTATGGAAGTTCACGTCGAGCTCAATACCCAAACCAAGATGTTTTCCACATCGCCGACGAACTTCAACGCAGCGCCGAACTCGAACGTCGACCCAGTGTCCTTGGGCCTGCCAGGCGCACTGCCGGTAGTCAACTCTGCCGGCGTCGAGGGCGCAATCAAGATTGGTCTTGCGCTCAACTGCAAGATCGCTGAGTCTTCTCGGTTCGCGCGCAAAAACTACTTCTACCCAGACCAGCCGAAGAACTACCAGATCTCTCAGTACGACGAGCCGATCGCGTACGACGGTTACCTGGATGTCGTTCTGGAGGATGGCACCGAGTGGCGCGTTGAGATCGAGCGAGCACACATGGAGGAAGACACCGGCAAGCTGACTCACATCGGTGGCGCTACCGGCCGTATCCATGGTGCGACGAGCTCCCTGGTGGACTGTAACCGCGCCGGCATCCCGCTCATCGAGATCGTTACCAAGCCGATCATCGGCGCTGGCGAGCGCGCTCCTGAGGTTGCCAAGGCTTATGTTTCCGCTTTGCGCGAGCTGGTTGCAGCCCTCGGTGTTTCTGATGCTCGCATGGACCAGGGCTCTATGCGCGTTGACTCCAACCTCTCCCTGCGCCCGGTGGGCCAGGAGGAGTTTGGTACCCGTACCGAGACCAAGAATATTAACTCCCTGAAGTCCGTGGAGCAGGCAGTGCGCTTCGAAATGCAGCGCCAGGCCCAGGTCATCACCGATGGCGGCGAGATCGTCCAGGAGACCCGCCACTACCAGGAGGCGGATGGTTCTACCTCCAAGGGACGTCCAAAGGAGACCGCTGAGGATTACCGCTACTTCAACGACCCGGATCTGCCGCCGGTTATCGTTTCCCGCGAGTGGGTGGAAGAGATCCGCAAGACCTTGCCGGAGATGCCATGGATCCGCCGCGCTCGCATCCAGGAAGAGTGGGGCTTGAAGGATGAAGAAATGCGTGACCTCGTCAATGCTGGCGCGCTTGATCTCATCGTCGCTACCGCTGAAGCTGGCGCGAAGCCGGATGAGGCACGTTCCTGGTGGGTTTCTTACCTGGCGGGTAAGGCGAACGAGGCCGGCGTGGAGCTTAGCGCTCTCGATATCAGCCCGGAGCAGGTCGCGCGCGTTATCGCATTGATTAACGAGGGCAAGCTGACCAACAAGTTGGCGCGCCAGGCGGTCGACGGCGTCTTGGCGGGCGAGGGGGACGTTGACGAGGTCGTCGCTAAGCGCGGGCTCGAGGTTGTGCGTGACGACGGCGCGATTGAAGCTGCTGTTGACGAGGCTCTTGCCGCTAACCCGGACATCGTGGAGAAGTACAAGGCTGGCAACACGAAGGTCACCGGCGCCATCGTGGGTGCCGTCATGAAGGCCACCCGCGGCAAGGCAGACCCAGCGCAGGTTAACAAGCTGATTGCGGAGAAACTGCAGGGTTAATTGAGTTTTGGGAGCCATTTTCATTAGGCGCCGGTAATGAAAACAGGCGTAGGGTGGTTCTCATGCCAATTAAGACTAAAGCACTTCAGAAGACCTCTCCCGATGCACCATTCAAGGTCGTGGAAATCGAGCGCCGCGACCCGCGCGAGGATGATGTAGTTATCGACATCAAGGCCGCGGGTATCTGCCACTCTGATATCCACACCATTCGTAATGAGTGGGGAGAGGCTCATTTCCCGCTGACCGTCGGTCACGAGATCGCCGGAGTTGTCTCCGCGGTGGGCGAGAACGTCACCCAGTTCAAGGTTGGTGACCGCGTCGGCGTCGGCTGCCTCGTCAACTCCTGCGGAGAGTGCGAGCAGTGCCAGGCCGCTATGGAGCAGAACTGCTTGAACGGCAACGTTGGCACCTATAACTCTAAAGACGTCGACGGGACCATCACGCAGGGTGGCTACGCGCAAAAGGTCGTTGTTAACGAGAATTTTGTTCTGCGCATTCCAGACGGACTCGACTTCGACGTTGCCGCACCGCTGCTGTGTGCAGGTATCACCACCTACTCACCCCTAGCGCGTTGGAACGTCCAGGAGGGGGATAAAGTAGCCATCGTCGGTCTCGGCGGCCTGGGCCACATGGGCGTCCAGATTGCTGCGGCAAAGGGCGCAGACGTCACCGTGCTCTCCCGTACCTCACGCAAGGCGGAGGAAGCGAAGAAGCTTGGCGCACACCGCACGCTCGCAACCTCTGAGGAAGAGGACTTCTTCAAGAACCACCGTGGTGAGTTCGATTTCATCCTCTCCACGATTTCGGCGCAGTACGATCTTGAGGGCTACCTTGGGCTGCTGAAGCCACGCGGCACTATGTCCGTGGTTGGCCTGCCTCCGGAGGCAATGTCGCTGAAGCTCAGCCGAATTGTTGGCGGCGGTAAGGTCCTCACGGGCAACAATATCGGCGGCATCGCCGAGACTCAGGAGATGCTCGACTTCTGTGCGGAGCATGGTTTGGGTGCAGTCATCGAGAAGGTGGATGTAGACGAGGTTGACGCAGCTTACGCTCGCGTGGTCGAAGGTGACGTCAAGTTCCGATTCGTAATTGATACCGAATCGTTTAATAACTAAATACTTCTCGGGTTTCCACAGGTCCGGGCGCTTTTCTATCGAGCCTAGTTTTCAGGTTTTAAAGGATTGGCGCTCGGGCGTTTGTGATTTGCGGGCTAGGCTTGCGTACTCTTGATCGAGGCTATCGTTTATTAAATCGTCTAATAAGTAAGGCAATCAGACACACGTGTCTACCAAAAATATTCTGTCCATTTCTTTGTCCTTCGTGGGACTGCTCGTCGGTGCCGGCTTTGCAACCGGCCAGGAAGTCGTGCAGTACTTCACGTCCTTTGGCCTATCTGGCGTGTGGGGAATCATCGTTGCTGGCATCGTAATGACGCTGGCCGGCACAGTCTTCCTGCAGTTGGGTAGCTACTTCCATGCCTCAGAGCACAACCAGGTATTCCGTGAGGTCACCCACCCAATCGTTTCCAAGTGCCTCGATGTGGCCGTTATCTTGACCTTGTTTGCGGTCGGCTTCGTGATGTTGGCAGGCGCAGGTTCCAACCTAGAGCAGCAGTTCGGCTGGTCGGCTTGGGTGGGCTCACTGCTCATGCTCGTCATGGTCATGGGTGTGGGCATGCTCGACGTCAACAAGGTCTCGCAGGTCATCGGTATGCTCACGCCAACCATCATCATCGCGGTTTTGGGCGTTGGCATCTACACGTTGATGAACATGCCCGCTGATCCGGGTGCCGCTATCGCAGCTTCTGCTGAGATCGAGTCTCCGATCTCCAACTGGTTGGTTTCAGCGCTCAACTACAACGGCCTAGCTCTGATTCTCGCGGTGTCCATGTCCCTGGTTATCGGTGGCGATAACATCAGCCCGCGCGAAGCAGGCTGGGGCGGCGTTGTCGGCGGCTCTCTCTATGCGGTCCTGATGGGAATCGCAGGCTTTACGCTGCTGATGAACACCGATATGCTCGGTGACTCTGACATTCCGATGCTGACCTTGGTTGACTCCATCCACCCAGTACTGGGCGTCATCATGGCAATTATCATCTACCTGATGATCTTCAATACCGCTATCGGCATGTTCTACGCGCTGGGCAAGCGTCTGTCCGCTGGCCATGAAGACCGTTACCGTCCGATCTTCCTGGCGGGCTGCCTGGCAGGCTTTGCGGTTTCTTTCGCCGGCTTCAAGACTCTGATGCAGTACGTTTACCCGGTTCTGGGTTACATTGGCTTCATTCTGGTGGTCATCTTGGCCGTTGCGTGGCTGCGTTCCCTTGGCCAGATCCGGGATGAGGGCATGCGCCGCGAGCGTATCCGTGCCCTGATGCACCTGAAGCTGCACCCAGATAAGGAATACGACGCTGCTCGTTACGATGACGAAATCGGCCAACACATCGTTGACTCCAACATGGAGGACGAGACACTGTACGAGGATCTGGCGACCGAAGTTGCAGAGAGTCTAGACGGTGACGAGGAGGTCGACTTCGATAAGGACGAGTGGGAAGAGAACCGCAACGAAGCGACCTACTACACCGAGCGCGATGCAGTCGAGACTGACCGCTCTGAAGAAGAAATCAAGGCGTGGATTGAGGAAACCGGCGCTACCGGTGACCCAGAAGAGGACGAGGAGCTTCCTGCCGAATCTGGCGAGGCCAAGCCCTTCACGCCAAACAGCAAGTAAAAATACTCGCTAATGAAGAAGTAGCTTCGCTGTCAGAACCATCATCACGCAACCGATAGCGAAGTTCACATAACGCCATGTGATGGGCTTTGCAAGCACAGGCGAAAGCTTGAATGCTCCATAGCCCAGGGTGGGGAACCACACGGCACTGGCCAGCAGCGCGCCGGCGGCAAAAAGCCAGCGCTGCTGGCCATATTGCTGTGCAATGCCGCCAAGCATGACCAATACGTCAACGTATGCCAGGGGGTTGAGCCAGGTCAGTGCCATCGCTCCCATAACGGGTTTTAGCCAGGTGCGTGACTTAAGGCGGGGTTTGGTTATGACGGCAGTAGAGCCGTGGACTGGCCGTGGCTGCACCGTGGGCTGAGTGCTTTCGACGACGAGTGCCTCTTGTTCCTTCTTGAAGGCATCGCGGAAGCAGCTAAAGCCAAAGTAAAGCAGATAGGCCGCACCTAGGTACTTCATGATGACTAGGCCGGTAGGGAACTTTTCCACGAGGACGCCCATGCCGCCGACACCGGCATTGATCAGGATGACGTCGCTAAGCAAGCAGGCGAGGATGATGGCGCTAATGTGATCGCGTTTAACACCCATCTTGATGATGTACGCATTTTGGGGGCCAATGGCGATGATCAGAGATAGACCGAGAAGGAAGCCTGCGAGCAGAATTGACATGAGACTTAGTGTGCCTGAGCAGTGTTCTGAAGTCTAGTTAATGATTCTAAAGCTGATTTAGAATAGCTTCATGAACCCGGTGCATTTGGAAACTTTGCTGGTGATTTTAGAAGAGGGCAGCTTTGAAGTTGCGGCCGCAGTGTTGGGAATCACTCCTTCGGCGGTTAGTCAGCGCATCAAGGCGCTTGAGCAGAAGACGGGCCGTATTCTTCTGCATCGCTCCACGCCTGTTACGGCAACCGAGGCGGGGGAGATTTTGCTGCAGTCGGCCCGGCGCATGGCGTTGTTGCAGGCGGAGACAGACGCCCGTCTGCAGGCCCGGCTAGCTCGCGTGCCGCTTACCGTAGCGGTCAATTCTGATTCCTTGGCCACGTGGTTCAAGCAGGTGGTGCGCGACGTCGCCAAGCGCGGCGAGGTGGCGCTGCGCATCCGCATTGAAGATGAAGCGCGCAGCCTGGCCATGCTGCATCGCGGCGACGTGCTGGGTGCGATCACCCGCGAGCATGCGCCGGTCTCCGGCTGCGAGTCGACCTACTTGGGTTCGCTGCGTTATTTCGCGGTGGCGGCCCCGAACCTGGCTGAAGGGTTTGAGTCATGGGAGACAATGCCGCTGGTGGGATATGGCCCCAATGATCAGATTTTGGACGATGCGATGCGGGAGCGATTTATTGATTCGCATGTCATCCGCGCGGGTCTCACAGATTCCTTCTTCCGAGGGCTATCTCGACGCTGTGCGTTACGGCTTGGGGTGGGGCCTAGTCAGTGAGCTGCAGGCGCGGCCGCTTATCGACGCCGGGGAGCTAAAGGTCTTGGATGATAAGCCGATGGACATCGATCTCTACTGGCAGCGCTGGCGCCTGGAGTCAGAGATGCTCGAGCATCTCACCGAGACAGTGATTGCTGCCTCTAGTGTTTTGCGGCAAGTTGGCGCTGGAAGGGCTCAGGATTCTTAATCTCCTCGCCAGCAGGGAGTGGTCCTGGAAGCTGGGTGCCTGCAGCAAAAGGCTGACCGCTAAATCGCCCGCGGTCATGTGGCTGCATGAGCCAGTCCATATTGGGGCCAACCGGGACAATCTTGGTGGGGTTGATCTCGGTGTGGACCATGAAATAGTGCTGCTTGATCTCAGTGAAGTCGGTGGTATCACCGAAGCCCGGAAGCTGGAAGAGCTCCTGCAGGTAGCCGCGGATGTTGGGCATTTCCGCCATCTTGGCCCGCGAGCACTTGAAATGGGAGTAGTAGACGGGATCAAATCGGATCAGCGTGACGAAAAGGCGGATATCGGTCTCGGTGATGTGGTCACCGACCATGTAACGCTGGGTGCCCAAGCGCTTTTCAACCCAATCGAGCGCCTCCCAGAGGTCTGCGTATGTCTTTTCGTAGGCATCCTGGGAGCTGGCGAAACCGCAACGGTACACGCCGTTGTTGATGTTGTGGAAGATATAGTCGTTTAGCTCTTCAATTTCGGCAGCGTGCTCGTCAGGGTAAAGATTCGGCGCACTGGCGCGCTGGAATGGCATCCACTCCTTGATGAAGTCGCGCACCATGGAAGAATAGTCATTGGTGACTACGCGCTTCGTTGACTCTTCGACGAGCGCAGGGACCGTGATTCCACGTGGGTAGTCGGGGTAGCGGTTGAAGTATGCCTCCTGAAGGCGCGCGATGCCGAGGACCGGATCTACTTCGCCCGGATCAAGGTCGAAGGTCCAGGAGCGGATGTCATGGGTGGGGCCGGCCAGGCCCAAGGAGATGGCGTCTTCCAGCCCCATGAGGCGGCGGGTGATAACGGCGCGGTGTGCCCATGGGCAGGCGCGGGCGGCAATCAGGCGGTATCGTCCGGACTCTAGTGGCCAGCGGAAGGTGCCGTTTTCTTGGGCGGTCACCTCGCTTACCCGGCCGGAGATCCTGTCTTCGATGTAGTTGGTATCGCGGATAAATTCGCCGTCGGGTGAGGCATTTTTAGCGTCGCCGGCCCAGTCGGCTTTTGAATTGGTGCTCATTTCGAGTGGCCCTCCAGTGGTCTGCGCAGTTTTGTATACGTGTCAACAAAGTTTATTTCTCGATGGTACATCCTTTAAATGGAAGTGGCCAAGGCGTCGATAAAAATCTATGGCTAGCCCGCGCCGCGCCGTGTGATGTGCAACATTTGCGCTGGGTGCTGCCCTAAGTTTGAAGTATGAGCGATAAGAACGTACCCGATAAAGCAACGAGCTTCGACGACGATCTCGATATCCCGACCTATAACGCCGACGCGAAGGCTGAAGAAAAGCCCACCCGGTCCCGCTTGTTTAAGCGTGCCGGCCGCGCTGAGCCGCAGGAAATTAAGCCGAATGCGCAGACTGTGCCAGAGACGGCCCTCGGGGAGGAAGAGGCTGAGGAAGAGGCTACTGAAACCCGGCAGTTTGAGACGCTGCGTGCGGAGGACCCAAAGACGGAGAAGGTGGAGAAGGTAGAAGAGGTGCCGGAACCTGTCTACGGTGACGAGGACTTTGCTACCGCTGCGATGCCGACTAGCGCGGCTGACCTCGATGAGGATGAAGAATCGGTGGATGAGACTGCTGTCGAGACCAACGAAGACGAGCAGGTACGCCGTGATGGCTACCGCGAGTATGGTCGCCGCGGAACCATTGACTTTGGTCTGCTTTTCGTGCGTATCGCGCTGAGCGCTTACTTGCTTATCGCCGGTGCAACCACCTTCTTCAAGCTCGGTGGCGGCGAAGGGCTTTCCGGCCTGGAAACGGACTTTGCTGATTACGCTTTCGCATCCCCGCTGGCTATCGCGGTTCCGACGATGCAGCTTATCGCTGGCGCCTTCTTGCTGCTCGGCCTAGTGACTCCTTTTGCGGCAATGATTGGCCTCGTCGTTACCGGCTTTATGGCGCTGCACGAGCTGGCCGCCTCCGGTGCTGGCCTGGACATTTTCAACTGGCCGGATTCCGTCTGGCTGTCGCTGGTGCTGTTCGTTATTGCGGTGGCACTGCAGTTTACTGGCCCGGGCTTTATCTCCTTCGACGCAAAACGTTCTTGGGCGCGTCGCCCACTAGCTACCTCGTGGATCTTCGTGGTCATCGGCATCGCCGTGCTGGTAGCGCTGTGGTGGTTCGGCGCCGCCGTTAATCCGCTGGCCTAAATCGCTCTTTAGTTTAGGAATCCGCTGGCTCGCATTGGGCTGGCGGATTTTTTTAGATCCCCTTGATTTCCATAGTGGAAAGTGTCATAGTTTCTTATATGGAAAACAAGCAGAACTCCGATGACGTTCTCGAAGCTTTGAACTTCGAGACGCAGGTAAACGCGCGGGCGAGCCGCAAACAAACTTTTCTATATTTTCTGATTGCGATTTTTGGAGCCGGTTCGATCGTCGCGATGAATCTTCTCCCCAAAGGAGCGCCCTTGGCAGCCTTTTTAGTGGTCTTTTTGGTTGTAATATGCGCCATTGCGATTGTTGTGGAGCGTAAAAAGAAGACGCGCCCCGCTCTGCGCCAAGATCCCCTCAACCAGCCCAAGGCGGATAGGCGCTATATGTTGGGCGTGTTCATTATGCTAAGCCCGATGCTTTTCAACCCGTTCATTAAGGGCAATGTCGTTGCGGTGGTCGTTGTGGCCGCGGCCTGGGCGTGCGGAGCTTTTTGGGCACTGCAAAGCGGTGCGCTGGATTTGCAGAAGCGAGCAGTGGGCAATGCCTGAGCTTCATCCGGTGATTCACCCGATTAACCGCTTCAAAATTTGCGCCACGCTCAATGCTTATGGCGCGGCGGATGTCACGATGCGCATGGAGATGCGCTTTTCCTCTCTGCGTGATGAGACGGGGCTTTCCGACGCCACGCTGTCCAAGCAGTTGAATACGCTAGAGGAGGCAGGGTTGGTCAGCCGCTTTAGAGAATATGGTTCCTCACGGTCGAAGGACACCGTGTGGGTGATGCTGACTGCCGAAGGCCGTGAGGCCTTTGCAAATCATTTGGCGGCTCTGCGCGAGATGGCAGGCGAGGCCGCAACGTAGCGCAGGCAGTAGGCAAAGAGCGCTACTGCGATGAAGGTGAGCCAGACGAAGTCGTCGACCAAGAACTTCTGATAGTAGGGCTGGCTGTGAACGTCGATGGAATCGCCGAACCACCATTTCGGCGGGACGGATACAACCATGGCGATCCACGCCGTCATTACTGCGAGGAGAAAGCCCGCAACCCAGGTGTGGTTGCGCCAAGTCCATGCGCGGTAGGTAAAGACCGGGATGATAAGCGCCAGCCAGACCCAGTGGTGTGACCACGAGACGGGGGAAATCAGCAGCATGACGAGGGCGGTGACCAACTGGGCGTCGACAAGCATGTTGCGTTTCAAAAGAGCCAGGATAAGGCGTGAGCCAATCACAACTACCGCGAGGGAGCCGACCAACCAGATGAGATTGATCAGGGTGCTGTTGTTTTCCATTGCTTCCGTGGAAGTATAAAGGCGCTGGACCACCGCCTTGAGCGAGCTATTGGACTGATAATCCGTGGCCACGCCGAAATCCGCGCCGGAGCCCATGTCGAGCAGCTTTGAGGTGAAAAACTCCTCGAAGGCCTGCCAGCGCACTGCGCCGGCGATGAGGGTGGCCGCGGTTGCTGTGCCGATCGCAACGAAGATCGGCTTCAGTTCTTTGCGCAGCAAGAAATAAAGGAGCATCGCCAGCGGGGTAATCTTGATGGCGGCAGCCAATCCGATGAGGATGCCCTGCGGCAGAAAACGCTTACGGGGTACCAGATCGAGGACAACCAATGCCATCACCACGATGTTGACCTGGGCAAAGCCATTGTTGAGGCGAATCGGCTCAAATGCCAGGGCAGTCGCCCAACACAGCGCAACGACGGGAAGCAACAGGTCTTGACGCTTTAAAATCGCGCGGAATACAAAATAGAGGCAGACCAGAAGCAGCAGGTCTGACAGGACGTTCATGATGTCGCCGGCTAGATCGTGGGTGATCCAGTCGGGCGCAGTAAGCGGTACCATCGCGAGCGCGCCGAAAGGTGGGTAGATAAAAGGCAGCGCAATATCACCGGCCATCATTGGCTCGGAGTAAAGCGAACGTCCCTCGATGTATGCCTTGACGCCTTCGCGGTAGATCACCATGTCGATGGGGAAGTCGGTCATACGCGTGTGCATGACCATTCCAATGGTTCCGGCAATTAGTCCAAAGAGGGTCAGCGCCCATTTGGCCGCCGATGCAGTCGTAGTATTCGCGGATTTCATCGGAATCCACAATAGGACACTTTCGCCCATGCGCTGCGTAGGACGTGGCGCATGGGCGAAGTTAGTGTGATGATTTGGGCTAATTCACGTGTCCATCGACCACGCGGACTGCGCCGCGGTCGGCCGAGGTGGCCATCGCCGCGTAGGCGCGCAGTGCCTTGGTGACGGGGCGATTGCGGGAGATAGGCGTCCAGGGCTTTTCGCGGGACAGCTGCGCTTGGCGACGGCGCTCAATTTCCGCCTCATCAATGTCCAGGGTGAGCTTGCGCGCGTGGACGTCGATGGAAATCTGATCGCCATCTTCGACCAAGCCGATGAGTCCACCGTGCGCGGCCTCCGGGGAGATGTGCCCGATGGAGAGTCCGGAGGTGCCGCCAGAAAAACGACCGTCGGTAATCAGCGCGCATGCCTTGCCGAGACCCGAGCCCTTGAGGAAGGACGTTGGGTGCAGCATCTCCTGCATGCCGGGGCCGCCGGCCGGGCCCTCGTAACGGATGACGATGACGTCGCCCGCCTGCACCTCGCGCTTCAAGATGATGGAGACGGCCTCCTCCTGGGACTCCACCACGCGGGCCGGGCCGGAGAACTTCCACAGCTCTTCCTCGACACCAGCAGCTTTGACGATGGCGCCATTCGGAGCGAGGTTGCCGCGTAGGACCACGAGGCCGCCGTCGGAGGAGTAAGCGTGCTCTGCATCATGGACGCAGCCATTGGCTTGGTCGGTATCCAGCGACTCCCAGCGGTTGGATTGGGAGAAAGGCTGGGTGGTGCGCACGCCACCCGGTGCGGCGTAGAAGAGCTCGCGGGCCTTGTCCAGAGCCTTGTCGTTACGGATGTCCCAGTCGTCCAACCACTGTTCAGCGTTGTCGTAGAGCGCGGTGTGGACCTTGAGGTTCAAGTGGCCAGCGCGACGCAGCTCACCAAGGATGGCGGGGATGCCGCCGGCGCGGTGTACGTCCTCGATGTGGTAGGTGCCGTTAGGCGCGACCTTGGACAGGCACGGTACGCGGTAGGAGATCTCGTTGATGTCCTCCAAAGTGAAGTCCACCTCGCCCTCCTGCGCTGCGGCCAAGGTGTGGAGGATGGTGTTGGTGGACCCGCCCATGGCCATGTCGAGTGCCATGGCGTTGCTAAAGGCTTCCTTCGTTGCGATGGCGCGCGGCAGCACGGAATCGTCCTCTTCACCGTAATAGCGGTGACACATGTCGACGATGGTGGTGCCTGCCTTTGTAAAGAGCTCCTTGCGCGCGGTGTGGGTTGCCAGAGTGGTGCCATTTCCGGGCAACGCGAGACCCAAAGCCTCGGTAAGGCAATTCATCGAGTTGGCGGTGAACATGCCAGAGCACGAGCCGCACGTCGGGCACGCGGATTCCTCGATGGTACGTAGGTCGGAGTCTGATACTGCCTCGGATGCCGAGGCGGTGATGGCGGTGATGAGATCCGTCGGTGCGTGCGCAATGCCATCGACGACGACTGCTTTGCCTGCCTCCATCGGGCCACCGGAGACGAAGATGGTGGGGATATTGAGACGAAGCGCGGCATTGAGCATGCCCGGGGTGATTTTGTCGCAATTGGAGATGCATACCAAGGCGTCGGCAGTATGCGCGTTGGCCATGTACTCGATGGAATCGGAGATGATCTCGCGCGAAGGCAGGGAGTAGAGCATGCCTCCGTGGCCCATGGCGATGCCGTCATCAACTGCGATGGTGTTGAATTCCTTGGGCACGCCACCAGTGGCGCGGATTGCATCCGCTACGATGTCGCCGACGTTTTTAAGGTGAACGTGTCCGGGCACAAACTGTGTATAGGAGTTTGCGATCGCCACGATGGGTTTGCCGAACTCATGTTCTTGGGTGCCGGTTGCGCGCCAGAGCGCTCTGGCGCCAGAGGCTTGCCTGCCTACGGTTGTAACTTTAGAGCGCAGCGGATACATGGGGAGTGGGTCATCCTTACTTAATTAGTGCGACCAGCGTCTTTCTTGAGCTCCGGGTGCTTTGCTAGATGGCGGGCATACTCTTCTTTGCTCATCAAGACTTGTTGGCCGTCGCGGTGGACTACCACGACTTTCTCGTCGGCCGCCTCGCGCCCGGCAGTCAGGGCGTCGGGAATGCGGCCACGCGAGGCCTTAGAAAGCTCAGGTAGAGAATTGAAGGTTATGCCGGGAAGGGAGTGCTGCTTGCCCGACTTCGTGCGCGCAAAGGCGCGTGCACGCTGGAAGCCGATACCAGAGAACTCTTCCCAGGGGATGGTCTTGGAGCCTTTGAACGCGTAGCTAATGGCGATGCCTTTTTCGCTCACGCGGGTGCGAGACTTGAGAACCCACCAGATTCCGAGGATGGGGATGATGAGCAGCCATCCCAGGTATTTTGGGGCCCAACCGATGCTGAGCAGAGCGATGGCGGAGAGGAAGATAATTCCTAAGATGTGGTCGCGGGCGGGTGTGAATACCTTTGCCTGGGCATGGGTGGCCTGGGCGTCCGCGGTAGATGCGGAGTCAGCTTTCCGTGGGTGAGATGGCGTCATAGCTGCCTATGCTAATTCACATGGACAGCGCTGTGTAAACCGCCTCACCAGAAAAATCCCAACTTATGGGACGCACATCCCAAAAATGGGGGTATCTGCCGCATCCTGAATACCTGTATGTGTATAGTAATTGCCATGATCATTATTCGACTTCAGCTAGTAGTACCGGCGCGGCGTTTGTCGCATCGAGTCGCCGAGCAACTTCTTTAGCGACGTCGAAAAGCAAACGCCCTCGTCAACTACCTACCAGGCAGTTGGAACGAGGGCTTTTGTTATTTCTGGTCAGCTTGTAAGCCTCGCCGCCGCACCCTGGGCGCCGAAAGCTTACGGACTCCTCGCCACCCATTGGGGAGAAAACGCAAAGTAAATACCGAGACCAAGTAAAAGGAGCGCTTTAGAAGTGGCGACTACAAAAATGCCGACACCGGCAACGGTAGCTTCTGCAATGCAGGGGAAGCCGGAAACGCTAAGCGGCGCTGAGACCATTGTTCGGACCCTAGAGGATCTTGGTACTGAGATCGTTTTTGGCATCCCAGGCGGCGCAGTTCTGCCACTCTACGATGCGTTGAACCGTTCTGCGAAGCTGCGGCACGTGCTCACGCGTCATGAACAGGGTGCGGGTCATGCCGCTGAGGGATACGCGCAAGCTTCAGGGAAGGTGGGCGTCATGATCGCAACCTCTGGCCCTGGGGCGACCAACTTGGTGACGCCGCTTGCCGACGCCAACCTTGACTCCGTGCCGGTGGTGGCCATTACGGGGCAGGTGGGCACTGGGCTCCTTGGCACCGACGCCTTTCAGGAAGCGGATATCAGGGGCGTGACGATGCCGATTACCAAGCACAACTTCATCGTCACCGATCCGCAGGAGATCCCCACTGCCATTGCTGCGGCCTTTCATTTGGCGTCCACAGGTCGGCCTGGTCCGGTGCTGGTTGATATCCCTAAGGACGTGCAAAATGCGCGGGTGGCGTACAAGTTTCCGCCGGAAATTGATCTGCCAGGATACAAGCCCAACACCATTCCACACCCGCGGCAGATTGCGCAGGCCGCCCAGCTGATTGCTTCGGCGAAGGCGCCGGTGCTGTACGTCGGCGGTGGCGTAATCAAGGCTAATGCTGCGCAGGAGCTAAGGGAGTTTGCGGAGCTTACTGGTATCCCCGTGGTTACTACCCTCATGGCCTTGGGAGCATTCCCGTCTACACATCCGCAATTTTTCGGTATGCCCGGTATGCACGGAACTGTATCTGCGGTTGCCGCCCTGCAACGAGCGGATCTTCTGATAGCGGTCGGTGCGCGCTTTGATGATCGAGTTACGGGAGAAGTGGCAACCTTTGCTCCGCGTGCGCAGGTGATCCACGCTGATATTGATCCAGCCGAAATAGGCAAGATTCGTGCGGCCGAGGTACCCATCGTTGGCGATGCCAAAGGGGTGCTGATCCAGTTGCGGAAGGCTTTCGTTCGGGACGATCAATTAGCCGTGCCCGAGATTGGGGAGTGGATGACCTATCTGGTGGGGCTGCGAGAGCAATTCCCGCGTGGCTACGAGCCGACCCCGGATGGGTTGATGAATCCGCAATATGTGATTGAGCAACTCAGCGAGCTTGTTGGACCTGAAGCCATTTACTGCTCGGGAGTTGGTCAGCATCAGATGTGGTCGGCTCAGTTTATTGACTTTGAGCATCCGCGCACGTGGCTGAATTCTGGTGGCGCGGGAACGATGGGCTATTCCGTCCCTGCGGCGTTGGGGGCAAAGGCTGCCTGTCCAGATAAAGAGGTGTGGGCAATTGATGGTGATGGATGCTTTCAGATGACCAACCAGGAATTGGTCACTGCCGCCATCGAGGGGCTGCCGTTTAAGGTGGCCGTCATTAACAACGGCAACCTGGGTATGGTGCGCCAATGGTAGACCCTTTTCTATGACCGGAACTACTCGCACACCAAGCTGCGCGAGCCTGACGAGTATCTGCCGGATTTTGTCCAACTGGCCAAGGCTCTTGGATGCGAAGCGATTCGGGTGACCACTCCGGAAGAGATGGCACCTGCCATACGCAGGGCGCGGGAGATAACTGACCGGCCGGTGGTCATCGACTTCATCGTGGGGCACGATGCGCAAGTGTGGCCCATGATTGGCGGTGGCGCATCCAATGAACAAATTGAATACGCGCGGGGACTGCGCCCATTGTTTGAGAAAGCCGGGGAAGAAAAGTGAGTCAGGTAGCAACGAATGAAGTTACTCGCCATACCCTGTCGGTATTGGTCAGGACATTGAGGGAATAGTCTCGCGCGTGACCGGTATGTTCACCAGGCGCGGCTACAGCTTAGTGTCCCTCGTCTCGGCGCGCACCGAAGTGGAGGGGATAAACCGGCTTACCATCGTGGTTGATGCCTGCGACGTCGTTATCGAGCAGGTGACCAAGCAGCTGAATAAGATCGTGCCGGTTCTCAAGGTAGTGGAGCTGGAAGAAGAGGCAAGCATCGCCCGCGCGATCATGCTGGTGAAGGTCAATGCTGACAACACGAACCGCCCGCAGGTTGTGGATGCGGTGAATATTTTTAGGGCCCGCATAGTCGACGTCGCGCAAGAGTCGGTTGTCATCGAGGCAACCGGTACGCCAGGTAAGCTACGAGCATTGCTCGACGTCTTGGAGCCGTTTGGCATCCGGGAACTAGCGCAGTCTGGTCACGTGGCGCTGGGGCGCGGGCCTAAGACTCTAGCCCCTTCCAATTAAGAATCTCACAACACGAACATTCAATCTCACAGTGTGGTACAAGTGGACTTAGGTTCCACACCCACCATTGACACAGTAAGGAATTAAAGAAATGGCAATCGAGACTTTTTACGAAGCCGACGCTGACCTGTCCATTATCCAGAATCGAAAAGTTGCCGTCATTGGTTATGGCTCTCAAGGCCATGCGCATGCGCAGAACCTGCGCGACTCCGGCGTGGAGGTTGCTATCGGCCTGCGCGGGGAGTCTGCATCCCGAGAGCAGGCAGAAGAAGCTGGCTTCCAGGTTATGAGTAACGCTGAGGCTGCGCAGTGGGCCGACATCGTCATGCTGCTTGCTCCGGATACCTCGCAAGCGCAGATTTTTGCCGAGGATATTGCACCCAACCTGGAGCCTGGCAACGCGATCTTCTTCGGCCACGGACTCAATATTCACTTCGGTCTCATCAAGCCGGATGCGTCCATCACGGTCGGCATGGTTGCGCCGAAAGGGCCGGGTCATCTGGTGCGCCGCCAGTTTATCGACGGCAAGGGCGTGCCTTGCTTGATTGCAACGCAGCAGGACCCGCGTGGGGAAGGCCGCGATCTGACGCTTTCCTACGCTGCCGCTATTGGTGGTGCTCGTGCCGGCGTCATTCCAACGACGTTTAAGGCAGAGACCGAAACCGATCTCTTCGGCGAGCAGGCGGTTCTGTGTGGCTCCCTCGAGCAGTTAATTATGTATGGCTTCGAGACGCTGACTGAGGCGGGCTACGAGCCGGAAATGGCTTACTTTGAAGTCTTGCACGAGATCAAGCTCATCGTGGACCTCATTTACGAAGGTGGCCTGAGCGCCATGAATCACTCTATTTCTGATACGGCCGAGTTTGGCGGTTACCTGGCGGGTCCTCGCATCATCGACGCTTCCGTGAAGGCGCGCATGAAGGATGTGCTGACTGACATTCAGAACGGCACCTTTGTGCGACGCTTGGTCGCGAACGTTGAAGGCGGCAACAAGGAACTGGAAGATATGCGTGCCAAGGTTGCCCAGCACCCGGTGGAGGAGACCGGCGTGAAGCTGCGTGAGCTCATGAGCTGGGTGCAGACGCCGACGCAGAGCGGGTTCTAGAACACCATCGGTGTGGCTTTGATGTCTGAATGATTGCGAATATGTGAGATATATTTCTGGACGGGCAATGCCGTGTGAGCGAGGGTACTGTCAAAGTTATGGGTTTTACGACGCCAAGCTACGACCTCAACGACCTCTTCGCACGCATTGACCGCGGCGATATTCAGCTTCCGGACTTTCAGCGCTCATATTCCTGGGACGAGGATCGCATCCGTTCCCTCATCGTCACGGTGTTACGTGGATATCCCATAGGCGCGCTCATGGCGCTGGATACGCGCAACGAAACGATGCGCTTCCAGCCCCGGGCGCTTGCGGGCGCTCCCGATACCGGCGTCAACCCGGGACTTTTATTGTTGGATGGTCAACAGCGTCTGACCACGCTCTATCATTGCTTCCGCGGCAACGGCTCGGTTGCCACTACCGACTTCCGTTCGAAGAAGGTAACCCGCACCTTCTACTTGGACTTGCGCAAGGCCATCTCGCATGAAGTTATGCCGGATGAAGCGGTCTTCGCCGTCGATGAGCGCGGTGAGGTTTGCTCCCACTTTGCGCCGGCTATCGAAGGCGCCATCGTGGACCGTGAATCTGCGCTAGGTGCTTGCTGCATTCCGGTATCGGCGCTGCTGAGCGAAGAGGGCACCAGCATGCTCTTCGAGCTGGCTGCAGTCGGCGACGGCATCAACCGAGAGGTTGTCGCGGCCTTTAACAACCGCATCCTGCGTCCGCTTTCTGGCTATAACGTTCCGATGATTCGTCTTTCCCGCGAGACAGCGCAGGCGGGCATCGGCTCAATCTTTGCGCAGGCAAACTCCGCTGGCCTACAGATGGACGTATTCGATTTGCTCACCGCAGTCTTTGCCTCTGAGGATCCAAAGTTCCATTTGGCGGATGATTGGGCGCTGGTCGAGGCCGATCTGCGCAAGTGCGCGGCGCTTGACGGAATCGGGCGCACAGAGTTCCTTTCTGCGGTCTCGCTATATGTTTCCGGGCAGAAGGGAGCAGCCGGCGGGCAGCGTGAGGATATCCTGCAGCTGTCACTGGACGAGTATAAGAATGCCTCGGCAACATTGCGCATCACCTTCCGCGAGGTCGCAGAGTTCTTGGCGGATCGCTGCATCTTGAGCCTGGAGCAGGTGCCTTATAACGAGCAGATCATTCCGTTGGCCGTAATTCTGGCTCGCTTGGCCGGTCGTCGTGGCGTCTTGGCGGATAAGAAGTCCTGGGACCGTTTAAACCGTTGGTTCTGGAGTGGCGTATTTGGTGAGCTTTATGGCTCCTCAGCAGTTATGCTGCGCGCGGCACGCGACGTCGACGAGGTCACCGCCTGGGTTGCTGGCGATACCGAGGAGATGCCGAAGACCGTGAAAGATGCTTCCTTCCGCGAGTCCCGCCTGCTTTCGGTGGGCGAGCACGACGGAGTCTGGCATGGTCTCTATGCACTGCTCATGGCTCGCGGTGCACGCGATTGGCGCACGGGTACCGAATTTAGCCGCAAGACTTTCGAGGAGCTGAAGCCGGGCTTTTATCCGGTCTTCCCGCTGAACTGGTGCAAGCGCCATGGGATCAGTGACGTTCTTGCTAACTCCGTTTTGAACCGCACACCGATGGGCAAGCGCACCGAGGTGGTCCTGGATGGCTATGCGCCGGAGCGCTACCTGCCGCGTGTACAGTCCAAGTCGATCATGGAAGATGCCGAGTTCGACGCCGTACTTTCCTCGCACGAGCTCAACATCGACCTTTTCCGTTCGACCAAGGCCGAGCAATTCTTCGTGGATCGACGTGAACGCTTCGTCGGCATCGTTGAATATGCGCTCGACAAGGAGGTAATCCGCGACGTTGATGAAGCCAACCTCTCTGGCGGCGAGGAAGGCCCGCGAGCTTTTGGGCGTTAAGAAGGTCCTCGCGGCGTCGTTAACCGCGCTGATGCTTCCCACGCTTTATGCATGCTCTGACATCGGGCGTGGGGAAAAGCTTGTCACGCCTGCGTTGGCGAGAATGGCTGACGAGGACATCGATCTAACCCGCGCGCATGCGGAGAACACGAACCGACTTATCGACCCGAAGTTCGTCGACAAAGTGACGGTGGTCCAGGACGAATGGGGCATCGAATCAGCGCGACTTTTCTTTAATAAGTCGCATACCTTGTTCGTGGCGGAAAATTCCGACGCGGCAAAACTGCGTTCGGCTTCAATTGCCATCGCGCAACGTGCGCCGATGGTGGTCTACGACGATTCCAACCGCAGCGAGATTCTACGCTTGGTTGACGACATCGGAGCTGGGCTCGTGGTTACGGTGGGTGATGTTCCCTTCGCCGATACTTTCCATCCGGGCCATGAGCACGAGCATCAATTTGTCCATGACCCGGGAAACACTAAGGCGCTGGGAGAATACACAGCCTATTCATTTACCTCGAAGGTGATCGCGGATCCTGCACGCATGGTCGAGGAAGTAGCGAGACTGGATGCAAACGACCGCTTCGAGTTGAAGGCGGCATGGCAGCCGCTGCCGCAGGAGATTACCCACGAGAAGATGCCGGCTATTCCTGGCCAGACCCGCAGGGACGGGCAGATGGCGCCGAACATCGTTGCCACGGCGCAGACTCCGCTGGTCAATGTTGCCAACGCCAACGCATATGGCGGCAGCATTCTGCTGATGCCGGACCCGGATCCCACGGCAACCAAGGTAGGTGCGGCCATGGTTATCGGTCTCGAAAACGGGCCGGTAGTGGCCCTCGGCCCCGAATTCGGTCAACCGAAAGAATTTAGCGAGAAAATCGCTCAAGGCTGGCAAGAATAAACTACACTTCCTTGCAACATGCGCATGGTTCATGCGTTTGCCCAACACAGCCTAACTAAGGAAGTCATGTCGAAGCCGGTCGTATTAATCGCCGATAAGCTTGCCCAGTCCACCGTCGTCGCATTGGGAGATGGGGTGGAAGTCCGCTGGGTCGATGGGCCAAACCGCGCCGATCTGCTCGCTGCAGTGCCGGATGCGGATGCCTTGCTCGTGCGTTCTGCCACGCAAGTCGACGCCGAGGTGCTCGCCGCAGCTCGGCGCCTCAAGATTGTCGGGCGTGCGGGCGTGGGGCTCGACAACGTTGATATCCCTGCTGCCACCGAGCGTGGCGTCATGGTGGTTAACGCACCAACCAGCAATATTCACAGCGCCTGCGAGCAGGCGATTGCCCTGCTGCTTGCTACCGCCCGGCAAATTCCTGCAGCCGATAAGTCCTTGCGTGACGGCGAGTGGAAGCGCTCCTCGTTCAAGGGCGTGGAAATCTACGGCAAGACCGTCGGAATCGTCGGCTTTGGCCACATTGGCCAACTGTTTGCCCAGCGCTTGAAGGCCTTTGAAACCACCATCATCGCCCATGATCCTTATGCCAATCCGGCACGCGCTGCCGCATTGGGTGTCGAACTCGTGGAACTTGAGGAGCTAATGCGCCGTGCTGACTTTGTCACCATTCACCTGCCTAAGACGAAAGAGACCGCGGGGATGTTCGACGCGGAGCTGCTTGCTAAGGCGAAGGAGGGCCAAATCCTTATTAACGCCGCACGCGGTGGTCTTGTGGATGAGGCTGCGCTGGCGGAATCCATTAAGGCGGGCAGGCATAGGGGAGCAGGATTCGATGTATTCGAAACCGAGCCGTGCACCGATTCGCCATTATTTCAGCTGCCGCAGGTGACCGCTTCGCCGCACCTAGGCGCCTCGACGGTTGAGGCGCAAGACCGGGCGGGTACGGATGTGGCGGCCTCTGTGCTCAAGGCGCTTTCGGGCGAATTCGTTGCTGATGCCGTTAATGTGTCCGCGGGACACGTGGGCGAAGAAGTGGCCGGTTGGCTGGATCTCGCACGAAAGCTGGGGCTTACCGCAGGAAAGTTGCTGGGCCAGGCACCGGTTGCCATCGAGGTAGAGGCGCGCGGCGAACTCGCTAACGAGGACGTCTCGGCGCTGGGCCTTTCGGCTGTGCGCGGCATGTTCAGTGGCGTCGTCGACGAGCCTGTGACCTTTGTTAACGCCATGCAGATTGCACGTGCGCGCGGAGTCGAGGTGGACGTGCGGACCCAGGCTGAATCGAAGGGGCAGCGTTCCTCGCTCGTGGTGATGGTGATTGGCGCGGATGGCTCGACCTCCCAGCTGACCGGCGCCATCACGGGCATCGACGGCGTGGAGAAGATCATCCGCATCAATGCTCGTGGCGTTGACATGCGGGCAACGGGTCGCAACCTCTTCTTTAGCTATGATGACGCCCCCGGTGCGCTCGGCACGGTGGGCACCAAACTGGGGGCCGCCGGGATCAACATCGTGGCGGCTGCACTGACACAGGGCAAGACGCCAAGCGACGCCGTTCTCATTCTCCGCGTCGAGCAAGAGGTGCCAGACGAGATGGTTGAAGACATTAAGGCGGCGCTCGGTGCGGAGTGTGTGCAGCTGGATCTCGACGCTTAAAGAGGGAGGCGGAAATTCGAGAAATAGCGTTGAAGGGTCTGCTAACCTGATTCTCACATCCATTATGTGAGAAAGGAATCCCGCATCATGAAACTGGCGGTTATTGGTGGAGACGGCATCGGGCCTGAGGTCACTGCGGAAGCGCTCAAGGTATTGCGTGCCTTGCGTGACGATATCGCAGTGACCGAATTTGACCTCGGTAGCCGCCGTTACCTGCGCAATGGCGAGCTTCTCACTGCTGCCGACCTTGAGTCGCTACGTGAGCATGATGCGATCTTGCTCGGCGCCATCGGCGCGCCCGATAAGGTTGCGCCCGGCATCTTGGAGCGGGGCCTGCTGTTAAAGCTGCGCTTCGAGCTTGACCATCACGTCAATCTGCGCCCTGCCAAGCTCCATCCCACGGCAACCTCGCCTTTGGCAAACCCGGGGGAGATTGACTTCGTGGTGGTCCGCGAGGGTACCGAAGGTCTCTATTGCGGCAACGGTGGAACTTTGCGGGAAGGCACCAAATATGAGGTGGCTTCGGAGGTTTCCCAAAACACCCGCTTTGGTGTCGAGCGCGTTGTGCGTGACGCATTCGAGCGGGCGGCGAGCCGCCGTAAGCATTTGACCCTGGTGCACAAGACCAACGTCTTGGTCAATGCGGGTGGGCTGTGGCAACGCACCGTCGACGAGTTATCCGCGGAGTATCCCGAAGTAACCGTGGATTATCAGCACATCGATGCTGCGACCATTTTTATGGTGACGGATCCTTCGCGCTATGACGTCATTGTTACCGATAACCTTTTCGGCGATATCCTCACGGATTTGGCCGGAGCCATCACGGGCGGTATCGGGCTCGCAGCCTCTGGAAACATCGACGCCTCAGGCGTGAATCCTTCTATGTTTGAACCGGTGCATGGCTCAGCGCCGGACATTGCGGGTAAGGGGGTCGCCGACCCGACTGCGGCCATTTTGTCCGCGGCGATGCTCCTGCGGCATCTCGGAGACGATGTAAACGCGGTGCGGATTGAAGCCGCTGTGGAAGGCGACGTCGCCAAGCGGGGCAATGAAACGATCCATACCGCAGAAGTCGGCGACAGGATTGTGTCCGCGCTAGCCTAAGCTCGGGTGTGAAAAGAATTCACACGCACCCTTAGCTAACGAGTGAAGAACGCAAATTGGTAGCATAGCCGTTATGCGTTTAGGACGAATAGCTCACCCAGAAGGAATCTGTTTTGCCATCATCGACGGGCCAAAGGATGCCCCGCTCGAGGAACTAACGGCAAAGGAGATTGCCGGTACTCCATTTACCACTCCAGAACCGACTGGCCGCGAGTGGAAGTTGAGCGAAGTTCGCCTGCTAGCTCCGACCCTGCCAACCAAGGTTGTAGCGCTTGGCCGAAATTATGCAGACCATGTCGCGGAGGTCTTCAAAGAGTCCGCCGAGCACCTCCCGCCGACAATCTTCATCAAGCCTTCCACCGCAGTCGTCGGCCCGAACGTGCCAATCAAGATCCCGGACTTTGCCACCAAGGTGGAGTTCGAGGGTGAGTTGGCCGTTGTGATCTCCAAGGTTTCGAAGAATATCAAGGCTGAGAACTGGAAGGATCACGTTTTGGGCTACGTCATCTGCAATGACGTCTCTTCCCGTGATCTGCAGTTCAAGGATGGTCAATGGGCGCGTGCGAAGGGTATCGATACCTTCTGCCCGCTGGGTCCATGGATTGAAACCGACTTGGACTCATTGAATCTGGATGATCAGAAGATCAATGCTTACCTGACTCACGATGGTAAGCGCGAGCAGAAGCAGGACTCCAACACTGACCAGATGATTGTGAAGATGGGCGGAATTCTCGAGGAAATCTCCGCCTCCTATACTTTGCTGCCTGGTGATGTCATCACAACCGGATCTCCGGCAGGTACCGCGCCGATGTTCCCTGGCGATACGATTGAAATCGAGATTCCGGGACTTGGCACGCTTAAGAACCCGATTGAAAAGGCTTAAAGCTTAAAGCCTTCGTTGCCTACTCGCGAGGAATTCGAGGAGCATTACTTACAACG
Source organism: Corynebacterium sp. HMSC06D04 (assembly GCF_001807315.1). Taxonomy (NCBI): domain Bacteria; kingdom Bacillati; phylum Actinomycetota; class Actinomycetes; order Mycobacteriales; family Corynebacteriaceae; genus Corynebacterium; species Corynebacterium sp. HMSC06D04. Next base: position 138,994 of record NZ_KV788547.1, read on the forward strand.
CGGACGTGGTTTTAAAGGCCCAACGCCCGCAGAATGGTGCGTAGCTTTGCGGTGGTCTCAGCCAGTTCCTCCTGCGAATTAGAGGACTCGACAATTCCGCCGCCGGCCCACGCGCGGGCGCTAAGGCCGTTGCCGGCTACTTCGGCGCAACGGATGGCCACCATGTACTCGCCGTCGCCGTTGTTGTCGCACCAACCCACGGTGCCCGCGTAGAAGCCGCGATCGGTTTCTGCGGTTTCGATGAGTGCCTGGGCGGCCTCGGTGGGTGTACCACAGATTGCCGGGGTGGGGTGAATCAGCATGGCAAGCTCCAGTGCGGTTAGCTCGGGTTCCTTCAAGGTGCCGGCGATAGGCGTGCCCAAGTGCCACATCTCATTGGTGTTGATCAGTTCCGGGGTGCTCGGTGCGTCGAGAGTGGTGCACAGCGGACTGAGGATGCGGCGCAGGTGATCGACCACAAAGGAGTGTTCGTGGAGATCCTTCGCGGAACGCAGTAGGTCTTGCCCAGCCAAATGGTCGCGGGCTTTATCAGCTTGGCGTGGTGCAGAGCCTGCTAGCGGGAAAGCGGTGACAGTCGAGCCTTGTTTCTTGACTAGAACCTCTGGGGAGGTGCCGACCAGCGTGGCGCCCTCACGGCCCGCCGGGGTGAGATCGGCGATGAAACCGTCACGGTTCGCGGAAAGATCGATAAGCCTTGCGGCCACGAGACGTGGATCGACCGCTTCGGTGAATTCGAGGTCGACGGCGCGCGCTAAGACCACCTTGTCAAGCTTGGAGGTTTGAATCGTGGCAATTGCGGCGTCGACGCGGCGCAGGTGTTCTTCTGGTTCCGGGTCGAATCCGGTAACCCGTGCGTTGAGCGTGCCCTGGCGATAGTAGGCCGGCGGTTCAAGCGGGCCGTCCTCGCGAATGATGGAAGCAGGCTCGGTGAGTGCGGCTGGCTCATCCGTGTTGAATGGCAGCGCGCCGACAATCATCTCCGCGGACTTATCACGCAGTGCGGCGATTGCTTTCTCGACGTCGGTAAAGGTGCGTTGAGAACCCTGTGTGCGTACCGATCCCGTGGCTCGGGAGAGCAAAAAGTCAGGTGCGGTGGCTGGTCTGTTCTCGTGCATGAGAATCAAGCTTACTTCCTTAGAGAAATTTGACAGAATCCCGTGTGTTGAATGAGGTCTGTGTGAAAAGCGTGATTACTGTGTCAACAGTGATCTTTTCCCTACCAAAGGAGTCCCCAGGTGCTTAGCGCCCAAAACTGGATGAATAAGCTTAAACGCTCAGCGGTATCCCTCGCCGCCGCAGCCATCGTCGTCAGCGCGCCTGGTTTCGCCGCCGCTCAGGAAGCGCCTGCTCCGGCACCAGCTCCAGCACCCGTTCCGGCCCCTGCACCAGCTCCAGCCCCCGCTCCTGCTTCTGCGCCAGCCCCGGTATCAGCACCTGCACCTACGGCTGATGGCTCTCATCTGATTCCTGAAGGTGTTAAGGAATCGACCCCGGCCGTATCGCCTGAGCTGGCAACTCAGCCGCAGCTGCCGCCAGAAAATGTTAATCCTGCCGCGCCAGCTGAGCCGGTAGTCCCAGCGGACCCGACCGTGAACCCAGTTCAGCCGATTTCAAATGGCCAGATGCGTTCTATCAACATGGAGCACGAGGGCAAAACTCGCCGCTACCTGCTGCGGATCCCGAACAACTACAACCCGGACGTGGCAGCACCGGTACTCTACGGCTTCGGCGGTTGGGAGGATTCCCCAGAGAACTTCTCCAGCTACAACCGCATGGGAAATACTGGCGCCGCTAAGGAAGCGATCATCGTTTACCCTGAGGGCTTCGAGCGCGCTTGGGAGGCTGCGCCGTATGCAAAGACTCACGACGGCGAGGATATTCGCTTCATTCAGCGCATCTTGGACGACGTCGACAAGGATTACCGCGTCGACCGCTCCCGCGTTTATGCGATGGGAATGTCTAATGGCGGCGGCTTTACTTCTGTTCTGGGCTGCCACGCGCAGGAGACCTTCGCTGCTGTGGCAACCGTCTCCGGCGCTTTCTACAATCCGGTCGAGCAGAACTGCGTTGACGCCCCGATGCACACCCTCATCATGCACGGAGTGAATGACCGCATGATGCAGTACGAGGGCGGCATCCGCCATGAGGCCGGCTACCTACCGGTTCGTGAGGTTCTTGGCGGCTACCTCAAACGCAACCGTTGCGATATGACTTTCCAGGCTGAGCAGAACGGCCCAATGGCTGAGCGCCTGCGCTTTAACAACTGCCTGAAAAACGTTGAGCTCCTCAAGGTCAAGGGCGACCACACCTGGTGGTACGAGCCGGACACCTCGAACGAGGTGTGGAACTTCCTTTCGGATAAGCGCAAGTAACTAAAGGATCTGCTGGGTTTGGCCTAGTTCCTGTGACTGATTGCGCTTTGGCTTGCGGAAGAACTGGGCCCAAATAAACAAACCGGTGCCCAAAAGCAATGCGAATGCACCGATACCGGAGAGAACGCCGGCCCAGAAGTTGAGCATCGGGACGCCATAGCTTAATTCTTGCGCATCCGTTTCTACATAGCCTTGTCCGTCTTCGGTGGCAAGGCTATTTCCACGTCCGGGGCGGTGTGCGCTTGCCGACGCCTTCTTCTTTTTCTCTGTTTCCTTTTGTTCGGACTTCGACGGTGCTGACTTGGTTCCTGTGTTAGTGGATCCTGCCGTATTAGCCGAGCGGACTGCTGGCTTGCTGCCCATAACCGTGCCGCCTGGCGTCGATTGTGGCTGCGGGTTAGCAGCCTTCTTTTCGGTTTGGGCCTTGGTGGTGTCCTTGGCCTTGGACTTGTCCTTGGCCTTGTCTTTGTCTTTTTGCTCGGTCTTGTTCTTGCTTTCGTTCTTGCTCTTGTCAGACTTGGCTTTAGGCGCCTCCGTGGCAACCATCTTGTCGGCCTCGTCGAGGGTCTTATCGAGGGCCTTGTCGAGGGTGCCGATGGCCTTTGCGGTATCGTTGATGTCAGTGGTCAACTGTCCAGCCTTGCTCTTTGGGCCAGAGTTGCCTGCGGAGCTGCCGCCCCAATCGAGCTCACAGAGCTCTGAATCATCGGTTGAATTGCCCACGAGGAACGGGGCGTCGAGTGAGTGCTCGGAGCCGTCCGGGAGGGTGAAGGTAAAAGCGACGGCGTAGGCGCCCGGCTGGGTGAAGCCGAAATTGACGTGGGTATGGGAGCGTGGGTAATCCCATGTCATGCTCGGGTCTTCGCTATCGAGTTTGAGCTCTGAGTCGCTCAAGTCGCCGGTTTGCCAAGCGAGGACGCGGCCGCCCTCAGGTGCGTCGTGAAGCTCCATGGATAGCTGAGCGGTTTCATCCTCAGTCATGTTCGAAAGGTGCAGCAGCGAGAAACCGAACCACGGGCGGTCATGGTCTTGGTCTTGGGGAAGCAGCCATGCATCGCCAGAAATGCCGGGGAAGCCTAGCTCGTCGAGAGAGCCCGTCATGTTGTCATCGACTACCACGACGAAATCGCGGGAGTCACGCTCGACGTGCTCACCGGAGCTGTCGTCGTCCACGGTAAAGCGCAGCGGGCCGTCGTCGTCGCGCACTGCGACATCCTGGTGGCCTTTTTCGATGTGGTAGCTATCCGCCACGGCGCAGGTATCCTCCGCGAAAGCCTGTGGTGCGGAAAGGCCTAGGAAAGTCGCAGCGCCGAGGGCGACGACGGTGCGTGGTACGCGGGAGTGCGAGAAAATCATGTGGGGTAGTCCTCTCTATGAGTTGGTCTTGGATTCGGAAGTCTTCTTCTGAAGAATCGGGGAGATTGCCCATGCCGCAAGGAAGAGGGTGGTAAGCACGAGCACGATGGTGGCGCCCGCCGGTAGGTCGATGGCCCACGCCAAGTAGATGCCGGTGAAGCTCGCGAAGATGCCTATGGCACTGGAGGTGAGCATCATCGTGCCCAGCGAGTTGGTTAGCAGGCGGGCAGTAGCCGCGGGAGTGATAAGCAGTGCCAGCACCAGGATGTTGCCGATGGTTCCCACCGAGATGACCACCGCGCCGGTTACGCAGAGGTAGAGCACGATGTCGAGGGCGAAGACGGGAAGGCCCATCGCGCGTGCCGTTTCTTTGTCCAGGCAGTTGGCCGTAAGTTGTGGGCTAAGCAATGCGATGAGGCCCACGATGATCACGGTGACTGCAGCGGCGGTGTAGAGATCCGCTTTCGATACGCCGGTCAAGGTGCCGAAGAGAAAGCTCGTCAGCGATGCGGTGTAGCCCTCAGTCCGAGAGATGATCACCATGCCGAGGGCAAAGGAAGCCGCAAAGAAGATTCCGATGACGGAGTCGGCGCGCACGCTGCGGCGCTGCGAAAAGCAAGCGATGAGCAATGCTACGACCGTGCCGGCAACCGCCCCACCCAGCAGGATGGATCCCTGCAGGGCAAAAGCAACCGCCAGGCCCGGGAACACCGCGTGGGAGACAGCATCGCCGATGAAAGCCATACCGCGCAGCACCACGTAGCAGCCCACCACGGCACAGACCACCGCAGACAGCATCGAGATACCCACCGCGCGAGCGAGGAAGTCTAGCTGCGGGTTAGCCAGATCGCTAAAGAAATCAAACAGGGAGACCTCGATCATGCGGCCACCCCAATCGCGGAAAGGAGCGGGGAATCGGTGCTGACGCCGAAGGCGGCGGTCCAGGCGGCGGCGTCGCCAAGCACTTGCTCAGCAGGGCCATCCGCAGTGATTTCCTTATTGAATAGCACCAAGCGCTGGCACGTGTGCGCAGCCTCCGCCAGATTGTGGGTGGACATGATGATGCTCGTGCCACCTGCACAGAGCTCGTCGAAAAGATAGAGCAACGCCTCCGTATTGGGGGCATCGAGACCCGTGAAAGGCTCATCAAGCAGGAGCACCTGCGGATTTGTGGCTAAAGCGCGCGCGATGAGCACGCGCTGGCGTTGGCCACCGGAAAGCTCAGCGATGGGCCGCTTTGCCAAGTGCGTGAGGTTCGTCAGCTCCAGCGCGCGCTTGGTTGCCGCGTGGTCTTTGGCGCGGGGCCTGCGGAACCACCCAATCAAACCCGTGCGCCCGTTCAACGCCGCCTGATAGACGTTGATGGGAAAGTCCCACTCTACGTCGTGACGCTGTGGCACATAACCCACCGACGCCGCGCACTGAATGTGCCCGCTGGCAGGAACCAAGCCCAGGATTGAGCGCATCAACGTCGTCTTGCCGGCGCCGTTGGGGCCTAAAAGACCGATGAATTCGCCAGGGTATACGCGCAGCGATGCATCGTTGATAACGCGGCGCCCGCTCAAGGTCACGCGCACGTGTTCTAGATCTATCAGTGCTTCCTTAGTCTTGGTCGGCATGCTTGCCTTTCTTGCGCGCTGCAAGGATAAGAAGGAAAGCCGAGACAATAAGCACGACTGCGCCGGCTCCGAGCAATACCCAAATCCATCCAGCGATGGAGGAAGAGGAGCCTTCTTGAGCAGCCTCTGGATCCCACTCGGTGGCGTTGGCCTCAGTCACGTCGGTCTCTGCTCCAACCGCGAAGGTCAAAATGCCGTCGGTGCTGAAGTCTTCTCCATTTTTGGTCTTTCCCTTAAGGCGGATACCCACCTGGTGGATGCCCGGCTCAGCGAAAACCCAGTTGGCGTGGGTATGGGTGTTGAGGTCTACCCAGAAATCCTCGCGCTGGTTCTTAGCGGTGGACCAGAGCACCTGGGGTGCTTCGAAGCCGCCATTTTGGAGGAAGAGCGAAAAATCGCCCGGGCCGGTGTGACCGAGGAACTCCATGTTCACGCCGCGGTCGGCGGCATCGATAAGCGAGGGTGCCTGGGTATTCCAGCCCACCCAGGGAACGCCTGCTTGCTCCGTCTGCGGGATGACCCAGACGTTCTCGCCGGCATTGCCGCCGACGAAGCCGAATTGCTCATCGTCTGGGAGCGCGAGTTGGGCTTCGTCGCCTACTTTGAACACGACGTCGTCAAGCTCGCGCCATACGGGTGTGGCTGCGGAATCGTCGCGCGCGAGGAAGTGCGCGCCTTCGCCTGTAAACTGCGCGCCGACGTCCACGTGGCCATGGTCAATGATTGCTTCGGTGCCTGCCGGAGCGAATTCTTCGTCGTCTTTGACCACCTGGGCGAGGTCACCAGCCCATGCACTAGGCGCCGGGATGGCGGCGGTTACCAAGATCACAGCTAGAACGGCCAAGCACGCATAGACCACCGTCGCACTCGCGAGGATGCGACTTAGCGGCCCAGTGGCTTTCGCGGAAGTTGAATTCATTTGTGGATTCCTTGTTTCTCAGAGATTTTCTTTAGGTGTGACTGGTTAGGGCGAAGGGTTAAGGCAGCGGTGGAGCGTCTGCGCATTGGTACGCATCATGTCGATGTACGTCGGAGCCTTTTCATCCAACGTGTCGCCGTAGATGGTGCAGACGCGGATTCCTTGTTGCGCGGCTGCCTCGGTGAGTGTTGCCGTGCTTGCTTGCTGTGTTGGCTCTACAAAAACGGCCGGTAGGTGCAGGTTCTCCAACGTCCTGCGCAGCGCAATGACATCGCGCGGGGAGGGCTCGATGGCAGGATTCGGGGTGATAAAGCCTGCGACCTGCATGCCGTAGCCTTGGTCCAGGTAGGCATAGCCGTGATGCGGCGTGACCAGATGGCGCTGGGCCTGCGGGATGGAGGCTATTTGCTCGGCAACGAAAGCGTCGGTCTCCTTCAGCTGCTCGATATACGACGCCGCGCGCTCGCGGTAGGCCGCACCATGGGTAGGGTCTGCCAGCGCGAGGTTATCGGCCACCACCTCGGTTTCTGCGATGACATTGTCGACGTTGTGCCACAGGTGTGGGTCAACCTCGCCATGGATGTGCTTGCCCAGCACGGCTTGTGGCAGGAGATAGGTCTCGCTGCCCGGGCGGCCCAAGAAGCGATACGCCGGATTCGGCGGAATCGGCTGCAATGTTGAAGAAGGCAAAGCCACCGCAGTGGTGTTGGGATCGAAGTGGGAGCCGTTATCCTGCAGATCAATGGACCCCAATGCGATATTCGCGGTGATGTCCACGTGCCCCTCATCGTGTGTGCGCATTCCTTCTGGGGGATTAACGCCCACGGCGACGGTGATATTTTGCACCGCGGTATCGCCGTCTTCAGAGTGGGCCTTAAACCCAATGCGATAGATACCGGGTTTGGAAAAGCCCCACGAGACATGCGTGTGCGCGTTAGCGGGCAAGCGGGCGGTGTCCTCATGATCGTTGATACCGTCTGCGCTGTTGAACAGCACCTCTGGCGTACCGAAGGTGGAGACCACGTAAGCTGCCACATCACCGGGTCCCTCCGCAGAAACCATGCTGAGCTCCACCGCGTGCGAGTTGGCCGGGGCATCCTGGATGCGCAGTCCGAGCCACACGGTATCGAGGGCCGTGTTTTCCACGAGCGGAACGAGCTTCGCGCCGCGGGTGGAAGCCTGGTCTGCGACCTCGATGACCGGGACATGCGTGGTCTCACGCAAGGTATCCATGAGCCCTTGCGGCTCAAGCAGATAGCCGTTTGCGAACGCGACGTCCGCGTTCGCCGCGTTACGGATGGTGCGCAGCGAAGGCTCAAAGGTATGTGGGTCTTTACCTGCAGGGATAAGGGTGGTGACGTTGGCGTCTTCGCCTGCAACGTGGCTAATGACGTCCGCGAGAATCGGCGTTGTCGCCACGACATTCAGGCCCTCCGGCGCCTGCCCAACACCTGGGGCCGCGCAGCCGGCTATGAGAGCCACGGCGCTTAGCGACGACGCGACAGCCCAACGATTGTTTCGGTGCAGCATTAGTCCTGGACCTTCGCCAGCACCCAGCGCATAACACCAAGGCCCAGCATCAACATGCCAACGCCGAGCAACCCCAAGCCCCACGGCAGGTAGTTGGGGGCTTCAACGAAGTCGTTGCCCGCCGATTGCAAAGCCACATCCGAGCCATCTTCCTGCGCACCCGAGTGCGACTTGTGGCCCCGACGCACATGCTTGCGCGACTTTTCGCGGCCGGGCTTGCCCGAAGACTTTGCGCCCGAAGAGTGATTACCTGAAGCCGCACGATTGCCGCTTGCATTGGCACCGCCTAGTGCTCCACCAGCAGAAGACAAGGAACCTGCCGAGGCAGAATGCCCGTCGGACTCGGCATCCGAATCGGTGGAATCGGATTCGCCCTCGACGTCGTCGAAGTCCTCGTCTTCAACGTATTCTCCATCTTCTTCGCCTGCGGCTTCACCATCACCTACGGACCAGGTGTAGGTGACCTTGTTACTGGTATCGCCATTAGAAGAAGCCTGCACGGTCATGGTGTAGGTACCTGGCTCGCTAAACGCCCAGTTGACGTGGCGATGAGCAGGGTAGGGCTGATTGATGACCTCGCCGCTGCGCAGCTCCAAGTCACCGGAGTCAGTAACAGATTCAATGTCACCGAAGCCCGTTGTCTCAAAGATGTAGACCGCACCAGGCCCACTAACATCCACGAAGTTGAGGTCAACGTCCTTGTAGCCTGCTTGCTGTGCCTTCTGGGTATCCCAGCCCGGCCAGATGATGTCCGACTTCTGGGTCTGCGGCAGAAAGTACGTGGGCGTGCCGATGGCGTCCACGCTCTCGGTGGCATCAGACCACGCGTTTTCGTTGACCCGCAACACTACGTCATCGCCGGGACGCTCGACCTCTGAGCCGGTGATGTCTTCCTTCATCGACAGTGAGAGCTGGCCATCCGGCGCAGTGACGTAGAAGACGTCGACGTGACCGGAATCAAATTCCGTCTCTTGGGCCTGTGCCGCAGCAAGCGGCATCGAAAAGACTACGAGCATCACCGTAAACAACCAGCCCAGGGTGCGACGGTAAAGCGCAGGCCGAGGTACGACCCGGGACGGCATAGGAGAGAGTGTGTCCATAACTATTTAAGTCCTCTGCAATTAACAAATGCGGTTTAGGAACGGTCAGGGCCCATTTAGCGGCCAGTGATTCCCTTTACCCAGTAATCAATCTCCGCGCGGTGATCATGGATGAAGTTCAGCGCCGCCTGGAAGATGGTCGCCAGCACGAGCGGGAGCACCAGACTCCACGGGTTGAAGGAAGAACCTTCAGCAGAAGAACCTTCCTTATCTGGCTTGGGTTGCGGCTTCGGCTGCGGCTTGGGCTCTGGTTTCGGTGCTGGCTTGTCTTTACCGCAGTTGTTGGTGGCCTCGTCGCCGATGGTGAATAGCAGCTCTTGTGGCTCAGATTCGACCTTCTTGCCGTCGGTGGTGGTGGCGGTGTAGGTCACGTCGAACTTGTAGACGCCTGGCTTGCTGAAGGCCCAGTTGGTGTGGGCGTGTGATGCGAAGACGGTATCGATGGTGAAGTCGTCCTTGTTCGAATCCATCAGCACCTTGTTGTCGCGGATGTTGTTGCCGGTGGTCCACATGCCAAAGGTGGCGCCTTCCGGCACCTCCTTTGGCTGCAGGTTCAGGTGCACCTTACCGTCCTTGAACTGCGAATAATCAAGCTTCTCAGTGTTGTAGCCCGGCCAGATGATGTTGCGGTTCTGCGTTTGCGGCAAGACATAAGTCTTTTCGCCGACTGGGTTCATGAAGTCGTACTCGGCACCTCCGAACTTTTCGGGGCGCTTCATCAGGGCGTTGTCGCGCACGGCAATCACGACGTCGTCAAGCCGGCGCATCACCATCTTGTTTGCACCGATGTTGGTCTCGTCCTTGAGACGCACATCGAAGTGATCCTCCTTTCGAGTGGCCATGATGTCGATGTGGCCGCGGTTCAGGACGAGTTTTTCGTTGCACGTGGTTGAAGGATCGGCAGCGCCTTCTTCCTTCTCGCCTTCCTCACGCTTGTTGGCGTCCTGGTGCTGTGGGGAAGTACCCAGAGCACCGTCCTTTTCGAAGGTCTTACCGAAGGCATAGGAATCAGCGACGACGACCGAGCCGGACTCCGCTTTGACCGTCGGATGCGGGTTCAGCGTCAACTTGAGCTTGTAGTCGTTATAAAAGGTCGCCTCGTCCACAAGGAACTCGCCGTGGCCGTTGGTAACAGCGCCCGTGAAATCAAGAGTGGCGATATCGCTGTCGTTTTTGTAGAAGCCGCCGCTGATAAAGCCATTGAAGTTCTTGTCCTCAGTATCGACGACGACCTTGGATGCAGACTTGCCGGCCGGCTCAATCTTGGCCTGAAACTTCTTGCTCGTTGGAGTCATCTCCTCCTGCGGCGCAAGCTTGCGCACGTTGTGGGATTCTTCCCACGCATCGGCAGACTTGATCGAATTCGTCGAATTTGTTGCGCCTGGAGCGTATTCAACCTGTTGCGAGATCCATCGTGGTTCCGAGCCTTCCGGAGTAAAGACGGCCTGGATGTTCGATTTTTCCGGGCCCAGGAATTCGTCCCACTCGGCCTGGCCATCGGTTACAGGCAGATCGGTGAGGAAATAGCCGTCGATAAGCAGCGTCAGCGTGCCTGAAGCCTTGTTTTCTGCATTGAAGCTGATGGTGGACAGGTTCTTGTCGCCGTCCTTTTCAGGATTGGACTTCGGAGCAATGTCGAGCTTGTAGCCTGCCGCAGAGGCATCGCCGTCAGTCGCGGCGTCGTAGCGCTCCCGCAAGGAAGGAGTCGTGTTATCGGCAGGCTTCATGCCTCCTACCTGTAGGGAAGTGGTGGTCGGCTCCGAGGCGACGAGCGTGCCGTCCTTCTTACGCGCGGTGGTGCGGTAGGTGACCTCGTAGCGGCCAGGCTTGGTGAAAAGCGTGTAGTTATGGGTGTGGGAGCCTGCGTGCAGCATCGAAGAATACGCGGAGTTCGACGTGGTGCCGATGAAGCGGTCGAGGCCGCCCTCGGAGTCGCGATACCTGAAAAGCTCGAAATCGCCAGGACCGTCTACCGAGAGGATGTCGAGCGAGGCGAAGTTATCGCGGAAGTCATCTTCAGGCAGCCCGGAATCCGCGCCGAAGCCAATCCAGATTGGATCGTTGCTGCCTAAGACGTTGGCTGGTGCCGTGTAGTAGGTCTTGCCTGCTTGACCAATGAAATCGAAAGCGCCGTTGTCCGGCAGAGTGAATTGGTATTGGTTTCCTCCGTCGACATTCCAGCCCTTGCCGATCCACGCGACGGTGTCTGCTAGGTCTGTGGTGGTGGAGTTATGCTCAGACTTGAGCACGAAGTTATCGTCTTCCCAAAATGTTTTGGGGGAATCGACGTGTCCCTGTGTGGCGATTGCCTTTCCGTCGTCAGGTCCGGCGAAGGCCGGTGCCGGGGCGATAAGCGAGAGAGTAGTAAGGATGGCTAGGTAGCGGGTGCTAGAACGTGCCACAGCGTGGAGACCTTTCTTCAGTTCTGATCCAAGGCCTTCACTATAGAAAATAGTTTCCATTTTGTTTAAGTAGTCTGATGTAGATTGTGAAACCGCTGGCAGAAACTATTGAATTCTATTTTCAGTTACCCCATTTTGGGTGAAGCCCTGGAAGCAGCGGGAGTTGGGTGGTGGCACAGGCCTAAAGGGCCTGCACTACCATGGTGGGCATGACTGAAACTACTTCTGACGTACGCGTACGTTTCTGCCCATCGCCCACCGGCACCCCGCACGTGGGCATGGTTCGTACTGCGCTTTTTAACTGGGCATACGCGCGCCATACTGGTGGCAAGCTGGTTTTCCGCATTGAAGACACCGACGCTGCACGTGACTCCGAAGAGTCCTACCAGGCCATCATTGACTCCCTGAAGTGGCTGGGCATGGACTGGGACGAGGGCGTTGTGACAGGTGGTCCGCACGAGCCTTACCGCCAGTCCCAGCGCATGGACATCTATGCCGATGTTCTGAAGAAGCTGAAGGAGGGTGGCTACGTCTACCCGGCTTATTCCACTGCCGAGGAAGTGGAAGAGCGCCACAAGGCGGCCGGCCGTGACCCGAAGCTGGGCTACGACAATTACGACCGCGATCTCACCGACGAGCAGATTGCGGCATTTGAGGCGGAAGGCCGCAAACCAGTGTGGCGCCTGCGCATGCCGGAGCAGGATTGGACCTGGAAGGACCTCGTTCGTGGTGAGTTGACCTTCAAGTCTGAGACCCAGCCGGACTACGTCGTTGCACGTTCCAACGGCGCGCCGCTTTACACTCTGGTTAACCCGGTCGATGACGCGCTGATGGGCATCACGCACGTTCTGCGCGGTGAGGACCTTCTTTCCTCCACTCCGCGTCAGCTGGCACTGTACGAGGCGCTGAAGGAACTCGGCATCGCTAAGCAGACCCCGGAATTTGGCCACCTGCCGTTCGTTATGGGCGAGGGAAACAAGAAGCTTTCCAAGCGCGACCCGCAGTCCAATCTCTTTAATCACCGCGACGCCGGCATCATTCCGGAGGGCATGCTCAACTACCTGTCCCTGCTGGGCTGGTCCCTGTCTGCGGATCAGGACATTTTCTCCGTGGACGAGCTCGTTGCGAACTTCGATGTGGAAGACGTTCTGGGTAACCCGGCTCGCTTTGACCAGAAGAAGCTGGAGGCCATCAACGCCGATCACATTCGCCTGCTAGAGCCCGAGGTCTTCGCGCAGCGTCTGCGTGATTACCTGGCCGAGTACACCGATTTCCCGGCTGATTATGACGAGCGGAAGTTCGCTTTCGTGGCAGACCTGGTGCAGACCCGCATCAAGATGCTTGGCGACGCCTATGGCCTCATGAGCTTCCTGGTTACTCCGGATGCCGAGCTGGAGCTCGACGAGAAGTCCGCAAAGAAGAACCTCAAGGAAGATGCGGTGCAGCCGCTGGAGGTCTCCATCGCTCGCTTGGAGGAGCTGGAGGAGTGGAAGACGGATGCCATTGAGTCCGTACTGTCCAAGGCCCTCATTGAGGAGCTTGAGCTGAAGCCGCGCAAGGCCTACGGAGCTTTGCGCGTAGCTATCTCCGGCCAGCAGGTCTCTCCGCCACTGTTTGAGTCCATGGAGCTCCTGGGCAAGGAGTCCACCCTCAATCGCTTGCGCGCCGCTCTGGCTGTCACGCCGTTCCAGGCGCCTGCGCAGCAGTAGGGGCAAAGCTGTAGCTACTAGCTGGCGCTTCTCGTGGCCCCATTCCCGCAATGCGTTGGGAGTGGGGCCGCGACCGTTTTGGACAGTCGGAAGCGGCGGCTGGTGCAAAGCGCAACGTTGTAATTAGAACGCGCTAAAACGCACCTTTTCAAGTTCAAAAAGCTGCGATGACGTGGCGATTTGTGTGAAAACCGAAACGGTGGCTATAGTAATAAACCGTTGCAGCGAGCAACGCCGCGGGGTTCGCCTCCAAGGTGGTTAAAAGCTCAAAGCGATGATGGCCTATGGTGTAATTGGCAACACAACGGTTTCTGGTACCGTCATTCTAGGTTCGAGTCCTGGTAGGCCAGCAGTGATACTGCTTCAAGTCGTATCACAGTTCTAAGCCCCGTTCGTCTAGCGGCCTAGGACGCCGGCCTCTCACGCCGGTAACACGGGTTCAAATCCCGTACGGGGTACAAATTAAAAATCTCGAAACACTTTCGTCGAAATTCGTCGAAGATTGTGTTTCGAGATTTTTCCTATGTTGGCGGCGCGGACCGGTCCTTGTTTACCCCATACCAGCGCGCTAAATCTCGAGCACTTTTTGTCTTAGGCTTTAGTACCAGGGGAGGGACCACTGGGAAGTTCTCCAAAGTGCTTCCGCGGCTGATATTCGGTGCCTAGACTGCAGATATAAGCAGTTACCGGATGAAAGGAGAGTAGATGGCGGATATTGAAACGCATCATTTTCACCGACGCTACTCTAACGCCTTCGACTAGGCAGCATCGCTAGAATCCACAACTTCCTTTTAAACCAACTCTCGTAGAAGTAGGAGCCTCGTGCGAATGCTGTTAGACGTTAAGCGTCATCCCGAACCCGAGTTGGCACGCTAAATTTCCAGGCTCTGTCTATCAACAGATTGCAAGCGGAATAACCACTGATTCGATCCGCGCCCAGCCTAAGAGAAAGCAAGCTGCTAACCACGCAAGAAAAGCGCCAAAGGGTTCGGGATTTTCTATTGCTAGCAGGCGATTTGTTTAATTGTTTACGCATCGTTTACTCTTATCAAGTCCGCAACGGACAGCTAAACGAGCCCCGTTCGTCTAGCGGCCTAGGACGCCGGCCTCTCACGCCGGTAACACGGGTTCAAATCCCGTACGGGGTACAAATAGAAAATCTCGAAACACTTTCCAGGTGGTTAGTGTTTCGAGATTTTTGCTTATGGTTTAAAACTCGCGCGTACCAATCGTTGGTGCTTTTGGCTCAACGCCCTAGACGATGAAAACCGTGGCGTTGTTGCCACCCTTGCAAGTGATCAGCGCGTTTTCGGCCACGGTACAGCTCATTTGGTAAGTCTTGCCGGTTACTGGGCTAGCAACGTTTAAGGAGCCGGGGATATACCCGCGCAGGTCGTCTTCGGGGCTTGGGGTGGCATTGATAAGCGCGCTGGTGGTTTCCTTGGCAAAGTCGCAGCTGGTGTTGGGGCCCGCCATGAGGAAGTTGATGCGGTAACCGTCACCCATCATGCACATCTCGGATGGAGTGCCGTTAACCGTCACCTTCGTTCCTGGAGCGTCTCCTGCCTGTACGCCGAGGGAGTCGATGAGATTCTGGCGTGCGTTTTGGTCGGTGACGTGGTTGTTAGCGTCTTCCTGGCCACCACCTTGCGGGGTTGCCTGCTGTGCCACTGTTTGTGGTGCGTTGGGGTCCAGCGTGGGCTGCGGGGCATCGGGGACGGAAGCGCCGTTGGTTTGCTGAAGGGCCTTTAACTCTTCGAAGCTGTTGTTGAAGCTCGGCTCAGCCGGGGTGGGGTGATCGCTCGGGGCGGGGCTGCAAGCCGCAGTAAAGCCGCCGGCGAGCGCGATGGTGGCGAGCGTTAGCAGAAGGCGTCGTGAAGCAAACATGCCCTAAGCCTAACGCGGATCGTGTGGCGTATGTTCGAAAAGATTAAAACCGTCACCTCTAGGAAAGAGGTGACGGTTGAGGGAACGGTTTATCTCGCTACCGATTAGTGGTCATCCCAGTGGCCTTCGTGGGCGGCATGGCGGTGGCCATCGTGCAGGTAGTCAACATGGTCGCCGTGGGGAACCGCAACGTGGCCGCAGCCTTCACCGTGCTGGTGGTCGTGGTCCGCATGCTCGTGATGTTCAGTGCTCTCGCACTCGTCCCAGTGGCCTTCGTGCTCACGGTGGATGTGGCCATCGTGGAGGTAGTCGGTGTGGTCGCCGTGTGGGAATGCGACGTGGCCGCAGCCCTCGCCGTGGGTGTGTCCGTGGTCTTCGTGGATGGTGTGTGTCATGGTTTCTACTCCTTGTGGGTCGTGCGGTTGCTCCGCGTTTTCAATCTGTTTCCATTAAACAGTGTTTTCATTTCGATTTCAATAAGGCGGCCAAAGTTTTTCAAAACTTTTTCTTTAGTGACGCGCGGGGTGTGGGCGAGGTATGAAAAACGCTCTCGGCACGCTATGTTAAGGAAGTGATGCAAGGGAGGAAGGGATCTATGCGACTAATGAAGGGGTTTGCTGCCGTTGCTGGCGCAACGCTTGCCCTGCTGGGCGGCCAGGCCGTGGCCCATGCCAATCCGGGGGTTGGTGTGAAGCAAGGGCAAGTAATTCTTACTGCCGAAGGCACTGCTTGCACTGTTGGATACGTGGAAGGTTCGCGTGCTTGGACCTCCGCGCACTGTGGTCTTTCGGGGCAGCAGGTCTACAACGAGTATGGCCAGCACCTGGGTACCCTGCGGTGGTTTAAACCTTCCGGTGCAGCAGAACATGACCTGGCCTATGTGCAGTTTGCGGCCGGCACCTACAGCGAAGGTAATCCGCTCAGTGGCGACGGCATCAATCCGGTTCCGCGTGCCGGCGAGCAGGTCTGTGTAACCGGTCGTCTCAGCGGCAATGATTGCGCGCAGGCGATCGACGGCCCGAAGGACTTCGACGGCATGCACTACGCCACGAACCTGCCCAAGGTAAACGGTGACAGCGGCTCTGGCGTGTTCATGCCGGGCCGTTCGGGCGTCGTTGGAATCTACCAGGGCGGAACCGTGGTCAGCCGCAACGGCAAGCAGGCCTCCTTTACAAACTATGCGCGCATGCCTTATGCCAACGAGTTGGCTGGCCTGCCGCATCAGGGCTTCGTGCCGCGCCGCCCCAACATCGCACCGCCGCGCAACATCGTAGAGGTGCCGGGGGTTGAGCTCCGCAAGGCGGGTGATCAAGCTGAAGGGCTGGCAACCACCAGTAGTGAGGGCTTTGGTATCGATGCGATCCGCGGCATTGCAAATAACTACGGAATCATTATCTAGTCAGCCGGGAGTTGTAGGCGGCTGAGGTAGAAAGCCTGCCCTTTAAAAGAAATAAGCCGTCACCTTTTCTGAGGTGGCGGCTTATTCGAAGTTTTATAGATTCATGTCTTATAGGCGGGTAGTGAGTTTCTGCGCGGCGTCGGCAAGCAGCGGGGCGTACTTCTCGGAGGGGGAAGGGCGGAAGCGCTCGGCGGAACCGGACACGGAAATTACCGCGACGAGTGTGCCGGACGGATCGAAGACTGGTGCAGAGATGGAGGCAAGACCTGCTTCGCGCTCTTCGATGGATTCGGAGTAGCCATTGCTGCGGGCCCTTTCGACGTCCTCGACACTGAAGGTCGCGTTTTCAATATCGATATCTTCGAAGGCGGCGAAGATGCGGGCGGCCGAGCCGGAAGTAAGAGGGAGCTGGCGGCCCACGGGAACCACGTTGTGCAGGCCGGACTCGGGCTCGCGGGTGGCAATGCAGGTGCGAGAATTGCCCGAGAGCTGATAGAGCTGCACGGATTCGCCGGTGTCTGCGAGCAGCTTGTCCATGATGGGGCCGGCTGCTTCGATGAGGTGATCCCGGTTGCCGGGGAGCGCGGGCCCGGCGCCCCATTTGCCATCCGGGGTGCGGGTCAAGATGCGGTGAGCCTCTAGTGCGGTGGCGAGGCGGTGCGTGGTTGCCCTAGGCAGGCCGGTGGTTTCACAGAGCTCGTTGAGGTTGGACGGACGGTTGGCGGCTGCCATCATGATGGCGACGGCGCGATCTAAAACCTTGATTCCGGATATTTCGCTATACTCTCCCATATAATGAAATTTACGTTCCAATTCATGAGATTTCAAGCGGAGTGATGAATATGTCGGAAAAACTGACTTTGGCTGAGAAAGTCTGGCGTGATCACGCAGTCCAAAAGGGAGATGGTGGCGCACCAGATCTCATCTATATCGACTTTCAGCTCCTCCACGAAGTTACCAGCCCGCAGGCCTTCGATGGGCTGCGTTTGTCTGGCCGTCCTCTTCGCCACCCAGAGCTGCACCTGGCAACGGAGGACCATAACGTTCCAACCCGCGGGATTGCCACGGGAAATCTGCTGGAGATTAAGGACGAGGTCTCACGTACACAGGTCAAGACCCTCCGAGAAAATTGCGAAGAGTTTGGGGTGCGGCTGCATTCGATGGGCGAGGAGCAGCAGGGAATCGTCCACACCGTGGGCCCGCAACTTGGAATTACGCAGCCGGGTATGACAATCGTCTGTGGCGACTCGCATACCTCGACGCACGGTGCTTTTGGATCCATCGCCATGGGCATCGGTACCTCCGAGGTTGAGCACGTTATGGCAACGCAGACGCTTTCTTTAAAGCCATTCAAAACCATGGCTGTAGAGGTAAACGGCGACCTGCCGGAAGGCGTGAGCGCGAAGGACCTGATTTTGGCCATCATTGCCAAGATTGGTACCGGCGGCGGCCAAGGCTACATTATTGAGTATCGCGGCGAGGCGATTCGCAACATGTCGATGGAAGCGCGGATGACCATCTGCAATATGTCTATCGAGGCGGGCGCGCGTGCGGGAATGGTCGCTCCGGACGAGACCACTTTTGAGTATGTGCGTGACCGCGAGTTTGCCCCAAAGGGCAAGGACTGGGAAGCCGCCGTGGCCTATTGGAAGACCCTTCCTACCGATGAGGGCGCGCATTTTGATGCGGTCGTGGAAATCGATGCTTCCGAGCTGTCCCCATTTGTCACCTGGGGCACCAACCCGGGCCAAGGCTTGCCATTGAGCGCAAATGTGCCAGACCCAGAGGATATTGGTGATGAGAACCTTAAGGCCGCAGCGCAAAAGGCTCTGGCCTATATGGATCTTGAGCCCGGCACGCCGCTGCGAGACATCAAGATCGATACCGTCTTCTTGGGCTCGTGCACGAATGCGCGAATCGAGGATTTGCGCGCGGCCGCCGCGGTGGTTAAAGGAAAACGCATCCATCCCGAGACAAACATGCTCGTGGTGCCTTCCTCTACCTTGGTCAAGGCCCAAGCTGAAAAAGAAGGCCTCGACACGATTTTCAAGGACTTTGGCGCGCAGTGGCGTACGGTGGGCTGCTCCATGTGCCTGGGCATGAATCCGGATCAGCTAAAGCCGGGGGAGCGTTCAGCTTCGACCTCAAATCGCAACTTCGAAGGCCGGCAGGGCCCAGGCGGGCGCACCCACCTGGTTTCTCCCGCCGTGGCCGCGGCGACTGCGATCTTAGGGCACCTGGCCAGCCCAGCAGACCTTAGCTAGGCCAATCTACCCGTTTCTAGATTCGGTACCAACATCAAACCCTATTAAGCAAAGAAGGCAACCACCATGGAGAAATTTTCTACCCATACCGGCATCGGCGTGCCGCTGCGCGCTTCCAATGTCGATACTGATCAAATTATTCCGGCCCGCTACTTAAAGTCCGTCAAGCGCACG
Organism: Corynebacterium sp. HMSC06D04; assembly: GCF_001807315.1. Classification (NCBI taxonomy): domain Bacteria; kingdom Bacillati; phylum Actinomycetota; class Actinomycetes; order Mycobacteriales; family Corynebacteriaceae; genus Corynebacterium; species Corynebacterium sp. HMSC06D04. Next base: position 157,725 of record NZ_KV788547.1, read on the forward strand.
GGCTTTGCCGAGGGGCTTTTTTCAAATTGGCGCGCGGATGAAAACTTCGTGCTCAACCGTGAGCCTTTCTGCAACGGCTCGGTGCTTTTCGCAGGCCCCGACTTCGGTACCGGTTCATCGCGTGAGCATGCGGTGTGGGCGCTGCGGGAATTCGGTTTCAAGGCAGTATTTTCCTCGCGCTTTGCGGATATCTTCCGCGGCAACTCCGGCAAGGCGGGGCTGCTCACCGGCATCATGGCGCAGGAAGACATTGAGCTGATATGGAAGCAGCTGGAACAAAACGAGACTTCCGTGACGGTGGACCTGGCGGCGCGACGCTTAAGCGTTGGCGGCAATCAGTATTCCTTCGAGATTGATGACTACACGCGCTGGCGCCTCATGGAGGGACTCGATGACGTAGGGCTGACGCTGCGCAACGAAGACGCGATCACAGACTACGAAGACCGGCGTCCAACTTTTAAACCTTCTGTTGTTTCTTTTCGTTAATTGCCAGTCACTCACCCCTGTTGCGTTAACAATTGGTAACAGGATTGATTTTTCTCTAGAAACCTTGCACGCGTCAGAATAGTCTGTGAGTCGTGACTCAAGAATTTGGAAACAATAACGGATTTAACGCTAACGGTAATAACCCGAACGCTAACCAGAACGACCCGAACAATCCCTTCGGGCAGTCTGGCCAGCCTGTTCAGGGCGGACAGCCTAATCCGGACCTGCCTTCTTACGGCGAGTACGGCGAGTACAGCGCGCAGGGCGGCGCGGGTTATGCCGGTGCTGGCAACGCCCCTAATGGCAACCAGATGACTGGTCAGTTGCAGGGGCCGCCGCCAAGGTTAGATGCCGGCGACGCCATCGGACAGGGGTTTAAGGGCTTCTTCCGCAATCCTGGACCGTGGATTTTGGCACCGCTTGCGCACTTTGTCATCATGTTTCTGCTCGCGGGGGTAATAGTAGCAATCGTCGCGGGGCTAGCACCGAGCACTTCCGATCCTTCCGAAGCTGGAAATATTTTGGCACCGATTGGGGGCGTTTTCTGCGTAGTCTTCATGTTGTTCTATTGCTTTTGGATGACAGCAAACGTCTACAGAGCCGCCGCGAAAGAGACGGACGGCCAACGCGCGAGCTTTGGAGACTTCTTTAAAAGCGGAAATACCTTTGGCTTAATGGGTCACTACATCGTGGTCCAAATCATCGTGTATGTGGGCCTTATCCTGCTTATCATTCCGGGTTTGCTTGCCAGCTTCTTCCTCTCCTTCGTTCCATATATCAAGGCGGATAACCCAGAGATGAGTCTCGGCGAAACTTTCCGCACCTCCTTCAATCTGACCAAGAATAACGTTGGCCAGTCTCTCCTGTGCCTCATTGTGGGCGGATTGCTCGTTAGCCTCTTGGCCTGCATTCCAATCGTCGGGCTCTCGTTCGCCCTCGGCATCCAGGCATTCATGATGATGATTTTCTACAGGCAAGCCACTGGCCGCCCGGTTCACCGTTGGGTATAAAACGGCGAAAACCTAAAGAACTCGGATTCCTAAAATAGGATCCGAGTTCAATACGTTTTGCTAGCGAACTGGCAGCGCGCTAGCGAGGTAGTCAGCGCCGGTGAGCACGCCGTTGTTGAAGGAGAGCACCCACACCGAGCCCTTCTTGAAGCGAAGGTCTTCGAAGTCGGTCTTGAGGAACTGTGGCTTTAGGCTTTCGAGAATGCCGGGGATGGTTTCACCTTGGCTGACGATGACCGGCACGCCGCCCTTCGCCACCACCCGTTGGAAGGCTTGCTCGGCAGCTGCGGGAGACTTTTGCCAGCCCTCGTCCCCGAAGTCCTTGTTGACAGCAATGTCGAGCCCGAGTTCGTCGGCAAGCGGCGCTGCGGTTTGCTGGCAGCGCTGTGGGCTCGCCGAGTAGATGGCGGTGGGGTGGTAGGGCGAAAGCATCGGAACGAGCATTTCTGCTTGGCGACGCCCCTTTTTATCCAACGGGCGCAGATTATCGTCACCCTCCCAGTTGCGACGCTGATGGGCGCGTGCATGGCGCACATAGAGAACGCGGGTGGTGGGAGCCAAGCGCAGACGCTTCTTGGCCTTAGCTAAAACGTCAGTATCGACGTCGTAGGTAAGCAGCTCGCAGGCCTCATCGATGGGCAGCCAGCGCAGCTCATCGGTCTCGCTATTGTCTTCGAAGCTGCCTTTAAGGTACTGGGCCAACCAGTAGTAGACCACCTTCGTGCGGCCTTGGACTGGATAGGTGACCTTGCCGATGAGCTTGCCAAGCTTGACATCATAGCCGGTCTCTTCAAGGATCTCGCGCGCCGCAGTGGTGGGCAGGGACTCACCTGGATCGACCTTGCCCTTAGGCAAAGACCAATCGTCGTAGTGGGGGCGGTGGATTACCGCTACCTCGGGATCCTGGGGATTGCCACGCCACAACACGGCGCCGGCTGCCAAGGTGGTGCGCTTGAATTCCTTGGCGGGATTGGTAGGAATTTCCTGATGACGGCCCGAGATGAAGACCTCAGACTTTGCGTCTTTGTCCGTCTCATGCATGTTTTTTGCCTTGGGCATTTCGCTCCTTAACAGATGGCTGCGCAGCTTATTCTTAACTATCTTGCGCTTTTTGAGCGCGCTTTGCATCCGCACGCGCCGGTTCTTCGCGCTCGGTTGGCTGAATATTACTTCACTTACCCCCAGTTGGCCCGCAGGCTGAAAAAGCTTGTCTTTTGTGCGGGCCGGTTGGGCTAATCTAGGTATGTTGCACGAGATACGCAAAGGGGAGAGCTAATGCAAAAGGTTGCAGTAATGGGCGCGGGTTCTTGGGGAACCACCTTGGCGAAAGTCTTCGCTGATGCGGGAAGCGAGGTCCACTTGTGGGCGCGCCGCCCCGAGCTGGCTGAGGCTATTAATACGACGCATATCAACCCTGATTACTTGCCGGGCCTCGAGCTGCCCTCGGGCCTTATTGCGACGTCGGATGCCGCAGCGGCGCTCGACGGTTCCGCCATCGTGATTTTCGGTGTGCCCTCGCAGACCTTGCGCAGCAACTTGGAAAAGTGGGCGCCCTTGCTGCCTGCTGATTCCACCTTGGTGTCCATCTCGAAAGGCGTGGAGGCAGCAACTCTAAAGCGCATGAGCGAGGTCATCGCTGATGCAACTGGTGTCGATGAATCGCGCATCGCAGTACTTTCCGGCCCGAACCTGGCTAAAGAGGTAGCGGAGGAGCAGCCGGCGGCCACCGTCATCGCGTGCACCGACGAGGAGCGCGCGAAGGCTGTCCAGCATGCAGCGGCCGCACCGTATCTGCGCCCATATACCAACACCGATGTCATTGGTGCCGAGATCGGTGGTGCCTGCAAGAACGTCATCGCCCTCGCCTGCGGCATGGCCTCTGGTCGTGGCTTGGGCAATAACACTCTGGCCACCATCATCACTCGCGGTCTTGCGGAGATCACTCGCCTTGGCGTGGCTTTGGGTGCTGACCCGTTTACTTTCTCTGGACTTGCTGGCATGGGTGACCTCGTGGCCACCTGTAGCTCGACCCTCTCTCGTAACCGCACCTTTGGCTATCGCTTGGGCCAGGGCGGCACGCTGGAAGAAGCCAAGGCTGCAACGAATGGCCAAGTGGCAGAAGGCGTTATCTCCTCGGATTCTATTTTCCGGTTGGCTCAGCAGGTGGGCGTCGAGATGCCTATTACCCAAGCGGTCTACGGAGTTTGCCACCGCGGCGTCGACGTCGAAGACATGATCGTCGCGTTGATGGGGCGTTCAAAGAAGTCGGAATAGTGCGAGGGTAAAGTTTGCCGTTATGAGCGAAAAGATCCGTGTAGCCGTTGTATATGGCGGTCGTAGTTCCGAGCATTCTGTCTCTTGTATTTCCGCAGGCGCGATCATGAATCACCTTGACCCTGCGAAGTACGAGGTGGTGCCTATCGGAATTACTAAGCAAGGCCAGTGGACGCCGGGAACCACCGAAGGCCTAGAAATCATCGATGGCGTTATGCCGGAGGTGACCTTGGGCGATGAATTGGCGTTGTCCCTAAACCCAGCCACCAAGGGCCGTTTCCACAACGTCACTCAGCACAACCACTATGCGGAAGTCGATGTCATCATCCCGGTTCTGCACGGACCATATGGCGAAGACGGCACTGTCCAGGGGCTGTTTGAGCTTTCCGATATTCCTTATGTGGGCACCGGCGTTCTGGCTTCTTCGGCCGGAATGGACAAGGAATTTACCAAAAAGCTGCTCAAGGCAGAGGGCCTGCCGGTAGCGCCCGAGGTGGTGCTCAAGGAGCGCACCGCGTTGACCGAGGAAGAAAAGCAGGAACTGGGTTTGCCGGTCTTTGTAAAACCTGCACGTGGTGGTTCTTCCATCGGCGTTTCCAAGGTCAGGGATTGGGCGGATTTCCCGCACGCAGCCGAGGTGGCCTTCGAAAGCGATGGCAAGGTGCTCGTCGAGCCTGAGATCGTGGGCGCTGAGGTAGAAATCGGCGTGCTGGAGTACGCGGATGGTTCCATCATTGCTTCGGTTCCGGCACAGCTCAATGGCATTGAGGAGGCTGACGAAGGCTTCTATGGCTTCGATGCCAAGTACATCGATGAAGGCGTCAGTGCACAGATTCCGGCCCCGCTGGCGGAAGACCTAACCAAGACTTTGCGAGAGACCGCCATCGCGGCTTTCCGCGCACTGGGCTGTGAGGGCATTAGCCGCGTGGACTTTTTCATCACCGAAGATGCTTTCTACATCAACGAGATCAACACCTTCCCGGGCTTTACCCCGATCTCCATGTATCCACAGGTATTTGCCGCCACCGGCGTCGATTACGCAGCGCTTCTCGACGCCCTGGTAGACAACGCTCTCGCTCGCGCGAAATAACCTTCGCTACTGGCCAGGGGTGTGCTTGGCCAAAGTGTCGCTCATGCGCACCAGCGCAGAGTTGGCAACGTCTTGGGGCGCGAACAAGGCTAAGTCGTTCGCGCGGCCCAAGGCGAACCAGGTTCCGCCGGTAGTTCCCTCGGCCAAGGTGGTGTCTTCGAACCAAGGCACATCGTTTACTTGCTGGAGCTGTACGCCCGGTTTGTAGTTTTCGGGTGCGCCGACGCCGCAGCGCACCACGATGTCTTCGCGGCCTTCCGCGCTCCAGACATAGGTGTTTTTTACCTTGACATCACTGCGGCGGGTGTAGCCATCCGCGATGTGCTCCGGTAGTGCCTTTTCCAAAGGGGCACACATCTTGTCCGGGCCGTCGGCAAGCTGCGAAAGCGGTGCCGGGCGGGGCTCGTGGTGCTCCTTGCGCAGAGGCTCGAGCGTCTTTTCCAAACCGGTGGGACGCTCGTCGTTGAAGGTGGTCACTGCTACCACAGGGCTGCGATCGGTGTCGTACCACGTGGTGAGGTTGGAGCCTGGGGTCATGTCTTTGACCTTGAGCCAGGCATCGCCGTCGATGTCCTCGGTCTGGGAGTAGGCGGTGTACTGATAAGGCAGGTTGGCGCCGCAGCGCAAGCTGACTGACTCGGAGGAAAGTTTTGCCCACGCAGCGGCGCCTGCCGGAACCGGCTCGGCGATTTCGGCTCGGGGCTGGCCCATGAATTCCTCGGGCGCTGCGGCGACGACGGCCTTACACTCCGCGGAGTTAGCGTCGTCTGATTGAATGGGGGACAGCGCAACTGGGGCTTTGGCCGTGTTTTCGAAGTAGAACTTCGCGCCAAAAATAACCGCGAATACCATAGCAATGGATAGTCCAAGTGAGATAAATACGGCGGTGCGGTTAAATTGGTTGGTCATAAGCGTTTATCCTAACGCGTTAAGCAATGTCAGCATTAACCTCCCGTTGAGAAAGGCCATTGTGCATTTGTCGCATACCCTCGGGCAAGCAGGCGAGCAACATGTCATCGGTGAAATCGTAGCCGCGGCGCCCAGCGCGCTAAACGGCGATGACGCCGCCGTCATGTTCCCGGATCCGCCGAACTCACGCACGGTGGCTTGCACCGACATGATGGTGGAGGGCAGGCATTTCCGCCGTGACTGGTCCACTCCGATGGAGGTGGGCCAGAAAGCGATTCTGCGCAACTTTGCCGATATCGAGGCGATGGGCGCGCGTCCCACTGCAGCGTTGCTCGCGATTGCGGCGCCTGCGGAGACCCACGTGTCCTTCGTGCGCGGTATTGCGGAAGGTATCGCCCAGCGTTGCGCCCTTTATAACGCAGAGCTGGTCGGCGGTGACCTCACGCGCGGTTCACAGCTGGTTATCACCGTTACCGCAATTGGCACGTTGGGCGGAAGCCAACCCCCATTGACTCTGGATGGGGCACGAGCGGGACAGAAGCTGGTCAGCCACGGCAAGATTGGTTACTCCGCGGCGGGGCTTGCGTTGCTGCAGGAACATGGGCGCGATTTACCGCCGGAGCTTTCGGAGCTATGGCCGCTTATCGACGCCCACTGCAATCCTTCGCTCAAACCAGGCCGCGGCGTAATCGCCCGCGCCACGGGGGCTACCGCCATGACGGATAACTCGGATGGCCTCGTGCCAGATATCGCGGGTGTGGCAAAGCGCTCCAACGTGCACATCGACTTGCACTCCACCGCCATCGCTCCTGACGCTTTGCTCACCGAAGCTGGCGTGGTCTTGGGCGTTGACCCATGGGAATGGGTGCTCACAGGCGGCGAGGACCATACCTTGGTGGCTACCACCAACAAGGAAGCGCCGTCGGGGTTCCGCGTCATCGGCACCGTCAACCGCGGCACTGGGCTGACCGTGGATGGTAAGAAGCCGATGTATGACGCTGGCTGGCAGAGCTTTTAAACCAGCGAGGAATTTTCAGGGGAGGAAATGATGACTGCGCCGTACTCGCAACTTTTTGATACCTCGGTAATCGATAGCTCGTGGTTGCCGGTCTTGGCGCCGGTACTAGAAGAGCACCTGCCGTCCATCGAGCAGCAATTGCAGCAGCTGCCGGAAGGTGGATTCCTGCCAGCGGGCGAAAATGTCTTTGCTGCCTTTCGCGTGCCTTTGCCCGAAGTGCGCGTGCTCATCGTGGGGCAGGACCCTTATCCTACGCCAGGACATGCGGTAGGTCGGTCTTTTGCCACGGCACCTGGGGTTAAACCGCCGCGTTCCTTGCACAACATCTACAAAGAGTTATGCGAGGACGTAGGCGTTAACCCGCGCGAAGACGGTGACTTGCGCGCTTGGGAGTCCCAGGGAGTCATGCTTTTAAATCGCGTGCTCACGGTGGCACCGGGTGAGGCAGGCTCGCATCGTAAGCTCGGCTGGCAGGCCATCACGGAGGCTGCAATCCGGGCGCTCAATCGGCAGCCGATGGTGGCCATTTTATGGGGCAATGATGCCAAGGCCTGCGCGAAGTTCTTGCCGGACGTGCCGATTATCTCTTCGGCGCATCCTTCGCCTCTTTCCGCACGCCGAGGATTCTTTGGCTCACGGCCTTTTTCGCGCGCTAATGAGCTTTTGCGCGACCAGGGCGCGCCGGATGTCGACTGGCACTTGTAAACTATTCGGCATGTCATATCCGAGTTCGTTAGATGCCCGTGGTCTTCATAACTGGGCGATCCGAACTGTTGGTGAACTTTCCCACCGACGCGCTGAAATCAATGCGCTTAACGTATTCCCGGTTCCAGATTCCGATACCGGCTCCAACATGGCCCACACCATGGAGGCTGCACTCGAGCAGGTGGAAAAGGGAGGCGACGTAGCCGAGGCACTTGCCATCGGTTCCGTGCGCGGCGCCCGTGGCAACTCCGGCATGGTGTTATCCCAGGTGCTGCGCGGCATCGCGGATACCACGGTTGATTCCCGCGTGGATGGCCAGACTTTTGCGTCTGCTTTGAGCCTCGCAGTGCAGCTGGTGGAACGCGCCATTGCGCGTCCGGTGGAGGGCACGGTCATTTCGGTCTTGCGTGCGGCGGCAGCAGCGGCTTCCGCGTCTGCTGAGCAGCCTGGCAAGCAATTCCACGACATCGTGGTCGAAACTATCACTGCCGCCCGCACTGCATTGTCCAAGACCCCTTCGCAGCTTGCTGTACTGCGAGAGGCCGGTGTGGTCGATGCTGGCGGTACCGGGTTCGTCATCCTGCTTGAGGCCTTGCTGGCTGAGATCGAGGGCGGCGCGGTGCGCGAGGCCGAACACGAAGACGAGGTCGAGGCCGAGCTCGAGGTGGTCTTCTTCTTCGAAGGGGATCTGGACGCACTTGGTGAAAAGATAGGTGAGCATGGCAATAGCCTCGTCATTGCCCGCGCCACTGAGAACTCCGGCTCGGTACACATTCATACCCGTGAGGCCGGCCCTGTCATCGAGATGGCCTTCGGCTCCGGCGTGGTAAGCAACCTGCGCTTGGAAGTATTGCCGGAGCAAGCAGACGAACCCGTAGCGGATGAGTCATCCCGGCGCATCTTTGCGGTAGCGCCGGCAGGCCCGGTCGCAGCACTTTTTGAAACCGTAGGCGCCAAGATTGTTCGCCCAGGCGAGCAAGTCACGGTTTCGCAGCCGCAGGATATTTACCTGCCCAACGGGTTTGAGGGCGATGCCGGGGAGGCCCGCGTGGTGCCCACTGAGTCTCTGGTTGCAGGCCTGGCGGCAATTTCCGTCTATGAGCCGGATAATCCTGACACCGATTCCATGGTTTCGGTTATGAGGGATGCCGCGCGTTCCATGCGCGTGGATAAACCTACGCATGAAGACGCTGACTCTATCTTGGCCAAAAGCCGTGAGATGTTGGCTGCCGGGGGAGAGCAAGTCACCGTCCTCACCAGCCTTAAGCTGGATGATGATTACCTGTCTGAGGCACTCGAGGTGGAGGTCGTCGCCATCCATGTTGAGGGCATCAAGACTGAGATCGGAGTGGAGTAAGCATGCTGGGATGGCGGGACGAGCGGGAGTTGAAAGAGATCTTGCCGGCCAAAGACGCCACCAAAATCAAAAAGGCATTTGGGTACACCACCTGCGGTGAGCTGCTCAGCCACTATCCGCGTGACTACATCCGCCACAACAAAGAGGTAGGCCTGGGCGGTGCCAACGAAGGCGATTATGTCACCGTCACCGGCCAGGTGGTGCGTCTCCAGCAGCGGAACACAGCCAAGACCTTCTTGCTTACGTTATCGATGGATAATGGGATTACCGCCACCTTCTTCAACGCGCATTATCTCACCCGCGTGCTGCGCCAAGGCATGCGTTTGATGCTAAGCGGCAAGCTGAAGTTCTACCGCGGGCAGCCGCAGCTTCAACATCCTGACTTCGTGGTTATCGATGCAGGCGGTGCAGGCAGCGCGAGCAACGCGCTGTACGACGCAGCGCCTTTCGGAGGCAGCGGCGGCAAGGTTACGGCTACAGGCTCGCTGCGTAATCTCTCGCAGTTCGGGCAACTGGAATCTTTGCTTGAGCGCGAGTGGATTCCTATTTATCCCGCCAGCGGCAAGGTGACCTCGTGGTACATCATGGGCGCTATCCATATGGTGCTGGAGAATACTCCGACGATCCCCGAGCCGCTGGACTACCGGATGATGGTGGAACTTGACCAAGCTGTCCGTGAAGTCCACGAGCCCACAGCGGCTGGCCCGGAAAGAGCTATTCAGCGTTTGAAGTACAACGAGGCTTTGTCCATTGGCCTCGTCATGGCCCTGCGCCAACGCGACTTCAAGGCGCGTACCGCCGTGGCGATGCCTTCCATCTTGGACGGCTACCGTGATGGGCTGCTGAGCAACCTACCCTTCGAACTAACGGCAGGGCAGCGTAAGGTCATTGCGGAAATCGACGATGACCTCTGTGGCACACTGCCCATGATGCGCCTGCTGCAGGGCGAGGTTGGTTCCGGCAAGACCATGGTGGCTACGTGTGCGATGTTGCAGGCGGTCGATGCAGGCAAACAGGCGGCACTGCTCGCACCGACTGAGGTGCTGGCGGCGCAGCACGGGGCGTCGATTAGCGCGAGCGTGCCTGATGGCGTCAAGGTGACCGTCCTGACCGGCTCCCTGCGCACCGCGGAAAAGCGCCAGGCATTGCTGGACATTGTCTCCGGCGAGGCCGACATCGTCATCGGCACGCACGCCATTATCCAGGATTCCGTTGAGTTCTTCGACTTAGGCTTGGTGGTAGTAGACGAGCAGCATCGCTTCGGCGTGGAGCAGCGCGATAGTCTGCGCTCGAAAACTCGAGAGGGCACGAGCCCACACATGCTGGTCATGACGGCAACGCCGATTCCGCGCACCATCGCCATGACTGTCTTCGGTGACTTGGCGGTATCTACCCTGCGCGAGCTGCCTGGCGGGCGCAAGCCCATCCAATCCAGCGTGGTTCCGGAATGGGCACCAGCCTGGGTGCAGCGTGCCTTAGTGCGCATCCGCGAGGAGGTGCAGGCCGGGCATCAGGCCTATATCGTCTGCCCGCGCATCGAGGGAGAAGGCGGCGTACTCGAGGTGGCGGCCCAACTTCAGGCCGGACCGCTACGTGACCTTAAACTCGACGTTCTGCATGGTCGCATGAACGATAAAGATGAGGTCATGTCGCGCTTTGCGCGGGGTGAAACAGACGTGTTGGTCTCTACGACCGTCATCGAGGTCGGCGTTGACGTGCCCAATGCCACGGTGATGCTCATTCGCGAGTCCGAGAACTTTGGTGTCTCGCAGTTGCATCAGCTACGGGGCCGCGTCGGCCGTGGCGGCAATGCTTCCATCTGCCTGTTTCACACCACCGCGGCGGAAAACACGGCCTCCTTTAAACGCATCATGCAGATTGCGGATACCACCTCAGGCTTCGAGTTGGCGGAGATTGACCTGCAACAGCGCCACGAGGGAGACATCCTGGGCACGCTGCAATCGGGAACCCAGCGCTCGCTGCGCCTGCTGGACTTGGCACATGATCGCGACATCATTGACCGCACGCACGATGATGCGTACCGTTTAGTGCAGCGCAACCCAGAATTGGCGGTGGAATTAACCCGGAACATGACCGAGAGCGAGCAGGAATACCTAGAAAAGAACTAACCTAGAGCCCATGAACATTTGCGCACCTTTTGCCGGCACTGTGCGTTTTCACGTGAGCGTGGGCCAAGAGGTCTCTGCGGGAGATGCCATCGCTACCGTGGAGGCCACCAAACTAGAAGCTCCCGTCGTAGTCCCAGGACGTGGAGTGGTGGATAAGTTGTGTACTGAAGACTTTGCCGCAGTCTATGGCGGTGACGTACTAGCGATTATTGGGGAGGCACGATGACCAGAATTATCGCCGGAGAAGCCCGCGGGCGCAGCATCAAGGTGCCAGAGTCCGGCACGCGCCCTACCGCGGACCGCGCACGCGAGGGTCTGTTTTCCTCGTTGAATGTGCGCTGGGGTTTTGCTGATAGCCGCGTGCTGGATTTGTTTGCCGGCTCTGGTGCCTTGGGCCTGGAAGCAGCTAGTCGCGGCGCGGAGGAAGTCGTTCTGGTGGAATCCAACCCGGCGGCAGTGAAGGTGATCAAGCACAACGTGGACGTCGTCAAGCACCCGCGCGTGGACGTACGCGAGATGAAGGCCTCTACGTACCTGGCCACCGCACCGCGCGGTTACTTTGACATGGTGTTGGCAGACCCACCGTATGCTTTCGACGATGTGCAGGGCCTGCTGGAGGCCATTGAGCCCGTGCTTGATGATGCAGCGATTGTCGTCATCGAGCGTCACGTAGACAGCCCAGAACCGCAGTGGCCCGAAGGCTTTGAGCCCACCGGCCAGAAGCTCAAGAAGCGCACATTTGGTATAGCGCGCTTTGATATGGCCATCTACCACCGTCCGGATGCAAGCGGGGAGTAAAGGAAAACCTATGCCGACTAAAGCAGTATGCCCGGGTTCTTTCGACCCCATTACCTTGGGCCACGTGGACATCATCAACCGAGCGGCGGCGATGTTCGACGAAGTAACCGTGTTGGTCACCGGCAACCCGGATAAGCCTTCCGGCCTATTTAGCGTGGAAGAACGCGTGCAGTTTATTCGTGCGACTTTCGACGAGCACATCAAGGTCGATTATTGGTCCGGCCTGCTCGTGGACTACACCACGGAACACGGTGTGGACACACTGGTCAAGGGGCTGCGCTCCTCCTTGGACTACGAATACGAGCTGCCGATGGCGCAGATGAACCGCCGTCTTTCCGGCATCGATACGGTCTTCTTGCTCACCGATGAAAAGTACGGCTACATCAGCTCCTCGCTGTGCAAGCAGGTGGCCAAGTTTGGTGGGGACGTCACGGGCATGTTCCCAGCGCACGTGGGCCGCGCAGTGGTGGAGAAGTACGCCCAATGATTGCAATCCCACTCGCGATCCTACTGACCGTGACGTTGGGCTCTTGCCTGCAACGAGTCTCCGGCATGGGGCTTGGACTCGTCGGCGGACCTACTTTGACGCTGCTTCTAGGCCCAGTCCAGGGCATCATGGTCATCAACGTGCTGGCGGTGGTCAACGCGATGCTGACCACGTATTCGATGCGTGCCAACGTGGACTGGGGCAAGTTCTTGCGTATTGCGCCGGTGATGGTGCTGGGCGCAATCCCGGCGGCCTTGCTGGTGGCTAATATCGACTCGGCCGCCTTGCTGGTCTTGGTGGGCGCGGCCCTGCTCATCGCACTGGGCGTGGTGACCTTTGGCAAGCGCTTCGTGCCGGAAATGCACGGCCTTGGCCCCTCCCTGTCAGCGGGTGTGCTCGGCGGTTTCACAAACACGCTAGCTGGTGTAGCCGGCCCCGTTATTACCGTTTATGCGCAGGCGGCGCGCTGGCCGCAGGCGGTCTACGCCGCTACGTTGCAGCCTTGTTTCATCGTGGGCGGTCTATTCTCAGTGAGCACCAAGTTGGCCGTGGGTGCGGGCGGATTCGGTGATGTGACGTGGCTAATTTGGCCAGCCGGCGTCATTGGCATGTTCCTCGGCATCGCCACGGGCACACGTATTGCGCGCCACGTGCCGCGCGAGAAGGCACGCATTCTTTCTTTGACCGTGGCTTCCCTGGGCGCAGTCAGCGCTTTGATTCGTGGCCTGATTAGTCTCTAAACGGGGACGGAGGCCTCTCAGTCTCCCCTTAGCTTTCTGATTCCTCGACCGCGTGAGCGAACTCGTTGAAGCGGTCCAGGGTGCTAAGAAGCGCGTCTTGGGCGGCGATGACCGCGAGGTTCAACGCGTGGAAAAGCTGCTCGTCGTTCATGCCCGCGGTGGTGACGAAGGTGGCGTCGCCACGCAGTTCCACGGTGTTTTCTTCGCTCCGGCCCACGAGTGCGCGGCCGTCGAAAGCAGAAGCGTTGTGCTCGTTGGCGATGACGTGGAAGACGGGGGAGACATCCTCGTAGGAAAGGGTGGTGGGCAGGAGGCACTCCAGCTTCACCAAATCTTCCGCCGCGCTGATGACCCACTTCAAGTTATTAAGGTGAGCACTCAAGGAATCCGGATAGTCCGGGTTATCCTCCGGAGACATGTTCATCTCTGGGGTGCTGAGTTGCTCGCGCACGCGCTTTAGCGTTACTGCAGGAAAATCAGGCTGGCTAAACAAATCAAAAGGCAATGCGTTCGGGGTAGACATTGTTAGCTGCGACCTTTCTTGTTTGCTGCCTTATTGTTCCACTTAGCTGCCTGCGGGAAAGCTTCGCCCACGGCGTCGAAAGCCATGGCGAAGCTGTCCAGGGCGCTTAAAACAAAGCTTCCCAACTGGTTTAGGCTAAGACCCATACCGATACCCATCGCGCGGTTGGCGCAGATGGCGATCTCTTCTTCCTCCTGCTTGGCGCCCGTGCCAGTGCCTTTCGGACGGAAGTCATAGCTTAAGGTTGGCGCGGACATGTTCCAATTGAATTCCGCAAGGAATGCGCCAACCTTTTCTTCCGCGCTTGCCGGGAGGCGACCTTCCCACACCGCGAAGGCACTTAAGGTGTCATCCTCGATGTCGAAGTGGATGGTGATGTGTGGCAAACCAGTCTGCAGTACCAAGCCTTCGCCGCCGTCAGCGGCAGCGTCCTCCCGGGCGGGGTCTTCGATTTTGTCGAGTAGGACGTAATCGGCCTCGAGCTGCTCGAAGAGCTCTGCGAGCCGGTGAATGTTGACTTCAGAGATGGACTGGTTGGTCACAACGCACGCTTTCTAGAGGTGTTTCGCGGAGTTAAAGGAGCGCTATTCGCTGGCGGGGCTGGCCTCGCCGGCCTGGGCTGCGGTTTCGGAACCGAGCTTGGCCATCTCCTCTGCGGAGGCAACCATTGCGTCTTGGGCACCAATGACACCGTCGACTGCGCCCTTTAAAGCAGCGGTCAACTGATCATCGGAGAGGCCAGCGGCGCAAGGAATATCGCGCTCGGTACGTACGACAAGCAGGTTCTCGTGCTCGGAGATAACGGCACGTGCGCCGAAGGCGACGGAGTTGATCTGGTTCGCGGCTAGGAACAGGCCAGCATCGGCCTGGGTGTAGACGGCGTCGGTTGGCACATCGCAGCGCACGATGGCGACGGAATCCAGAACTGCGAACAGGCAAGGCAGACCGTTCAAGTTAGCGGTAGCGGCATCGTCGCGGCCTTCGACCTTGGTCAACTCGATGTCGAAGGTCTGCATTGCGCTAATGATGCGGTCGAGCGTGACCTGCGGCTGAGCATAAGCTTGATTAGTCATTTTCGTGTTCCTCCCAGGTGACGAGTTGCGGGTACTGCTGCTCAATCCATGCGAAGGACTGCAGGATGGCGTCCAAGGTGGACATAACGAAAGCGCCCAGCTGGTTGCGGGAAGCGCCGTGGGTGGTGTCCAGCTCGCGCACGCCGGAGACCGCCAGGGTGTTTTCTGGGCCTTCGAAGAATCGGAAGGTCGGCGCAAAGTGGTTCTGGTTCCACTGGTTAATGTGCATCAGAAGGTTCGGGCCCTCAGATGCTGGAATGGTGCCGCGCCACACGGAATCAGCGGTGATGGCGTTTTCGCGCAGCTGGAATGCGATGGCTGCGTTCGAGAAACCAGTGCGCAGCATCTTGACGGTCTTTTCTTCAGAAACTGGCTGTTCTTCGATGCGGTACTCCAACTTCTCAGAGTCGAAGATTTCCGCAATGCGCTCGAGCGTCACTGGCTCGATAGGGGTATCGGGCAAGATGGTTGGTTGACCATCGGCTTGATCAGTCACTGAAAATAATCCTCACGTTGTTTACATGGTGAATAAATCGGAATCTTGATCAAGGCTACCGGAGCCGGGATGCGTGCCTGCTAGTTGGCCGCCCGCGTGGCGGGAGTCCACAACTCCTCGCCGCCTAGTTCGTGTGCAAGCGCGGCTGCGACTGTGGAGTAACGGAAAGTGTGTCCGAGCTCGTTCAGGCGGGCCGGGATGACCTTCTGGTTAGCCAGGGCGAGCTCGCTTGCGCCCTCCTTGCCCAAGAGCAGCGCCGGGCCGAAGGTTGGAATAGGCACGATCGCTGGGCGCTTGAGCTCCTCACCTAGTGCATGGACAAAATCCTTGTTAAGGACCGGGGTAGGCGAGGTGGCGTTGACTGGGCCATCAAGTTGCGAATCGATTGCTGCGCGGAAGTAGATATCAGTCAGGTCATCCATGGCGACCCAGCTGTACCAGAATTCGCCCTTGCCAAACGCGCCGCCGAGTCCTGTAGAAAACAGCGCGCGCAAAAGCGGCAGCAAGCCGGAGTTGCCGGAGAGGGCGATTCCGGTGCGAACATTGACCACACGCTTTCCGGCCTCGCGGGCAGGTGTGCAGGCGGCCTCCCAATCGCTGACCACGTCAGCCAGGAAGCCGTCACCGCGGCTGGACTCTTCAGTCAGCTCGGTATCGCCCCGGTCGGCGCCATAGATGCCGATTGCCGATGCACAGACCATTGCCTTGAGCTCAGGCGTTGCGGTGGCAACCTCAGCCAGTAGCTGTGTCGGGTTCACGCGGGACTCCCGTATGTCTGCCTTGTGGGCGGCGTTGAAGCGGCCGAAGATTGGTTCGCCGGCTAGATGGATAAGGACGTCGACGCCCTCCAAGAGATCCGGCGCCGGCAGGTTCGGGCGCCATTGACGCTGGCCCGGTTTGGGGCTATTGCGCACAAGCTGGATAACTTGATGTCCTGCGGTAGTCAGCTGCGCGGTGAGCTTTCGACCCACGCCACCGCGGGAACCACTGATGGCGAAAACCAACGGGCGAACGGTGCCCGAAGGGTCGACAGCCGGTGCCGTGGCGTGGGTGTCAAGGTCGCGCAGACGGTTCAAAAACTGGAAGTCCTCGATGAGCTGGTGTTGGCGATAGGCGAAGACGGAGTTAACAGCCCATGACGGAATGCGGGTGTCGACGGTGTCGGTGATTTGGGTAGCGCCAGCATCGTTATCGGAACCGGTAGTGGCATCGGCAAAGAGATGGTGATGGCGCCATGTGGCCCAGGAGCGCATGGGAGCGTTGAGGCAAACGTCGCTGAAGCTGACGTTGGTTTGGAAGCGTGAAAGGTCGTGGCGGGCAACCCACTTGAGGCCGCCCGGCAGGCCCAGGATCGAGGTGCCATCAGCCAAGGATTCTGTCTGCTTTAACGGGGTCATGAAAGTAAAAGGAGGAGTAAGGCGCGCTAGTGCGCCGCGACGGGTATGCCATTGCCATACCTGCTCGCGTGGGGCTGGAACTTCGTGTTTGGCCGAAAAGCTCACGTGGTTTTGGTCTTCCTCTCCTTATATCTATGCCGATCGCGCAGGATATTGATGCCGACTGTACGGGACAAGAATTCAGCGGATTTAGGTGCCAGTACGGCGGACTCATGGGGAGCCCAAATACTTTTTATTCCCTAAACATTAACAATTGGGCGAGAACCGCCGCAGTTCAACCGGAACTAGTGCGCAGGCTCACACCTGCGAGCGGGGTTGGGTAGGCTGCGCTGACCGCCGCGATACGTGAAAAGGTCGGCGAAATTGAGATCGTTGCTACTTGTGGGGGTAGTAGCTGAATGAAACGACTTCGAGGAACTATAGGTTGATGCTAAAATCATCGTTGTCCATGTGAGCAACCACGTTGCTCGGACGCTTGAGGCAATTTTCCGCCCACGGTGGGCGCAAAGTTACTTCATTCCCATTTACCGGCATCCTTTAAAGACCGCACTGTGAGGCGGGGAAGGAGGTCACGATGAGTGGAATTGACACCAACGCGGAGTCTAACGAGCTGTTGAGCTCTGATGACGTCGCGCGCACTGTCGCACGCATCGCGCACCAGATCATTGAAAAGACGGCGCTCGACTCTGAGAACGCAACTCGGGTCGTACTCCTTGGCATTCCCTCTGGTGGCGTGCCATTGGCTCAGCGTCTTGCACAAAAAATTGCGGAATTTTCCGGCGTAGAAATCCTATGGGGATCCCTAGACATCACGCTCTATCGCGACGATCTCCACAACAAGCCGCACCGCGCATTGCAGCCCACCAAAATTCCGAACGGTGGTATCAACGGCGCGACCGTCATCCTGGTCGATGACGTCCTATATTCCGGCCGCTCCATTCGCGCTGCACTTGATGCGCTGGCCGACGTTGGCCGTCCGGAAATCATTCAGCTCGCAGTCCTCGTGGACCGCGGCCATCGCCAGCTGCCGATTCGCGCAGACTACGTCGGCAAAAACATTCCAACGGCACGCGACGAAGATGTCATCGTCTACAACGCCGAAATTGATGGCCGGGACGCGGTAGTCCTGACCCGCAAGACCGCGGAGGCTTAGAATGAAGCACCTACTTTCCATTGCTGATCTCAACAAAGACGAAATCGTTGGTCTGCTCGATGAGGCAGACCGTTTCCACGAAGCGCTCGAGGGCCGGGAAGTGAAGAAGCTTCCGACCCTTCGCGGACGTACCGTCTTTACACTGTTCTATGAAAACTCCACTCGTACCCGCTCCTCTTTTGAGACGGCGGGTAAGTGGATGTCCGCAGACGTCATCAACCTGTCGACCTCGACGTCGTCAGTGAAAAAGGGCGAGTCCTTGAGGGACACCGGCCTCACGCTTAGCGCTGTCGGTGCGGATGCCATCATCATTCGCCATGCATCGTCTGGCGCGCCGCAGCAGTTGGCGGGTTGGGTAGCGCCTAACGGCGATGGCCCTTCCGTTATTAACGCCGGCGATGGTGCACATCAGCACCCAACGCAGGCGCTTCTCGACGCCGTGACCATGCGCCAGCGACTTGGCATCAAGGGCGGCAACTTCTCCGGGCTCAAGGTCAAGATTGTGGGTGACTGCCTGCACTCCCGCGTGGTTCGCTCGAACGTTGACCTTCTTAACACCCTCGGTGCGGAAGTCACCCTTGTGGCTCCGCCTACTCTTCTCCCATTCGGCGTCGATACCTGGCCGGTCAAGGTCTCCTATGACTTTGATTCCGAGCTGGCCGACGCAGACATCGTCATGATGCTGCGCGTTCAGGCAGAACGCATGAACGGCGGCTTCTTCCCATCGCACCGCGAGTACGCGAACCTTTATGGCCTGTCCAAGGCGCGCGCCGCAGCCATGAAGAAGGACGCAATCGTAATGCACCCGGGCCCAATGCTGCGCGGTATGGAAATCAACTATGCCGTTGCTGACTACGACAAGGCGGCAGTCTTGCAGCAGGTAAACAACGGTGTATACGCCCGCATGGCGGTGCTGTTCACGCTGTTGACCAACGGAGAACACGCCGGAATCTAATTCAGCCGGAATCAAGAAAAGGGAAGAGAGTAAGAGACCATGACTAACTATCCAGAAACCGGCCGTCTTTCTGCCGCTGCGGAAAAGCGATTGCTGATTAAGAACGTGCGCCCCTACGGCGAGGGAGAGCCAGTGCAGGTGCTCATCGCCGACGGTGTCATTGCGGATATGGGCGCTGACCTTGAGTCAAGCGCGCAGTTCGATGAGGCAATCGACGCCGAAGGCAACGTGCTGCTGCCGGGCTTGGTCGATATGCACGTGCACCTGCGCGAGCCAGGCCGCGAGGACACTGAGACCATCGAAACCGGTTCCCGCGCTGCTGCCAAGGGCGGCTTTACCGCCGTATTTACCATGGCCAACACCAACCCGGTGACCGATCAGCCGATTATCGCGGAGTCCGTTTGGGCTAAGGCACAGGCGCTCGGCCTGTGCGACGTTCACCCGGTGGGTTCTATTACCAAGGGTCTGGAGGGTAAGACCCTCACCGAGTTCGGCATGATGGCGCGCTCGGACGCGAAAGTGCGCATGTTCTCCGATGATGGCAAGTGCGTGCAGGACCCGCAGTTGATGCGCCGCGCGCTCGAATACGCCAAGGGCTTGGACGTCTTGCTCGCGCAGCACGCGGAAGACCACCGCATGACCGAGGGCGCATCTGCCCACGAGGGGGAGACGGCAGCCAAGCTGGGCCTGCGCGGCTGGCCGCGCGTGGCGGAAGAGTCCATCGTCGCCCGCGATGCACTGCTGGCGCGTGACTACGGCAACCGCATGCACATCTGCCATGCATCCACCGAGGGCACCGTCGAGCTGCTGAAGTGGGCAAAGGGCCAGGATATTCCACTGACTGCGGAGGTTACCCCGCATCACCTGCTGCTTACTGATGAAAAACTGGTGAGCTATGACGGCGTCTTTCGCGTGAATCCGCCGCTGCGCGAGGAGCGCGACACCTTGGTTCTGCGCCAGGCGCTGCTCGACGGCGTCATCGACGTCGTGGCAACCGACCACGCACCGCATGGTTCCGAAGACAAGTGCGTTGAGTTCGAAAACGCGAAGCCAGGCATGCTGGGCCTTGAGTCCTCGCTGGCGATTATCGCCAAGATTTTCGTGGCCTCCGGTCTCGCAGACTGGCGCTTCGTCGCCCGTGTGATGTCGGAGCGCCCGGCAGAGATCACCAAGCTGCCGGACCACGGCCGTCCGATCGCAGTGGGCGAGCCCGCCAACCTCACCATCGTGAACCCCGAGCACAAGTGGGTCTCCGATTCCGCCAAGCTGGCTTCGAAGTCTGAGAATAACCCTTATGAGGGCGAGGAGTTCAGCGCACGCGTCACCCACACTATTCTGCGCGGCACCGTGACCTACGAACTGGCCGCAGACGAAGCTGAAGGCAAGTAACCTTGCACCCTATAGACCCACCAAGCCACAGAAAGGCCACATTGTGACTGAGACTAAACCAGCAAGAATCCCGGCAATTCTCGTGCTGGCTGATGGCCGCACTTTCCGCGGATACGGCTTTGGCGCCACCGGCACCACCCTCGGTGAGGCAGTGTTCAGCACTGCAATGACTGGTTACCAGGAAACTTTGACTGACCCTTCCTACCACCGCCAGATCGTCGTTTCTGCAGCGCCGCACATTGGTAACACCGGCTGGAACGACGAAGACAACGAGTCTCATGGCAACCAGATTTGGGTTGCCGGCCTGGTTATTCGTGACCTCGCACAGCGCGTATCTAACTGGCGCGCGGAGCGTTCCCTTTCGGATGAGATGGAAGCCCAAGGCATCATCGGCATCCGCGGAATCGATACCCGCACCTTGGTTCGTCACCTGCGCAACTATGGCTCCATCGCCGCCGGTTTGTTCTCCGGTGAGGACGCGCAGCGCCCAGTAGAGGAGCTGCTTGAGGAGGTCAAGGGCCAGCCTTCGATGGAGGGCCTGGATCTATCTGAGCAGGTCGCTACCGAAAAGCCATATACCGTGGCGGCAGAAGGCGAAAAGAAGTTCACCGTCGTGGCCTACGACATGGGTGTTAAGACCGCTACGCCGGGCAACTTTGCCAAGCGCGGCATTGAGACCATCGTGGTACCGGCTAATACCCCTTATGCTGAGATTAAGCAGTACAACCCGGATGGCGTCTTTGTCTCGAATGGCCCTGGTGACCCAGCTACCGCCGACAAAATGGTGGCCATCGTCCGCGACATCCTGGATGCCCGCATTCCCTTCTTCGGAATCTGCTTTGGCAACCAGATTCTAGGCCGCGCGCTGGGCCTAGACACCTTCAAGATGAAGTTCGGGCACCGTGGCATCAACGTACCGGTACGCAACGTCTTGACCGGCAAGATCGACATCACCGCGCAAAACCATGGCTTTGCCATCGCCAGTCCGTCTGGCCAGGAGAACCCGGCTGGCGAGGAATTCGATACCGACTTCGGCCGCGGCATCGTCACCCATACCTGTCTCAACGACAACACGATTGAGGGCGTAGCGCTCAAGGACGGAATGGCTTTCTCCGTTCAGTATCACCCAGAGTCCGCTGCGGGCCCGCATGACGCAAACCCGCTGTTTGATCAGTTCGTTGAGCTGATGACCGAAAAGACCCCTAACAAGTAGGCACCAGGAAGAGGATTAGAAACTTATGCCAAAGCGTAACGATGTAAACCACGTCCTGGTTATCGGTTCTGGCCCAATTGTTATCGGCCAGGCCTGCGAGTTCGACTACTCCGGCACCCAGGCTTGCCGCGTGCTGAAGGAAGAAGGCCTGCGTGTCACGCTGGTCAACTCCAACCCGGCAACCATCATGACGGACCCAGAATTCGCAGACCACACCTACGTGGAGCCGATTGACCCTGAGTTCATCGAAAAGATCATTGTTAAGGAACAGCAAGAAGGCCACAAGATTGATGCGGTGCTTGCAACCCTGGGCGGACAAACCGCACTGAATGCTGCGGTGCAGTTGGACCGCGCAGGCATCTTGGACAAGTACGGCATCGAGCTCATCGGCGCCGACATTGAGGCGATTGAGCGTGGTGAGGACCGCCAGAAGTTCAAGGACATCGTCGAGTCCATCGGCGGCGAGTCCGCGCGTTCCCGCGTGTGCCACAACATGGACGAGGTGCACGAGACCGTCGCAGAGCTCGGCCTGCCGGTAGTCGTGCGTCCTTCTTTCACCATGGGCGGCTTGGGCTCTGGCCTGGCTTATAACCAGGAAGATCTCGACCGCATCGCAGGCGGCGGCCTAGCTGCTTCACCCGAGGCAAACGTGCTCATCGAGGAATCCATCCTCGGTTGGAAGGAATTCGAGCTGGAGCTCATGCGCGACGGCGACGATAACGTCGTGGTCATTGCCTCCATCGAAAACGTCGATGCCTTGGGCGTGCACACCGGTGATTCCGTCACCGTTGCTCCGGCTCTGACCTTGACCGACCGCGAGTACCAGAAGATGCGTGACCTCGGCATTGCGATTATTCGCGAGGTCGGCGTTGACACCGGCGGCTGCAACATCCAGTTCGCCGTCAACCCGGTTGATGGCCGCATCATCGTCATCGAGATGAACCCGCGCGTGTCTCGTTCCTCCGCGCTGGCTTCCAAGGCCACCGGCTTCCCAATCGCGAAGTTGGCCGCCAAGTTGGCAATCGGCTACACCCTTGACGAAGTACAAAACGACATCACCGGCGTTACCCCTGCGGCATTCGAGCCGACCTTGGACTACGTCATCGTCAAGGCACCACGCTTTGCCTTTGAGAAGTTCCCGGGCGCTGATGACACCCTGACCACCACGATGAAGTCCGTCGGCGAGGCCATGGGCATCGGCCGTAACTACATCGCCGGTCTCAACAAGGTCATGCGCTCCCTGGAGTCCAAGCAGCACGGCTTCTGGACCCGCCCGGATGAGTACTTCGCCGGCGATCGCGCGACGGACCTGGATGCAGTGCTCAAGGACCTAGAGCGTCCGACCGAGGGCCGCATGTACGACGTAGAACTGGCTTTCCGCCTCGGCGCTAGCGTCGAACAGCTCTACGAGCACTCCCAGATCGACCCATGGTTCCTTGCTGAGCTCAAGGCCTTGGTTGACTTCCGCGAGGAGCTGCTGCACGCGCCGGTCCTGGACGCGCAGCTATTGCGTGAGGCGAAGTTCTACGGGCTTTCCGACGCCCAGATTGCCGCCCTGCGTACCGAGTTCGCTGGCGAAGATGGCGTGCGATCCCTGCGCTGGTCGCTGGGCATTCGCCCGGTCTACAAGACGGTCGATACTTGTGCTGGCGAGTTCGAGGCGCAGACCCCGTACCATTACAGCTCCTACGAGCTGGACCCAGACGCAGAGTCCGAGGTCAAGCCGATGCCTGCCGATAAGTTGGGCAAGGTCATCATTTTGGGCTCTGGCCCGAACCGTATTGGCCAGGGCATCGAGTTCGACTACTCCTGCGTCCACGCAGCGTTGGAGCTGTCCGAGCGCGGCTACGAGACCGTCATGGTCAACTGCAACCCGGAGACGGTCTCAACTGACTATGACACCGCTGACCGCCTGTACTTCGAGCCGTTGACCTTCGAGGACGTTATGGAGGTCTACCACGCGGAGTTGCAGTCCGGCCCTGTTGCCGGCGTCATCGTTCAGCTCGGCGGCCAGACTCCGCTGGGCCTTGCAGAGCGCCTGACCGAGGCTGGTGTTCCAGTCGTCGGTACCTCCGCTGCGGCAATCGACTTGGCTGAGGACCGCGGCGAGTTCGGCAAGGTACTGGCAGAAGCAAAGCTTCCAGCGCCAGATTTCGGCACCGCAACCTCCTTCGAGGAGGCACGTTCTGTAGCCCGCGACATCGGCTACCCGGTCCTGGTTCGTCCTTCCTACGTGCTCGGCGGCCGTGGCATGGAGATTGTCTACGATGAGGACTCCCTGCGTGACTACATCGACCGCGCAACGGAAATCACCTCCGACCACCCTGTATTGGTGGACCGCTTCCTCGACAACGCAATCGAGATTGACGTGGATGCTCTCTGCGATGGCGAAGAGGTCTACTTGGCTGGCGTCATGGAGCATATCGAGGAGGCCGGCATTCACTCCGGTGACTCTTCCTGCGCGCTGCCACCGATGACCTTGGGACCTGAGGACATCGACAATGTTCGCCGCTCCACCCGCGCGCTAGCTAAGGGCATCGGTGTACAGGGCCTGATGAACGTGCAGTACGCGCTGAAGGATGACACGCTGTATGTCATCGAGGCGAACCCGCGCGCATCGCGCACCGTGCCGTTTGTCTCCAAGGCCACCGGCGTGCCGCTGGCTAAGGCCGCAGCTCGCGTCATGATGGGCGAGTCCATCGCTAATCTGCGTGCAGAAGGCATGCTGCCTACCGAGGTCGATGGTGGTTCCTTGCCGCTGGAGCACCCGATTGCGGTCAAGGAAGCTGTGCTGCCTTTCAACCGCTTCCGCCGCCCAGATGGTACGTTGCTTGATACTTTGCTCTCCCCAGAGATGAAGTCCACGGGCGAGGTCATGGGCCTAGCAAGTAACTTCGGCGCGGCTTTTGCCAAGGGCGAAATCGCTGCCTTCGGCCACTTGCCGACTGAGGGCACGGTCTTCGTCTCCGTGGCTAACCGCGACAAGCGCACCCTCATCTTCCCAATCCAGCGTCTGGCCTACATGGGCTACAACATCGTGGCTACCGCAGGCACCGCACAGATGCTGCGCCGCAACGGCGTGGAGTGCGAGGTAGCGGTCAAGGTCTCCGAGGCAGCAGACGGCCAGGAATCCATCGTTGACCAGATTCTTGCCGGCAAGGTCGACCTCATCCTCAACACCCCGGCTGGTTCAGACAACGCACGCCACGACGGCTACGACATCCGCGCGGCGGCTGTTTCCGTGGGCGTTCCGCTTGTTACCACCGTCCAGGGTGTTACCGCTGCGGTCCAGGGCATCGAGGCGCTGCGCATCGGCAACCTTGAGGTACGTGCACTGCAGGAGCTTGAGCATGACGCAAAGCACTAGCACCTTCGGCGAGCGGCTCGTCGCTGCCGGTGCCGAGCGCGGCAGGCTGTGCGTGGGCATCGACCCGCATGCGCATCTGCTGCGTGCTTGGGGCTTAAACGACGACGTCGATGGGCTACGGAGATTCGCGCGTACCTGCGTGGAGGCATTCGCCGAGACCGTCGCAATGGTTAAGCCGCAGGTGGCCTTCTTCGAGCGCTTTGGGTCTGCGGGCTTTGCGGTGTTGGAAGAGACCCTGCGGGACTTGCGTGAAGCAGGTTGCTTGACGCTTGCCGACGCCAAGCGTGGCGACATCGGCTCCACGATGGCCGGCTATGCTGCTGCATGGCTTAGCGATGATTCGCCGTTGTCCGCGGATGCAGTGACCGTCTCTCCATATCTAGGAGTCGGTTCGCTCCAGCCGGTGTTCGACCTGGCGGAAGAAAAGGGCAGGGGAGTCTTCGTTCTGGCTGCAACTTCCAACCCGGAGGCCGTGGCGTTTCAGTCCATCATGGACGAAGAAGGCGTGACGCTGGCGCAGGGCGTGGTCAACCAATGCGCCGCGCTCAATGCCGCGTACAAAGTCGCAGGACGTCCGGGCAACGTCGGCGTCGTAGTCGGCGCCACGCTTGCGCAGCCGCCTGTCCTAGACGAGCTGAACGGCCCGGTATTGCTGCCGGGCGTCGGTGCCCAAGGTGCTACTGCGCAGGACGTGAAAGTAATCACTGCGGCGGCCCCGCAGTTGGGTTTCGCCAACGTTTCCCGTTCGGTCCTTTCCGCTGGCCCGCAGGTTGTTGACCTGCGTGAAGCAGTGAAATCTTTCCTGGCAGAGGCCACCGAAGAGACCGCTTTTTAAGGTTATGGCGCGGCCGATTATAAGGCCCGCCATTTACCTGGTACTTTGAGAAACGCACCGCGATGACGTGCAGGAATTCCGTACAATACGGACCCAAATGATGTCATCGCGTAATCACCAGTGCTAGGATTGCCAGAAGTCGGTTCGCGCCGAGCCTGTGACTAGTGGTTTTAGTCGTTTTGCTCGGCACAGCGGGATTTTGATTCCCGTTTTCGCGACCGAATTCTGGTAAGACTTACTGGACGTAAATTATCAATCTAATGAAATCGGAGGAAACCCGTGGCCCTTCCAAAGTTGACTGATGAGCAGCGCAAGGAAGCTCTCGCAAAGGCCGCTGAGGCCCGCAAGGCTCGCGCCGAGCTCAAGGCTGCGCTGAAGCGCGGCGAAACCAACCTGAAGGACGTTCTGGACAAGGCTGAGACCGACGAGATCATCGGTAAGACCAAGGTCTCCGCTCTCCTCGAGGCTTTGCCGAAGGTTGGCAAGGTCAAGGCTAAGGAAATCATGGAAGATCTCGAGATTGCTCAGACCCGTCGTCTGCGCGGCCTCGGCGATCGTCAGCGCCGTGCCCTGCTCGAGCGCTTCGGCTACGGCGAATAAGATTCGCGATGTCTGACGCAACTGCACGCGGTAGCCTGGTCGTTCTGGCTGGGCCTTCCGCCGTGGGCAAGTCCACTGTGGTTTCGCGTCTGCGCGATGACGTCGACAAGCTGTACTTCAGCGTCTCAATGACGACGCGTCAACCCCGACCTGGTGAGCAGGACGGGGTTGACTATTTCTTCGTTACTCCTGAAGCTTTCCAGCAGCGCATTGACGCCGGTGAAATGCTCGAATGGGCGGATATTCATGGCGGGCTCCAGCGCTCCGGCACTCCTGCACAGCCTGTAAAGGAAGCAATGGAGGCAGGTCGCCCCGTACTCGTAGAGGTGGACCTGGAAGGCGCTCGCAACGTCAAGGCCGCACTGCCGGAAGCTAAGACCGTGTTCTTGGCGCCGCCGTCATGGGAGGTGCTCGTTGAGCGCCTGACCGGCCGTGGTACCGAGCCGCAGGACGTCATCGACCGTAGGCTTAAGACCGCACACGCTGAACTTGCCGCACAAGACGAGTTCGAGCACGTCGTTGTCAATGAGAATCTTGATGACGCCGTGGCAGCTATTAGTGCTATCCTGCAGGGATAGAACTAGATTTTGACCATTTCCAAGTGAAGTAAAGGTGCATGTGACTAACGTGACCACCCCTGCTAATGCTGAGGCCCCGAAGCCAGAGCCAGTGTTCGATCCGCCAGTGGGCATTACTGCTCCGCCGATCGACGAGCTCCTCGATAAGGTCTCGTCCAAGTACGCTCTGGTGATCTTCGCCGCTAAGCGCGCGCGTCAGATCAACAGCTACTACCAAGAGCAGGATGAGGGTGTCTTCGAGTTTGTCGGTCCTCTGGTAACCCCTGAGGCGGGCGAGAAGCCGCTTTCCATCGCTCTGCGTGAGATTGAAGCTGGTCTCCTCGATCACGAGGAAGGAAAGTAAAAGCTTTCAAATAAGCTTTGTCGGGCCCAGGTATCCTGCCGCCATCTTGGCGGGGGAGCCTGGGCCTTTTGGCGTCTTGCGGCCGAAAAGTTTCCGGGCTGTAGAATTGGCCGGGTGAATCAAGCGAACCTTCATTCTTCTGCATCTTCTTCCGCGCCTTCTACTGCATCAGAAGCATCCGCTCGGCCGCGCAATATCGTGGTGGGAGTAGCCGGTGGTATCGCCGCATACAAGGCTTGCCATTTAGTCCGCGACTTCAAAGAGCACGGAGATAGCGTCCGCGTTGTGCCAACTCAAGCGGCACTGCAGTTCGTGGGCGCGGCTACCTTTGAGGCGCTTTCAGGCAGCCCCGTGAGCACCTCGGTTTTCGATGATGTGGATTCAGTCCAGCACGTCAATATTGGTCAGCACGCAGACGCCGTTGTTGTAGCTCCCGCCACGGCCGATGTCATCGCCCGCATCGCCGCTGGCCGTGCCGATGACTTGCTGACGGCCACGGTGCTGGTGGCGACCTGCCCTGTCATCGTTGTCCCTGCAATGCACACCGAGATGTGGCAGAACCCGGCCACGGTGGATAACGTTGCCACCTTGCGGCGCCGAGGAATCACCGTGATGGAGCCAGCACATGGCCGCCTCACCGGCCGCGATTCGGGCCCGGGGCGTTTGCCCGAACCAGAGCAGATTGCCGAGCTCGTGCGCACCGAGTTGGCAGGCTACCGCATGGGCCAGGGGCTTGCAGGCAAAAAGATCGTCATTTCTGCAGGCGGTACGCAGGAGAACCTTGACCCGGTGCGTTACTTGGGTAACCGTTCCTCCGGCCGGCAAGGCTTCGCACTTGCCGAGATTGCCGCGCAACGGGGCGCGAACGTCACCCTCGTCGCCGGTAACACGGAGAAGCTGCCTGTTCCGTCTGGGGCAAAGGTTCGCAACGTTGTTTCGACGGCGGAGCTACAGGCGGCGATGGAGGAGGAAGCGCGCGATGCGGACGTGGTCATCATGGCCGCTGCCGTGGCCGATTACCGCCCGGCACACATTGCAGAGTCAAAGATGAAGAAAGGCCAGGCAGATGCCGAGCTTTCTAGCATTCAGCTAGTGGAGAACCCTGATGTGCTCAAAGGGATCGTCGCCAAGCGTGATGCAGGCGAGCTTAACCCCAATGCCGTCGTCGTGGGCTTTGCCGCGGAGACCGGCGATGCCACCCATTCCGCGCTCGATTTTGCCAAGGAAAAGTTTTTAAAGAAGGGCTGTGACCTCTTGATGGCCAACGAGGTTGGCGAGGGTAAGGTTTTTGGGCAGTCCGATAGCGAGGGCTGGATTTTAAGCCGCGGTGCGGCGCCACAAGTGGTTGCTCACGGCTCAAAGCATGTGGTCGCGTCCCAAATCCTCGACGCAGTACAAGAGATAATGAGCAACTAGGCCAAGGCCTGATTGATTTAATAGACCGCTTGGTCTATGCTGGCTAGTTGTTAAAGCTTGGGGCCAGAACCATGCATCGAACGCTAAAAGAGCTTTCGCTAGTTAAGCTTTTCTGTCTGCACTAAGGAATATCTGTGACTTTAAACCCTGCACCGGCTACCCGTTTGTTCACCAGCGAATCCGTGACTGAGGGCCACCCGGACAAGATCTGCGACGCTATCTCCGACACCATTTTGGATGCGCTGTTGGAAAAGGATCCGAAGGCGCGCGTGGCAGTGGAAACCCTCGTGACCACCGGCCAGGTTCACGTTGTCGGTGAGGTTCGCACCACCGGCTACGTAGAAATCCCGCAGTTGGTCCGCAAGACCTTGACGGACATCGGTTTTACTTCCTCCGACGTCGGATTCGACGGCCACACCTGTGGCGTTAACGTCGCCATCGGCGAGCAGTCCCAGGAAATTGGCGCTGGCGTCGATACCTCTACGGAGGCTCGTGACCGTTCCGATGACTACGACGAGGAAAATGATACCGCCGGTGCCGGTGACCAAGGCCTGATGTTCGGCTACGCCACCAACGAGACCGATGAGTTCATGCCGTTGCCTATCGCACTGGCACATCGCCTTTCGCGCCGCTTGACCGAGGTTCGCAAGCAGGGCATCGTCGATCACCTGCGCCCAGACGGCAAGACCCAGGTGACCTTCGCCTACACCGACGATAACCAACCTTCCCACCTGGACACCGTGGTTATCTCCACCCAGCACGATCCCGAGGTTTCCCAGGAGTGGCTCATGGAGCAACTGCGCGAGCACGTCGTGGAATGGGTTATCAAGGACGCCAAGCTCGAGCACTTCTACGGCGAGGACACCACGCTGCTGGTCAACCCTTCCGGCTCCTTCATCTTGGGTGGCCCGATGGGCGATGCTGGCCTTACCGGCCGCAAGATCATCGTCGATACCTACGGCGGCATGGCTCGCCACGGCGGTGGCGCGTTCTCCGGCAAGGACCCGAGCAAGGTGGACCGCTCTGCGGCCTACGCCATGCGCTGGGTAGCTAAGAACATCGTCGCTGCGGATTTGGCTGACAAGGCTGAGGTCCAGGTCGCCTACGCCATCGGCCGTGCGAAGCCGGTGGGCCTGTACGTCGAGACCTTTGGCACTGCGAAACACGGGCTTGACGACGCCACGATTCAGGCCGCCGTCAACAAGGTCTTCGATTTGCGCCCGGCCGCTATCATCCGCGATCTCGACTTGCTGCGTCCCATCTACCGCCAGACCGCAGCCTACGGCCACTTCGGCCGCACCGACATTGAGCTGCCATGGGAGTCCACCGACCGTGCCGTCGCACTGCGTGAGGCTGCCGGCCTGTAGTATCAGAGCCTATGCCAGCTAGAACACCCGCCGCCCATAAACCGGTCGCGCGGGTGTTGCCTTTATTGGGCGTCGCCCACCTAGACCGCGGCTTCGATTATCGCGTCGACGAATCGCAGTCGGCTGCTGCTAAGCCCGGCGTGCGCGTGCGCATCCGCTTCAATGGGCGGCTGACAGACGCCATCGTTTTGGAGCGCCGCAATGACAGCGAGTTCGACGGCCAGCTGCGTTACCTGGACCGCGTGATTTCGCCCTATGCGGTCTACTCAGCTGAGCTTGCCGAACTCATCGAGTCGCTCGCGGCCCGCTATGGGGCGGTGCGCTCAGACATTATTCGCTCCGCGATTCCGCCGCGGCATGCCAAGGCAGAAGAATCCGATCTCGCCACCCCGTGGGAGGAGATGGGCGAGGCACAAGAACCAGATCTTTCGGGGTGGTCGGCATATCAGCATGGTGAGTCCTTTGTGGACTCGGTATTGGCCGGTGGGCTGGCCCGCGCCGCATGGCAGATTGCGCCGGGCGATGACTGGGCGAGTGCCGTCGCGGCATTGGCCGCAAAAGTGGCACTCGACGGCGGCGGAGTCTTGCTCGTGGTGCCGGACCAACGCGGCGTCGACAAGCTGGAAAAGGCTTTGCGAAAAGTGGTCGCAGCCAAGCAGATCACCGTCTTGGGCAATGCCACGGGTCCGCAGGCACGCTACCGCCGATATCTTTCCGCTTTGGTGGGGCAGGCGCGCATTGTGTTGGGTACCCGCTCGGCGGCCTTTGCGCCGGTACAGAACCTACGCCTGGCGTTCATTTTTGATGATGGCAACGACAACCTCGTAGATAACCTAAAACCCTATGTCCACACCCGCGAGGTGCTGACCACGCGCTCAGCTAAGGAAGGCTGCAGTCTGATTCTGGCGGGGCATGCCCGCAGCGCAGAGACACAGCTGCTGGTCGAATCTGGGTGGGCGCATGACCTGCTCGCTAGTGAATCCACGTTGGAAACACGGCGTCCTGCAATGACTGCGGTAGGGGCGTTTGGCCTGCAGGTTGCGCGTGATCTGCAGGGCGGAACCACCTCGGTTACAGGGCCTGCCTTCCAAGCTGCGAAGCGTGCGCTGGACCGTGCGCAGCCGGTGCTCGTGCAGGTCCCGCGGAAGGGCTACGCACCAATTCTGGCTTGCGGCAATTGCCGAGCCCCCGCGCGCTGCCGCCACTGTAACGGCCCCTTGGGCCTTGCCGCCGATAGACGCGGGGGAGATACGCACCATGCCTCCTTGCCCACGTGTCGGTGGTGTGGCCGCATCGAGTCGAAATTCCGCTGTGTCGAATGCGGCTCGCCGCGGCTGCGGGCTATCGTACTGGGCTCTGAGCGCACGGCGGAAGAGTTGGGACGGGCGTTTCCGAGTACCCGCATCGTTGTCTCGGGCGGCAACAAGGTCGTAGACGAGGTCGCAGATGAGGCGGCACTGGTCATCGCAACGCCGGGCGCAGAACCGGCCGTCGCCCACGGCGGGCACTACGGCGCAGCTTTGCTGTTGGATGCAGGCACGCTGCTCAACCGCCAGGATCTGCGCGCCACGGAGGAAGCTCTCTCTAAGTGGGCGTCTGCAGCTACCTTGGTCTGTTCGCACAACAAGGGCGGTGAAGTGGTCATCGCCGCTGACGGTGAACTGCCGGTCATTCAGTCCTTGCTGAATTGGGACATGGTTGGTGCCGCACGCCGTGAGCTGGCGGGGCGTCGGGAAGTGCGTTTCCCGCCAGCAGTGCACATGGCTGCGGTCGATGGTGCCGATGCCAGCCTGGATCACTTCATGTCTATTGCGGAGCTACCGGAAAACGTGGAGGTTTTGGGACCCGTACCGTTGCCACCGGGGCTGAGCCTGCCCGGCGAATATGACGAGCAGCGATTTGGGCCGCCGCAACGCGTACTGATTAGGACCCCGTTGGGCCCGCGTGCCCAATTGGGCAACGCCTTGCGTAAGGCCAATGCCGCCCGCAGCGCGCGCAAGGACGAGCTTCCTTTGCGCATCCAAGTCGATCCCATCCACATCGGCTAGTCCTTCCATACCCCGTTAGGCGGTGCCGGGGGATTGTTCCACTATTGTCGAGGGCAGCAAATAAAAGAAGAATCAACGTGGATGAGGCGAGGAAGGCTCCTATTAAATGGCACTAAGAGCAATCCGCATGTACGGCGACCCAGTTCTCACCTCCCGTGCGGTGGAGATTGAGAAATTCGATGCTTCACTTGCAGCGCTAGCGGCTGACATGCTGGAGACTATGGACGAGGCAGGCGGAGTAGGACTTGCGGCGAATCAGATTGGCTTGACCAAGCGCATCTTTGTCTACGATTGCTCGCACGTGCAAACGGGTTTGCGTGGCGCAATCATCAATCCCGTGTGGGAGCCCATCGGACAGGCGAAGCAGGATGGCCCTGAGGGCTGTCTTTCCATCCCTGGGATTTCTGAAAATACGGAGCGTTACGAAACCGTGGTTTTAAGCGGCCGCGATATCCGTGGTAACGCCATTTCTATGGTCGCCTCCGGGCTCATGGCGCGCTGTATCCAACACGAGACCGATCATCTCGATGGCGTGTTGTTCCTGGACCGGTTGACTAAGGAAAAGCGCAAGCAGGCCATGCAGGTAATCCGCAATTCTGACTGGTTTAATTCTTAAAAAACTACCTAGTATTTTTCAAAGCATACTTATAAAGGAGACGCCACAGCATGAGAATCATCTTCGCTGGAACGCCGGAACCCGCGGTCGTGGCACTGGAAAAGCTGATTGCCTCTGAACACGAAGTCGTCGCCGTACTTACCCGGCCGGATGCTCGCAAGGGGCGTGGGCGCAGTCTGCATCCGAGCCCGGTGAAAGAGCTGGCGCAAAAGCACGGCATAGAGGTGTTAACTCCTACCTCGCTGAAGCCGGATACCGAGGATGGAAAGGCGCTGCGTGAGCGCCTGCATGAGCTCGAACCGGCTGCGATTCCGGTGGTGGCGTATGGCAATCTGATTACACCGGACCTGCTGGATGTACCCGAGCACGGTTGGGTAAACCTGCACTTTTCTTTGCTCCCGGCATGGCGAGGGGCGGCGCCGGTCCAGGCAGCGATTGCGGCAGGCGATGAGCGCACGGGCGCTACCACCTTCCGCATCGATGAAGGCCTCGATACCGGTGAGATTCTCGGAGTCGTGGAGTCAGATATCTCGGAGACCGACACTGCCGATGACTTGCTGACCCGCCTGGCTTTTAAGGGGGCAGATCTGCTGGTTGAGACAATGGACGGTTTGGCAGCCGGCAGCATCACACCGCGCCCGCAGGAGGGCGAGGCCACGTACGCCTCCAAGATTGCGGTGGAGGACGCGCAAGTGGACTGGACGGCACCGGCTACCGTGGTGGATCGCCACATCCGCGCGCATACTCCGGGGCCAGGCGCTTGGACGCTGCTGGATTCTCAGCGCGTGAAGCTTTCTCCGCTAAGCCTTGTCGAGGAAGCTGAGTCTGGCGCGGCGCTTGCCGACGTCGCGCTCGAACCAGGTCAGGCGCACATCACGAAGAAGGCCGTATACGTTGGAACGGGCGAGGGGATTGTCAAGCTTGATCGCCTGCAACCCCCAGGAAAGAAGATGATGAACGCTGCAGACTGGGCACGCGGTCTTGGCGGCGCTAAAGAAGTGAGGTTTTCATGAGCGGCGGATTCCGTTCTCGTTCCAAGTCTGGAGACAAGCCTAAGGAAACGTCCCAGAATAAGGGGCGCGGTCAGTCTGGCAAACCTAATAAAGGTAATAGGCGGCCGGTGCGCAACAATGCGCGCGGCAGGAAGGAGAACCCTTCCTTCGTGAAAGCAGCGCGCCGCGCGGGCATCGATGTCCCGCGCGCGGTTGCCTACGAGGTACTGCGCCGCGTGCACAGTGATGATGCTTTTGCGAATCTCACCCTGCCGAAGGCGCTGCGCGTACACAAGTTGGAGGCCCGGGACGCAGCTTTCTGCACCGAGCTGACCTACGGGGCGTTACGCAGTGAGGGCGTGCTCGATGCCGTCATCGAAAAGTGCTCTTCCCGTGGGCTCGATGCCACCGCACCAGAGGTGCTCGACGCATTGCGTCTGGGTACCTATCAGGTGCTTTTCACCCGCGTTGAGGCTCACGCTGCGGTTGATACCACCGTGCGCTTGGTGGAGGCCGCCGGCTTCGAGAAGGCGAAGGGCTTTGCCAATGGCATTATGCGTACGGTAACGCGCACGCCTTCCGAGAAGTGGCTGGACAAGCTCGCGCCGAGTGGTGAGGTAGCAGCGCTTGCCTTCAAGCATGCGCACCCGACCTGGATTGCGGAATCCTTCGCCCGCGTCGTCGGCTTGGGCGAGCTGGAGGCCGCCTTGGAGGGGGATTCGCAGCGCCCGATCGTGCACTTGGTGGCACGTCCTGGTGAGATCAGTGCGGAGGAGCTGGCCCTTATGACCGGCAACGAGGAGGGCAAGTACTCGCCTTATACGGTGTACATGTCTGCCGGTGATCCAGGCGATCTGGAGCCGGTCAAGCAAGGACTTGCCGCAGTGCAGGACGAGGGTTCGCAGCTTATCGCCCGCGCCGTTGCGGAGGCGCCGCTGGAAGGGGAGGATTCCGGACGCTGGCTGGATCTGTGCGCCGGCCCTGGCGGTAAGGCGGCGCTGATGGGTGCGCTGGCGCGTATTGAGCAGGCCACCGTTGATGCAGTCGAGGTCTCACCGCACCGTGCGGAGCTCATCAAAAAGACCGTGGCGGATCTCCCGGTGCGCGTGCACGTGGGGGATGGCCGCGAACCTGGCCTGGAGCCGGGCTTCGATCGCGTGCTGGTCGACGCCCCGTGCTCCGGCCTGGGTGCTTTGCGCCGCCGTCCGGAGGCTCGTTGGCGGAAGGCTGAAAGCGACATTGCTGACCTCAATGAGCTGCAATTTGAGCTGCTCGAATCCGCGCTGCGGCTCGTCCGTCCTGGCGGCGTGGGGGTTTATTCCACCTGTTCGCCAGACCTTAGGGAAACGCGCGATATTGTGGACCGCGCCGTCGCCAAGCTGGGCGCAGAGGAACTCGACGCGCATACGCTAATTCCAGACATGGGGGATGTGGGCCGCCACAAGTCGGTCCAGATGTGGCCGCACCGTCATGGCACGGATGCGATGTTCTTCGCAGCTTTGCGGCGCACGAACTAGGCGCCGAGCCGGTTTCGCGGCGAGGCGTCGCAGGTTAGGTCTAGACTATGGGGCATGTCCGCTCCGATTATTTCCCCATCCATCCTCGCCGCTGACTTCTCCCGCTTGGGCGAAGAAGTGCGCGCCGTATCCAACGCTGATTGGATCCACGTCGACATCATGGATGGTCACTTCGTCCCCAACCTTTCCTTTGGCCCAGACGTCACCAAGACCGTTGACGCAGTCACGGACCAGGTGCTTGATGTGCATTTGATGATTGAGGAGCCAGAAAAATGGGTGGAGACCTATGCTGCAGCCGGCGCCGATTGCATCATTTTCCACGCGGAAGCTGTTGCGGATGTGGCGGCCAGCCTCGCCTTGGCGGAAAAGATTCGGGGGCTGGGCGTGCGCGCAGGTATCTCGGTCAAGCCGGATACCGCAATCGAGCCGTGGTTGGACAAGCTCGCCAGCTTTGATTTGGTGCTCGTGATGTCCGTGGAGCCGGGTTTCGGCGGCCAGAAGTTTATGCCGGAGATGCTCGACAAGGTGCGTGCTTTGCGTGCAGTCATTGATGATGAAGGGCTTGCAACTCTCATCGAGATCGACGGTGGCATTTCGGCGGAGACCATCCGTGAATCAGCAATGGCTGGCTGCCATGCTTTCGTTGCCGGCTCTGCAATTTATAAGCAGGAGGATAAAGCTGGCGCAGTCGCGGAATTGCGCGAGCTGGCCACCCTGTAGAAGACCGTGAATAGAGCTTTGAATCGAAGCTCGCAAAAGCCTGAAAGAAATTTCATGAAGCTTGATTTAGAAGCGGCCCTGCTGCGTGCAATGGAGGCTGGCCAGTCTGTCCGCGGTACCACTAGCCCCAATCCGCCTGTGGGTGCCGTCATTTTAGATGCTCAGGGCGAATTGGTTGGTACTGGTGCCACCCAGCTGGCAGGAGGTGCGCACGCGGAAGTAATGGCTCTCAACGAAGCTGGGGAGGCTGCGCGCAATGGCACTGCGGTGGTCACCCTTGAACCGTGTAACCACACCGGGCGCACCGGTCCGTGCGCGCAGGCGCTTATTGATGCAGGGGTTTCGCGGGTCTTTTTCCTGCATGGCGATCCAAACCAGGAAGCAGCCGGGGGAGCGAGCACCCTGCAAGCAGCTGGGATTGAAGTTGCACAGGTTGCGGCACCCGTTGACAAGGATGTTCCCGACGCGCTTTTGCCGTGGTTGCGTGCCATCGAAATGGGCAGGCCACACGTCACCCTCAAATTTGCGCAGACCCTCGACGGGTTCACCGCCGCAGTAGACGGCACCAGCCAGTGGATTACTGGCGAGCATGCCCGCGCCTGGGTGCACGTTGACCGCTCACAACGCGACGCTATCTTGATCGGCACGGGCACGGCTTTGGCCGATAACCCGTCGCTTACCGCCCGCCGCCCAGACGGCAGCCTTTTTGAGCAGCAGCCGCGCCGCGTGGTGATTGGTCGCCGCAACTTGGAGGACGCGGGTGCGGCGGCCGGCAACTTGCGCGAGCTCGGCTACCTGCAGTTTGAGGACATCGACCAAGCCTTGTGCGAGCTTTATGCGGATGGCGCACGCGATATCTTGGTGGAAGGCGGGGCAGGTCTTGCTAGCTCTTTTCTAAACGCAGGCTACGTCGATGCCGTGCAGGCTTATATTGCCCCTGTTCTTTTGGGTGAAGGCCGTGGCGTATTGGCGCATCCGGTGGCCCAGACCTTGAGCGACGCTAAGCGTTTCCGCCGCAGTGTCACCAAGGTCTTGGGCGATGATGTCCTAATTGAGTACGTGCTCAATTCGCCGAGTTAGACGCACAGAGTTAGACACACAGAGTCAACAAATCATAAATAGAAGGAATTTACTTGTTTACAGGACTCGTAGAGGAACTAGCCACTGTCTGCTCCATTGAGGAGCAGGGCGATGCAATTCGGCTGGGGATTAGGGCGCCTCACGTGCTTAGCGACGCCGCGCTCGGTGACTCGATTGCGGTCAACGGAGTCTGTCTTACGGTGGCAGCGCTGGATGGCGATGCTTTCGTCGCCGACGTCATGGCCGAGTCGTTGCGACGCTCGGCGCTGGGGCAGTTGCGCGAGGGCTCCGTCGTCAACGTGGAGCGGGCGCTTTTGCCCACCACGCGTTTGGGCGGACACATCATGCAAGGCCACGTGGACGGCACCGCAGAACTTTTATCGCGTACCCCTTCGCAGAATTGGGAAGTGTTGCGCTTTAGCCTTCCCCAAGACCTTGCACGATACGTCGTCGAGAAGGGCTCAATCGCAGTTAGCGGCACCTCGTTGACCGTAAGCGCAATTGGAGCGGACTGGTTTGAGGTGTCGCTGATTCCAACCACCCTGCGCGACACAATCTTTGGCACGATGGAGGTCGGCGCTGCCGTAAACCTAGAAGTAGATGTGTTGGCCAAGTACGTTGAGAAGATGTACGGGCCTAACGCGCAGGACGCAAACCACAGGGGCTAAAGTAAATCCTTATGACCGCAGCAGAATCTTCCGTCAAACTCGACACTGTTGAACAGGCCATTGCTGATATTGCGGCCGGCAAAGCGGTGGTTGTGGTTGACAACGAAGACCGAGAAAACGAAGGCGACCTCATTTTCGCCGCGGAGCTGGCAACCCCAGAACTCGTGGCCTTCATGGTCCGCTACACCTCCGGCTATATTTGTGCGCCGCTGTTGCCAGAAGATTGCGCGCGACTGAACCTGCCGCCGATGATGGCGCTTAACGAGGACGTGCGCGCCACCGCTTACACGGTGACAGTAGATGCAGCGACCGGCACCACGGGAATCTCCGCGGGCTCCCGAGCAGAGACCATCCGGCGCTTGGCTGATCCGACCACCACGGTCTCTGACTTCACCCGTCCGGGTCACGTGGTTCCTTTGAGCGCACGCCCAAGCGGCGTTCTGGAGCGTGATGGACACACGGAAGCTGCGGTAGATCTCGCGCGCTTGGCGGGGCTGCGGCCGGCCGGCGTTTTGTGCGAGATCGTCTCCGAGGAAGACCCCACCGATATGGCGCGTTCGCCGGAACTGCGACGCTTTGCCGATACCCATGGGCTGACCATGATCTCCATCGAGCAGCTCATTGATTGGCGCCGCCACAAGGAAACCCAGATTCGCCGCTCGGTGGCATCGCGCCTGCCCACCGATCACGGCCTGTTCAATGTGCTGGGATACACCCATGACATCGACGGCAACGAGCACATCGCGCTGGTTGCAGGCGACGTCGAGGAGCTTCGCGGCGCGGAAGACGTGCTGGTGCGCGTGCACTCTGAGTGCCTCACGGGTGACGTGTTTGGATCCCGTCGCTGTGATTGTGGCCCTCAGCTCAACGCTTCGCTCAAGGCGGTTCAGGAAGCCGGACGTGGCGTGGTGATTTATCTGCGTGGCCAAGAAGGCCGCGGCATTGGCTTGGTGAACAAGCTGAAAGCCTATCGTTTGCAAGACAAAGGCCTTGACACCGTCGATGCCAATCTCGAGCAGGGCCTGCCCGAAGACGCGCGCGAGTATTCCGTGGCGGGTCAGATTCTGCGGGACCTTGGCATTGCTTCCGTTGTCCTCATGACTAATAATCCGCACAAGGGTGAGGGTTTGGCCGGCTTTGGTGTCGATGCTTCTCAGCACACTACGCTTGCTGTGGAAGCAAACGAGGACAACATCACCTACCTGCGCACCAAGCGTGACCGCATGGGCCATGACCTGCCGCAGGTTGAACACTGGGATATGCAGCATCCAGCAGGTGGTGCCCACGACGCGAATGATGAAGACCACCGCAACTAAGCACTAAGAAAGGTTTCCGATGGCTAAAGAAGGCTTGCCTGAAATTGAATTGGTCCCCGCTGAGGGGATCCGCGTGGCTGTCGTAACCGCGACGTGGAACGCCGAAATCTGCGACCAGCTGCACAAGCGCGCTGTAGAGACTGCTCGTGCATGTGGCGCGCAGGTGACCGAGACTCGCGTGGTTGGGGCACTCGAACTTCCCGTCGTGGTGCAGGCGGCGGCCCGGACCCACGATGCCGTGGTTGCGCTGGGCTGCGTGGTAAAGGGCGGCACCCCGCACTTCGATTACGTGTGTGACTCCGTAACGCAGGGCCTAACCCGCATCGCTCTAGACGAGTCCACTCCGGTGGGCAACGGCGTGCTCACCGTGAACGAGTATTCACAGGCAGTCGATCGCGCAGGCTTTGCCACCTCAGATGAAGACAAGGGCGCGGAGTCGATGGTGGCGGCTTTAGACACGGTATTGAAATTGCGTACACTAGATGGGCTGGCAGGCTAGGCCAGCCTGTAAACCACGAAGAAGGAACTAATGACTGACGCACAAGAATCTGGGGCCCGCGAGACGTCGACACGCACGCAGCTTACCGACGCCGAGGTTCTGGCCTACACCAGTGCGGATCCGTTCGCGCAGACGTCGACGAAGCCGTGGATTTATGAGGCTAAGTCGCAATTTTTGCGCAAGGTGGCCATCGGTTGGGTCATCCTCGTCATGGCTATCCATATTTTCATGGGCCTTACCTTGGATATCTCCTTCACCGGTGCTGCCGTCACCACTATCGATAAGTTCGCTTTCCCCGGCGTGGGCCTGCTTATCTCGGTTCTGTCTTGGCTGGCCCTGACGCGCCCGCGCTTGCGTGCGAATGAAGACGGCGTCGAGGTGCGTAACATCGTAGGTACCCGTTTTTATCCTTGGCAGGTCGTCTACGGACTATCCTTCCCAGAGGGCGAGCGGATGGCGCGCATCGAGTTGCCCGACTTCGAGTATGTGCCGGTTTGGGCACTGCAGGCTGGCGATAAGGCCGCCGTTATTCCGAAGGTTCGCGCTTTCCGCGACCTTGAAGCTAAGTACATGCCGCAGGATTAAAAAGTGGCAGATCCCGCTACCTACCGACCAGCGCCAGGCACTATTCCCACAGAGCCTGGCGTTTATAAGTTTCGTGATGAAAACCGCCGGGTAATTTACGTAGGCAAGGCCAAGAACCTGCGCGCACGTTTGTCCAACTATTTCCAGGACATCACGCAGCTGCATCCGCGCACGCGCCAGATGGTGCTTACC
The DNA here is from genome assembly GCF_001807315.1 of Corynebacterium sp. HMSC06D04. Lineage (NCBI taxonomy): Bacteria > Bacillati > Actinomycetota > Actinomycetes > Mycobacteriales > Corynebacteriaceae > Corynebacterium > Corynebacterium sp. HMSC06D04. The sequence goes on from NZ_KV788547.1 coordinate 197,666, forward strand.
GCTGCGTCGGTGGAATGGACCGTGGTTGCCAGCGAGGTGGAAGCGCTGCAGCTGGAATATACCTGGATTAAGCGCTTCGACCCGCGGTTTAATGTCATGTACCGCGACGATAAGACCTATCCGATGCTTGCGGTATCGGTAGGAGAGATCGTCCCACGCGCCTTCTTTTACCGTGGCCCGCGGCGGAAGGGCGTGCGTTATTTTGGTCCGTATTCCCATGCTTGGGCGGTGCGCGAAACCTTGGACCTGCTCACGCGCGTGTTCCCCATGCGCACCTGTTCCAAGGGCGTCTACAACCGGCACGAGCGCTTGGGCCGTCCGTGTCTATTGGGATATATCGGCAAATGTTCGGCACCGTGTACCGGTGCGGTATCGAAGGCAGATCATAGGGAGACCGTAAATTCGCTGGTTTCCTTTATGAACGGCAATACCTCCGCCGTGACCCGTGAACTAACCCAGCGCATGGAGCAAGCCGCGGAAAACCTCGAGTTTGAGCTTGCTGCACGCCTGCGCGATGACTTAGGCGCAATCAACAAGATTATGGAGCAGCAGGCCGTCGTGTTCAATGACGGAACTGATGCGGATCTCATTGCCTTTAGCTCTGATGAGCTGGAGGCCGCTGTGCAGATCTTCCATGTGCGTGACGGCCGCATCCGTGGCCAGCGCGGCTGGGTCGTAGAACGCTCAGGCGACCAAGCCCCGACGGGGCCGTGGGAAGAAGGCGAAAGCGATCCGGCTTTGCCGGCGTTGATGCAAAACTTCCTGATCCAGTTCTATTCGGATGCGGCAGACCGCGAGCAGCAAGAGATGGAGGAAGACGCTGCTCTTAGCAGGCGCGGTGTGGACCAGGAATCGCATACGGAAACCCGCCGCGGCAACGTGATTCCGCGGGAGATCTTGGTGCAGGCCATGCCGGACGAGTCGGCTGAAGTCATCTCCCTGCTCGAGGATCTGCGTGGGGCGCAGGTGAATATGCGAGTACCGCAGCGCGGCGATAAGCACTCCCTGATGGAGACCGTCGAGCGCAACGCTAAGGAGCAGCTGCGCCAGCACAAGCTCAAGCGCGTCGGTGATCTCACCGCGCGTTCGGCGGCCCTGCAGGACATCCAGGAAGCCTTGGGGATGGACCAGGCGCCGCTGCGCATCGAGTGCACCGATATCTCCCATATTCAAGGCACCGATGTGGTTGCTTCCCTCGTGGTCTTTGAGGACGGTCTGCCACGCAAGGCTGATTACAGGCGTTACCGCATCAAGGAGGCGGCTGGTGAGGGTCGCTCTGATGACGTCGGCTCCATCGCCGAGGTAACTCGCCGCCGTTTCAAGCGCCACAACGAGGACAAGCTCGCCAACCCAGACGAGGAAGTCGAGGAGTCCACCTTCGACGACGAGAATGTGCAGGAAGAATCCGCAGAAGCGGGACGTCGTTTTGCCTACCCGCCGCAGCTATTCATCGTGGACGGTGGCGCTCCGCAGGTTGCGGCAGCGCAAGAGGTATTTGATGAGCTCGGTATCGTGGACGTGACCCTCGTTGGCCTTGCAAAGCGCTTGGAGGAAATCTGGGTCCCGGGTGATGATGAACCGGTTATTCTCCCGCGTAACTCGCAGGCGCTGTACTTGCTACAGCAGATCCGCGACGAGGCACACCGCTTTGCTATTACTTATCACCGCCAGCAGCGTTCCAAGCGCATGCGTTCTTCGGTACTGGATTCGGTGCCGGGCTTGGGGCCGCAGCGCCGCACCGATTTGGTCAAGCATTTTGGCTCGGTGAAAAAGCTCAAGGAAGCCTCGGCGGAGGAGATCGCAGCGGTCAAGGGCTTTGGCCCGAAACTTGCCGGTGTGGTCTATGAACATCTGCATGGTTAAAGAAATTCAGTGTTCTATAAGTCTTCGCGGGCTAAGATGGGCTGCATGACGCACTTAGAATCCCCGCCCATCTTCATCACCGGTATGTCGGGTGGTGGCTTGACCTCCGCAGCCAAAGTCTTGGAGGACAAAGGCTACTACGTTGCCCACAACATCCCGCCGAAGGCCATCATTGATCTTCTCAAGCTGTGCGCGATGGAGGAGACCAAGGTTAAGAAGGTCGCAGCGGTAACTGACGTGCGTTCCCGTATGTTTCTAGGTTCGCTGCTGGAGACCATCGATGAAGTTACCGAACTCGGCATGAAGCCAACGGTACTGTTTCTCGATGCACGCGATGACGTTTTGATTCGCCGTTTCGATTCCGTGCGCCGTACCCACCCCCTACAGGGTGGAGACACGCTGAAGGCAGGCATTCAGAGGGAGCGAAAAGCCATCGCGCATGCCCGCGAGCGTGCGGACATCATCATCGATACCACCAATCTCTCCATCCATGATCTGCGGCGTGCGATGGAGGCCGCCTTCGGTGATATGCGCAAAGACGTCCAGCACGTCACCGTCGAGTCCTTTGGCTTTAAAAATGGCTCGCCTCGCGATGCAGACCTTGTGCTTGACGTGCGATTCTTGCCCAATCCTTATTGGGTTCCGGAGCTGCGCGGCTACCGTGGCACCGATGAGCCGGTCTCGGATTATGTCTTGGCCCATCCTGCCGCCGAGAAGTTCATTGAGCACTTTCTGGATATGTTCGGCACCATGCTCAAGGGCTATCGTCACGAGGGCAAGAACTTCATCACAGTTGGCGTCGGCTGTACGGGCGGCCACCACCGTTCCGTTGCCGTTGCCGAGGAATTGACCCGGCGCCTGCGTCAGCGCGGAGACCTCGAGGTAAACGCTCTGCACCGCGATATTCAACGCGGCTAGTTTTTCTATTTCCTTGCACAATTGACCCGGAAAGCTTATAAATCCACCAATGACTCGACAAACCCACATGGCTTGCCTCGGTGGCGGCCATGGTCTTTATCAAACCCTTCTTGCTGCCCAGATGACGGGCGTGGAGCGGATCTCAGCCATAGTTACCGTCGCCGATGACGGTGGCTCTTCAGGGCGTCTGCGCCGTGAGCTGGACATCATTCCACCCGGTGATCTGCGCATGGCGCTGGCCGCGCTTTCCGATGACACGGAAACTGGCCAAATGTGGGCAGAGACGTTGCAACATCGTTTCCGGGGCAACGGTGCGATGGCAGGGCACGCCGTGGGTAATTTGCTTATTGCTGGCCTGACTGAGGTTCTCGGCGATTATCAGGCGGCCCTGGATAAGGTAGCCCAGCTGACCAATTCCCGCGGCCGCGTGCTGCCGGTGGTCAATCAGCCGCTGGACATCGAGGCGGAGGTCGCCGGACTTGACGAGGATCCCCGCATCATGCGGGCCGTACGCGGCCAAGTGGCGGTGGCTTCCACTCCGGGTCAGGTACGTCGCGTACGCATCCTTCCGGCGCATCCACAGGCCAATCCGAACGCTTTGGCCGCGCTTTCCGACGCCGACCTCATCACCATCGGCCCCGGCTCTTGGTTTAGCTCGGTGCTACCGCACGTGCTGGTGCCGGAAATCGTGAACACTGTGAAGAACTCTTCCGCGATGCGCGTGGTTGTGCTGAACCTTTCGGCAGAGCCGGGCGAGACTCAGGGCTTTTCTGCGGAGCGGCATCTCCACGTGTTGGCGCAGCATGCGCCGGAACTGCGCATCGACCGCGTCTTGGTGGATTCCAACGCTATCCCTAGTGAGAGTGAGCGCAGCTATCTGCAGCGCGCAGCCAACGTACTGGGCGCCCAAGCGGTATTCGCTGACGTTAGCCTGCGTGATGAAAACGGCGTGCGTCTAAACAAGCATGATCCACACAAGCTTTCTGCTGCGTTGAAAGGATTGCTCGAGCAAAGCTAGCCTAGTGCGGCCAAGGATTTATCGTGCAGGCTAGACTAGTGTTTCTCTATGTCTGTATAAGGCATTCCGTGCCTGATAGGGCATACCGCGTCTGCGCAGACCTGGTTGGATGATGCTCGGTCTGTACAGCAAGAATCATTGAGAAAGGGGCAAGGACTTTGTCTGCTTCATTGACCGAACAGGTCAAGGATGAACTCACAGCAGTCTCCGTTCCACGCCAGTCCGCTCGTGCCGCGGAAATTTCCGCCATGTTGCGCTTTGCCGGCGAGCTGACCGTAAGCGGGGACCAGATGGCCTACGAAATCGAAGTGGACAATCTGCGCATTGCCGAGCGGCTCATCGAAGCCCTCGATGACCTCTACAGCGTGAAGGCAACCTCGCATGTTGTGGGGCCGGCCGGTTCGCAGAAGAAGTCTCGCGTTCAGCTGCGCGTTGCCTCCGGCGCAAAGGAGCTAACGCGTCGCCTAGGGTTGGTCACTCGTTCGGGCCATCCGGTGGTGGGACTGCCGCCGCAGGTAATCTCGGGCTCTATCGCCGACAACGAGGCCGCATGGAGGGGCGCATTCCTTGCCCAAGGGACGCTGACCGAGCCGGGCCGTTCTTCTACCCTCGAGGTGCTATGCCCTTGCCAAGAGGCCGCGCTGGCTTTGGTGGGCTGTGCACGCCGCCTGGGAATCTCTGCAAAAACCAAGGAAACCCGTGGCGCCGATCGCGTCGTTGTGCGCGATGGCGATGCTATTGGCGCCTTGTTGACCCGCATGGGCGCTCAGGAAACCCGCTTGACGTGGGAGAAGAAGCGCGTCAAGCGCGAGGCGCACGATACCTCGAAGCGCCTGGATAACTTCGATGATGCTAATTTGCGCCGTTCCGCGCGTGCTGCGGTAGCTGCCGCCGCCCGTGTAGAGCGCGCGATGGAAATATTGGGCGACGACGTGCCCGAGCACCTCGCAGATGCGGGCCGCCTGCGCGTCCAGCACCGCGAGGCCTCCTTGGAGGAACTGGGACGCCTGGCTGATCCTCCAATGACTAAGGATGCTGTTGCCGGACGCATCCGGCGCTTGCTTTCCATGGCAGATAAGCGCGCCGAGGAGCTTGATATTCCGGACACCAACGAATCGATCACTGATGATCTTTTTGACGAGTCGTAGACTTTACTAGGTTAAAAAGTTTCTGATTTTCAAGGTTTCGATCAAAGCCTTAGCCGCCAGCCGCCTTGTCCGATCGGACGGGGCGGTTTTGTTCGGGCAAAACAGGCACATTCGGGAGTAGGCGGATACTTTACGCCCAGCATTGCTGCGTCTGGTACCTGCTGGATATGTTTGCTAATCAGGGCTGAGCTGGGGGAGTGATATATCCCACCCCAGGCAACATAAACCAACACATACGGACAAACTCGGGGGTAGTGCAGGGGGTTTTCGGTGCGGATTAGTCATGTGAGCCAAAAATTGTACGCCTGTTTTTGCCTTTCGTCATTACCTGGTTCTAGAAAGCCTCGGGTGGCCCTTTGACCGCTGCATGCTTGGTGTTTGCTCGGTAGTATCGGCCGTGTTGGGAAAACTCACCGAGGTTCTTCGCACCAAAGACGAACTAGAGGAGATGCCTCGGAGCCCACATAACTTTTACTCGATTTATAGAGGAGAAAAACAGTGACCATCCGCGTAGGCATCAATGGCTTTGGCCGCATCGGCCGCAACTTCTTCCGTGCAGTTGCCCAGGGCGACTCCGACCTCGAGGTAGTTGCAGTCAACGACCTCACCGACAACGGCAGCCTGGCAAATCTTCTCAAGTACGATTCCGTTCTCGGCCGCTTCGACGGCGAGATCACTCATGATGACGAGTCCATCACCGTCAACGGCCACCGCATCGCAGTTTCTGCTGAGCGCGATCCAAAGAACTTGAACTGGTCCGAACACAACGTTGACATCGTTATCGAGTCCACCGGCTTCTTTACCGATGGTGAGGCAGCAAAGGCTCACATCGAGGCTGGCGCCAAGAAGGTCATCATTTCTGCACCGGGCAAGAACGTTGACGGCACCTTCGTCTACGGCGTCAACTCCGACGAATACGACGCTGCGAAGCACAACGTTATTTCCGCAGCTTCCTGCACAACCAACTGCCTGGCACCGATGGCAAAGGTCCTCAATGACAAGTTCGGCATCGAGAAGGGCCTGATGACCACCGTTCACTCCTACACCGGTGACCAGCGCATCCAGGATGCACCACACAAGGACCCACGCCGTGCACGCGCTGCAGCGGTCAACATGGTTCCGACCTCCACCGGCGCTGCAAAGGCAGTTGCACTGGTTCTTCCGGAGCTTGAAGGCAAGCTGGACGGCTACGCAATGCGCGTTCCGACCATCACCGGTTCCGCAACCGACCTGACTTTCACCGCTTCCCGCGACGTCACCGTTGAGGAAATCAACGCTGCAATCAAGGAAGCCTCTGTTGGCGAGTTCGGCGAGACCCTCGCATACACCGAAGACCCAATCGTTTCCACCGACATCATCACCGACCCACACGGTTGCATCTTCGACGCCGGCATGACCAAGGTCTCCAACGGCAACCTCGTCAAGGTCCTTGGCTGGTACGACAACGAGTGGGGCTACACCAACCAGCTCGTGCGCACCACCTCCTTGGTCGCTTCCAAGCTTTAAGCTCGGCGCTTGCAAGTCTTAACTAGAGGCTTGGCTTAGATGTTCTACCGGCTCACGCAATTTCCCGCCCAAGGGTCATGCGTGGGCCGGTAGTCTTGTATAGAACGCTTTTTAAAGATTTCAATGAAGGAGAATCCAATGGCTTTCAAGACCCTTGATGACCTCATCGCAGAGGGTGTGGAGTCCCGCCACGTCCTCGTACGATCCGACTTCAATGTGCCGCTCGACGAGGAAGGCAACATTACTGACTCCGGACGTATCACCGCATCCCTGCCAACCATCAAGGCACTCGTTGAAGGTGGCGCCAAGGTCATCCTTTCCGCACACCTGGGCCGTCCAAAGGGCGAGGTAAACGAGAAGTACTCCCTGGCACCGGTAGCAGAGGCTCTTTCTGAGGCACTGGGTCAATACGTAGCGCTTGCTGGCGACGTAACCGGTGAGGACGCACACGAGCGCGCAAACGGTCTTAACGACGGTGACGTCATGCTGATCGAGAACGTGCGTTTCGATGCTCGCGAGACCTCCAAGGATGAGGCTGAGCGCGGCGCTTTCGCTGATGAGCTCGCTGCCTTGGCTGCGGATAACGGCGCCTTCGTCTCCGACGGTTTTGGCGTTGTCCACCGCGCGCAGGCTTCCGTATACGACGTCGCTAAGCGCCTGCCGGCGTTTGCAGGCAAACTCGTGCAGAAGGAAGTCGAGACTCTCGCAGCTGTCGCTGAAAAGCCAGAACACCCATACGTGGTTGTCCTCGGCGGCGCGAAGGTCTCTGACAAGCTCGGCGTCATCGAAGCGCTGGCAGATAAGGCTGACAAGGTCATCATTGGTGGAGGCATGTGCTACACCCTGCTCGCGGCAAAGGGCTACAACGTTCAGAACTCTCTGCTGCAGGAAGACCAGATCGACAACTGCAAGGACCTGCTCGAGCGCTTCGGTGACAAGCTTGTTCTGCCGGTAGACCTCATTGCTGCTACCGAGTTCAACGCTGATGCGGAAAACAAGGTTGTCGCCCTCGACGGCATCCCAGAGGGCTGGATGTCCCTGGACATTGGACCTGAGTCCGTTAAGGCATTCGACGAGGTTATTGCATCCTCTAAGACCGTATTCTGGAATGGTCCGATGGGCGTATTCGAGATGGAGGCATTCTCCAAGGGCACCGAAGGCGTGGCTAAGTCCATCATCTCTGCCACCGAAAACAACGGCTCCTTCACCGTCGTCGGCGGTGGCGACTCCGCCGCTTCGGTTCGCCTGCTTGGCCTGAATGAAGAGGGCTTTTCCCACATCTCCACCGGCGGCGGCGCATCCCTCGAGTTCCTCGAGGGTAAGGAACTGCCGGGCGTATCTGTTCTGCAGGCATAAGCGCCGCAGTTACACAGGCCTACGCACAATAAAACCTGAAAGGAAAATTTTCCATGGCACGTAAACCACTGATTGCCGGTAACTGGAAGATGAACCTGGACCACAAGGAAGCAATCGCCTCCATCCAGAAGTTCGACTTCTCTCTGCCGAAGGACTACTACGACAAGGTCGACGTCGCCTTCATGGTGCCGTTTACTGATCTGCGCACCATGCAGACCCTCTCCGAGGGCGACAAGCTGCTTCTGACCTACGGCGCACAGGACATCTCCAAGCACGATTCTGGCGCCTACACCGGTGAGGTCTCAGGCAAGATGCTTGCATCCTTGGGCTGCAAGTGGGCCGTAGTTGGCCACTCTGAGCGCCGCGAGTACCACGGCGAGACCGACGAGCTCGTATCGGAAAAGGCTGCTGCAGCACTCAAGCACGGCCTGAGCCCGATCGTGTGCGTCGGCGAGCCGCTCGACGTTCGCGAGTCCGGCACCCACGTTGACTACGTGGTCAACCAGACCCGCAATTCCCTCGCAGGCCTGTCCGCTGAGGACTTGTCTAAGACCGTCGTTGCCTATGAGCCTGTCTGGGCCATCGGCACCGGCAAGGTTGCCTCCGCTGACGACGCCCAGGAGGTTTGCGCTGCAATCCGTGCTCTTGTACGCGAACTTGCGGGCGAAGAGGTGGCGGAAGGCATTCGTATTCTCTACGGCGGTTCCGTCAAGGTTGACTCCGTCGCCGAGATCGTGGGCAAGCCCGACGTCGATGGCGGGCTAGTCGGCGGAGCTTCCTTGGTAGGCGACGAATTTGCCAAGCTCGCTGCAAACGCATCCACCGTTGCCTAAGCACCGAGTCAAGGAGTAGGTAAGGAATAGGTACTGGATAACCAGCGCTACGCACGTGGGTCGAAGTATTCTTCGGCCCACGTCGTGGTGTAGAGTAGTCCGGAGTTAATTAATAAATTCTGAGAGGAACGATCCTATGATCTTGGCACTGGAAATCATCCTGGTGATTGCCGCGATCCTCATGTCCATCTTTGTGTTGCTGCACAAGGGCAAGGGCGGCGGACTTTCCAGCCTCTTCGGCGGCGGCGTCCAGTCCAACCTTTCTGGCTCCACCGTCGTGGAGAAGAACTTGGACCGCTACACCATCGTGATGGTTATCATCTGGTTGGCCTGCATCGTAGCGCTCAACCTGATCCAGGCATACGCCGTTTAAAGCCTAAGCAGGCTTAAAGAAAGGCCGCGCTTCCTTTACTTTTAAGGAAGCGCGGCCTTTTAATTTTTTGCTTATTCTTCGATTACCGTCGCGGCATCGTCGCTTAAGAAAAGAATGGTTTCGCTAGTGCCATGCGCACCGGCTGCAGGCCATTCGATGGCGGGGGAGCCAGCCACGATGTGGGAGGCTGCCTCAGCCTTTTCCTCACCGGAGACCAAGAACCACACACGCTCGGAGCGGTTAACCGCAGGCAGCGTCAGCGTGACTCGCTCTGCTGGTGGCTTGGGAGAGTCGGGGACTGCTACAACGAGGTCTTCTTGTTCCATTACTGCCTCAGAATGCGGGAACATGGAGTTGATGTGGCCCTCGCCGCCCATGCCGAGCAGGTGTAGGTCGAAGCCGTTAGGTGCGAATTCAGAAATCTCGCCCGCATAGGCCTTCGCCGCATGCTCCATGGCGATAGCACCCAAGTCGAGACCGTGAATGTGTTCTTCCGGAACGCCCGCTGCGTGCAGGAGTGCTGCACGGGCCTGGCCCTCATTGGAATCAGGATCGGAGACTGGAACATTGCGCTCATCACCAAAGAAGACGTGCACGCGGGTCCAATCGATGGCCAAGGCTGGGTAATCTTCACTCTGCTGCTTCGCAGCGGCATCGAGGCGAGCCAGCTCGCGCAGGGTTCCGATGCCGGCACCACCGCCGGTGAGAACAACGCGCGCCACGCCGTCGTTGTGAAGGCCGCCGCCCGGGGCCTGGACCGACGTGACTACGTCGATGAATTTGCGGGCGGCAGAGGATATGAGTTCGTCTACATCGCTTACGCGGTGAAGAGTGACCATGTGTGTTTGATCCTTAAAAGGGGTGTAAAAATAAAGATGTACGACTAACTGTAGTCCACGCGCGACAGTGCGCGAAGCGAGTGCGCATATGTCTTGTCAGAGTCGAGGTGGCGCAGGTCCTCAGAGAGGATTTCTGCCTGCGAACGCACGCTCAACGAGACCAGGGAATCCGGGGAACCCGGAACCTGTACACGGACGGTGCTAACGTCGACGACGTCGACTGTTACGTGTGAGGATACGCGGTTAAAGCGCAGGGAGTGGATAGGAAACGCCCCCGGCTCCGGAGCAGCCGTTGTTTTCCTGGTTACCGGAACACCCAGGGCGTCGACAAGCCAGCCCGCAGCAAAGTCAGCGGCCGGGCTTTCTGCCGCTCCGCAGATCTCCACGGACTCGACCGGCTCATGTGGGTGGCGGTCAAGCGCCGATGCTACGATGCCGCGCCACAGGGTAATGGCTGCCCAAGACATATCCGAGTCCCCCGGGGTATAGCCGCGGGAGAGCTGCATGAGCTCCTCATGGCTCGCCCCATCCCCGTAGGCCACGTTGGTGATCCGGCGCTGCGCCAGCTTGCCGATTGGGCTCTGCGCTGGATTAGCTGGGCACTTGGTGGGCCACCAAGCAACCAGTGGCGTATCCGGAAGCAGCAGCGGGATAACCACGGACTCGGACTGCTCAGCTAGGTCGCCGTGCAGGTGCATGACGACAATCTCCGAGGCACCAGCCTCACCGCCGACGCGCAGCTCGGCATCGAGGTGGGTTTCCTTGTCGCCGGAGCCGGCGATGACGACGAGCACGCGGGAGGGGTGCTCGTGCGAAGCGTCGCGAACGGAGGCTAGGATTCCCTCGATATCGTCGCCCTCGTTAGCGGCAACAATAAGTGTGAGCACGCGGCCAGTGGTCAGCGTGTAGTGCTCCTGCGCCTCAACGAGCTTCTTGGAGATCTTGCGGGTCGTGGTATCAGGCAATGGGATAATCATCGCTGTAGCCTCCTTAAGGGCGACGCCAGGTATGGCCCCGGCGGCGCAGCATCGTGTTGGCGGATTCAGGGCCCCAAGTGCCCGCTGGGTATTCTTCTGGCTGCCCGGCCTTGGCCCAATAGTCAAGAATTGGGTCGAGGATGGACCAGGAGAGCTCGACTTCCTCGTTGGTCGGGAAAAGCGAGGACTCGTCGAGCAAAGCATCGAGGATGAGGCGCTCATAAGCCTCAGGAGATTCCTCGGTGAAGGCCTCTGCGTAGGCGAAGTCCATGTTGACATCGCGGACTTCCATGGTGGAACCCGGCACCTTTGAACCGAAGCGCATTGTTACGCCCTCGTCTGGTTGGACGCGAATGACCACGGCATTCTGGCCGAGAGACTCTGCCTGACCGTTGTTGAACGGCTGGTGCGGGGCGGTCTTGAATACCAGTGCGATCTCGGTGACGCGGCGGCCGAGGCGTTTGCCGGTGCGCAGGTAGAAAGGCACACCGGCCCAGCGACGGGAGTTGACCTCAAGGGTGCAAGCTGCATAGGTCTCAGTGGTAGAAGCAGGATCGAATCCGTCCTCCTCACGCAGGCCCCGCACGTACTCGGAGCCCTGCCAACCTGCAGAATACTGGCCGCGGGCAGTGGTCTTGTTCAACGGGTGAACCGGCTGGGTCGCGCGCAAGACCTTGGTCTTTTCCGCCTGCAGTGCCTCCGGTTCAAAGGAAGAAGGCTCTTCCATAGCTACGAGGGCGAGCAGCTGCAACAGGTGGTTCTGGATGACGTCGCGGGCGGCGCCGATGCCGTCATAGTAACCGGCGCGGCCTCCCAAGCCGATGTCCTCTGCCATAGTGATCTGCACATGGTCGATGTAGTGCGCATTCCACATCGGCTCGAAGATCTGGTTGGCAAAGCGCAGCGCCATAATGTTCTGGACGGTTTCCTTGCCAAGGTAGTGGTCAATGCGGAAGACGGAAGACTCCGGAAAGACCGCGTTGACAATCTCATTGAGTTCACGAGCAGATGCTTGGTCGTGGCCGAAAGGCTTTTCAATGATGACGCGGCGCCAAGAATCGTCAGCGCTGTTGGCCATGCCAACGCGCTCAAGCTGGTGGCAGATGCTGGAGAAGAACTCCGGTGGAACAGAAAGATAATAAGCCCAGTTGCCGCCGGTACCGCGGGAGGAATCTAGCTCCGCCAAGCGTGCGGACAGGGCGTCGAAGCCGGCGTCATCAAAAGCTCCGTGCACGAACTCGATGCCCTGCGCCAGGTGCTGCCAGACGTGCTCGTTGAACTTGGTACGGGCGCCTGCCTTGACTGCGCCCATCACGTAGTCGCAGAACTCTTGTTTGTTCCAGTCACGGCGGCCATAGCCCACCAAGGTGAAACCAGCGGGCAGGAGGCCGCGGTGTGCAAGGTCGTAAATGGCGGGTAGCAGTTTCTTATAAGCGAGGTCACCGGTTACACCGAAAATCACCATGCCCGAGGGACCGGCGATGCGCGGTAGGCGCTTGTCCTTCGCGTTGCGCAGTGGATTTACCCAGGCGCTCGTTTCCGTCACAGGGGGTTCCTTTCCCAATTTAATTCTCCAGCGACACATTCTAGCGACAAGCGCCCCGCCGAGGTTAGTCAGCGGGGCGCGCGGCCAAAGAGGCGGCCGCAGCTACAGGCGAGCGGCCATCGATTCCAGAAGTTCTTCCCAAGCGGCGACGAACTTATCGACGCCCTCTTTTTCCAGGACTGCGAAGACATCGTCGAAGTCGATACCGAGTTCTGCCAGCTCGGTGAAGACGGCTTCTGCCTGCTCGGTGGAATCGCTTAGGGTATCACCGTGCAAGTTGCCTTCTGCTAGCACTGCGTCGATAGTTTTTTCCGGCATGGTGTTGACCGTGTGCGGGCCAGCCAACTCGGAAACGTACAAGGTAGCGGGGTAGTCGGCGTTTTTAACGCCCGTCGACGCCCACAGCGGGCGCTGCACATTCGCGCCTGCGGGAAGATCGTCTGCCTCCAGCAGCTCCTTCTTGAACAGGGCGTAGGCGCGCTGGGCATTGGCGACGCCCGCCTTGCCGCGCGCTGCCAAGGCAGCATCGCTTCCGATTGCCTCGAGGCGCTTGTCGACTTCGCTGTCCAAACGGGAGACGAAGAAGGAAGCCACGGAGTGAATCTTGGAAACGTCGTGGCCGGCCTTCTCGGCGCGGCGCAGGCCCTTCTTGAAGGTGTCGATGACTTCACCGTAGCGCTCGACGGAGAAGATCAAGGTGACGTTGACGGAGATGCCGTCGGCAAGCGCGTCAGCGATGGCCGGAAGGGAACCCTCGGTGGCCGGAATCTTGATCATCAGGTTCGGACGGTTAACGCGCGCCCATAGCTCGCGTGCCTGCTGGATGGTGGCCTCGGCATTGGCGGAAATGCGGGGATCGACCTCGATGGAAACGCGCCCGTCGCGACCTAAAGATGCCTCGTAGATTCCTGCGAACATATCGCATGCGCGGGCGACATCCTCGATGGCAAGGGCATAGACGGCGTCGTCAGCCTTTGCTCCCTCTTCCTTAAGCTGCGCAATCGCGGCATCGTAAGCGGTGCCCTTGGACATCGCAGCGGCGAAGATGGCCGGGTTTGTGGTGACACCCACGATGGACTTGGAGGAGATGATCTCCTCGAGTTTGCCGGAGTCTAGGCGCTCGCGGGAAAGATCGTCCAACCAGGTAGAGGTACCGAGTTGAGCGAGTTCATCAATATGCGACATGTTTTCCTTACTTGCTAGCGGTGATGGATTCGTGGGCGGCGTTGACTACGGCTTCGGTGGTGATGCCAAACTTCTCGAAGAGCTCGCCGGCTGGGGCAGAAGCGCCGAAGTGCTCGAGGGAGACATTGCGGCCGAAGGTGCCGGTGTACTTGTACCAAGGCATTGCGAGAGCAGCCTCGACGGAGACGCGGGCGCGGACTGCGGAAGGCAGCACGGACTCGCGGTAGGCATCGTCCTGCTCGTCGAACCATTCCAGGCATGGCGCAGAGACAACGCGGGTGGCGGTGCCTTCTGCTTCGAGCTGCTTTGCAGCCTCGACGGCCAGCTGCACCTCGGAGCCGGTGGCCAGCAGGATGACGTCTGGGGCCTGTTTGGATGCTTCTACCAGGACGTAGGCGCCACGACGTACGCCCTCGGCTGCCTTTTCCTTGGTGCCGGCAAGCACTGGCAGGTTCTGGCGGGAAAGCGCAAGGCCCTTTGGAGCTGCCTTGTACTCGAAGGCGGCGGCCCAAGCCTGAGCAGTCTCGTTGGCGTCGGCTGGGCGGATGACCGAGAGATTCGGGATAGCGCGCAGGGCGGCCAAGGTCTCGACCGGCTGGTGGGTTGGGCCATCCTCGCCCAAGCCAATGGAGTCGTGGGTCCAGACGTAGTAGGTATCGGTGGACATCAAGGCACCGAGACGGACGGCCGGATACTGATACTCGGAGAAGATCAGGAAGGTGCCGCCGTAAACGCGGGTGTTGCCGTGCAGCGCGATGCCGTTCATGATTGCGGACATCGCGTGCTCGCGGATACCGAAGTGGAGGTTGCGGCCGTAAGGCTTAGCATCCCAAGCGCCGGTGGTGATGGACTCAGGGCCGAAGGAGTGGGCGCCCTTGATGACGGTGTTGTTGGAACCAGCCAGGTCGGCGGAACCGCCCCACATCTCCGGAACTGCAGCAGCCAGTGCCTGGATGGTGGCCTCAGAGGCCTTTCGGGTAGCGATGGAATCGCCCTCATCCCATTCCGGTAATTCTGCTGCGAAGTTCTCCGGCAGCTTACGTGCCTGCATGCGGTCAAAGAGCGCCTTGCCCTCTGGGTTTGCGGCAGCCCAAGCGTCGAACTTTTCCTGCCACTTAGCGTGCGCCTCGGCGCCGCGCTCACGCAGCTTGCGGGTGTGGGCTATTACCTCGTCGGAGACCTCGAAAGTCTTTTCTGGATCGAAGCCCAGAACTTCCTTGGTGGCGGTAACCTCTTCATCACCCAGCGCAGCGCCGTGCACGCCGCCGGTGTTCATTTTGTTTGGTGCCGGGTAACCGATGACGGTCTTCACGCGGATGAAAGATGGGCGCTCGGTTTCCTCGCGGGCGGCCTGTGCAGCGGCCTCGAGCGCCTCGACGTCTTCACCGGACTCGACGGTCTGGACGTGCCAGCCGTAGGCCTCGTAGCGCGCGACGACGTCCTCGTTGAAGGCGATGTTCGTATCGTCCTCGATGGAGATGCGGTTGTCATCCCAGAAGACGATGAGGTTGCCCAGCTTCTGGGTGCCCGCCAGCGAGGAAGCCTCGGCGGTAACGCCTTCTTGCAGGTCGCCATCAGAGGAGATGACGTAAACGAAGTGATCGAACGGGGACTCGCCGGCCGGGGCTGCGGCGTCGAAAAGCCCGCGTTCCTTGCGGGCCGCCATGGCCATGCCGACTGCGGAAGCCAAACCCTGGCCGAGCGGGCCGGTGGTAATCTCCACGCCGTCGGTGTGGTTGACCTCCGGGTGGCCTGGCGTCAGCGAACCCCAGGTACGTAGAGATTTGAGGTCGTCCAGCTCCAAGCCGAAGCCGCCCAAGTAAAGCTGGATGTACTGCGTCAGCGAGGAGTGACCAACAGAAAGAACGAAACGGTCGCGGCCGGCCCACTTCACATCGTTCGGGTCATGATTGATGACGCGCTGGTACAGGGTATAAGCCAGCGGTGCCAGGGACATCGCGGTGCCTGGGTGCCCAGACCCGCACTTTTGGACAGCATCTGCTGCGAGAACGCGGACGGTGTCGACCGCGCGAGTATCCACATCAGTCCAGTCAGCCGGATAACGGCGCTCGACCATGGCTTGCAACTCTGGGGTCAGCTTTTCTTGCGACACTGGGGACGCCCCTTACTTTGTGGATCGGTTGATTATTGACCCCTCAAGTCTAGATGTTTTGATTAACGGGTGGTGGATTGTCACGGATTGTGGTGGATTATCTAAAACGGTCCAAGAAACTGTAGGCTGGCATGGTTAAGAAGCCTTGGTTAAAGGCGGGGGAACTTTCTAACCCCCGAAGCCGACAACTAATTTGCGGCCATAACCAGGCGGCCACAAAAAGTTACCCCGCGCCAGATACTGGAGGAATATTCCTTGGAGACGTTAAAGGCCTATTTTGCGCTGACGAAGCCGAGGATCATTGAGCTTTTGCTAGTCGCTGCAATTCCGGCGATGCTCCAAGCGCAGCGTGGTGTTGAATCCGTCACGGATAACTTCTGGCTAATCCTTTCCACCATCTTCGGCGGCTGGATGGGCGCTGCGGCTGCCCACACCTTCAACAATGTGGTGGACTATGAGATTGACCAGAAAATGCAGCGCACCCGCGCCAGGCCGCTCGTGCGTGCGAGTATCTCGCGCCGCAATGCTGCCATCTTTGCGTGGGTGATGTTGGCGCTTTCGGTCTTCTGGCTGGGCGTTCTGGCGCACTCCTGGCTGGCAGCGTTCTTCGTCATCCTGACTAACTTCTTCTATGTCTTCGTCTATACGAAGTTTTTGAAGATGCGCAATTCCCAAAACATCGTCTGGGGCGGCCTCGCTGGCTGTATGCCGGCGATGGTGGGTTGGGCAGTAATCCGTGACAATGCCCCTGCTGGTGAGCCCGATAAGTGGTGGCAGGCCATCGTGCTGTTCCTTATTATCTTCTTTTGGACACCGCCACATACGTGGGCACTGGCAATGAAGTACAAGGAGGACTACCGCAAGGCAGGCGTTCCGATGCTTCCGGTAGTCGCCCCTGAGGTCGAGGTAACCCGCCAGATTGTCTGGTACACAGTCGGTACGCTCATCGTGACCTTCCTGATCATCCCTGCTGCCTCGTGGATCTACTTGGTGGCTGCAGTTGGTTCCGGCGCCGTCTTCTTGTGGATTGCCATTGCACTCCACCGCGGCGTCAAGCAGGGCGAAAAGGTCAAGCCCATGCGCTTGTTCATCTACTCCAACAACTACCTGTCGGTCTTGTTCATCGGCCTATCTATCGACGCCGTGCTGGGCTGGGAATCCATCGGCAGCATGCTTGGCTGGTCGACGGCCTGGTTCTAACACAATCAGCCAACTTGGTGGGCCAGAAGGTGAACTAGAACAAGCGGCAATAAACTAGCCTAGTTATCCTCGCGCACTCTTAAGACGATAGAACCGGTGGTCTTGCGCTCTTGGAGATCGCGATGGGCCTGTGCTGCTTCTGCAAGTGGGTAGGACGCTGAGACGTTGAAGACTACGTCGCCGTCGGTTACCGCCTGAACGACTGCTTGGGCGCGCATTTGGAACTCGCCTTCTTGGGAGGTCCATGCACCCAGAGAAGGCCGAGTCAAAAAGATCGAGCCGTGCTTGTTGAGCAGCTGTGGATCCATCGGAGGAACCGGACCGGAGGCCGCGCCAAAAAGTGCCACGGTGCCGCGTGGGCGCACCACTTCGAGCGACTCCATGAAGGTATCCTTGCCGACGCCGTCGTAGACAACGTCCACACCGAAACCACCGTTGAAGCGGCGAACCTGCTCAGCAAGACCTTCGCCGTAGCGGAACACTTGGTCAGCGCCAGCCTCGTATGACAAGGCTTCCTTTTCATCGGTCGAGACCACCGTGTAAACCGTGGCACCGGCTGCCTTAGCCATTTGGGTGAGGATAAGCCCCACGCCTCCTGCGCCTGCGGTGATAAGGCAGGAGGCGCCCTCGCCGAGCTGGTACACGCCATTCGCCAGGTAATGAGCGGTCATTCCCTGCAGGAGCATGGAACCGGCTACCTCAGGCGGGAAGTCATCGGGGACCGCAACGATGCGGTCGCGCGGCACGCATACTTGCTCCGCATAGGAGCCGAAAGCGTGGTCCCAAGCCACCATGGTGCCCTCGGCGATTTCGCCCTTTGGATCGTGGACCACGCGACCAGTGCCCTCGAGGCCGAGGATGAAAGGAGGCGTGGCGCTGTAGATGCCTTCGCGGTAATAGGTGTCGATGTAGTTGACACCGGCCACGATTACGTCGACAAGCAGCTGATCCTCGGTAGGCGTGGGTGCCGAAGTCTCTACATACTCGAGGACCTCTGGGCCACCTTTGTGGTTGACCTGAATTGCGTACATGCTTCAAGGCTATCGCAGCTACTCGCATACATGCAGGAAAACCGCTCCACCGAACGGCACCAAGGCCAGTTCGAAGAGGTGGAGCGGTTCCGCGGAAGACTGTGAGGGCTCGGGAGTCTATATCCTTTTTGAGCTTTACTTAGCTAGTGCTGCCTGCCGCGCAGCGAATTTTTCTTCGGCTGCTGGGGAGCCAGTTTTTAGGCCCGCTGTGCCGTTGACGCGGCGAACACCATGCGCCCATAGGAGAGCGGTGAATGCGGTGACTACGGAAGACATGCCGATGTGGATTGGCACCGTCCAGCGCGGGATGTGCATGTAGAACTGGGCGACGCCGATACCCCATTGGATGAGAATGCAGGCGATGAGCATCCACGCGGCCTTCTTGACCAAAGCTGGTGCTTGAACGCGGTAAAGCATGAAGACCACAATGACGGTGAGGATCAGGTAGGCGTACATGCAAATCGCATGAGCCACGGCCATCATCTCGGTATCGACGTTGAGGCGCCCTTCCATGCCGACGCCATCGTCGCCAGAGTGGACACCAGAGCCGGTGACCATGGTGCCGGTGGTGAGAACCACGGCGAGGGCAATGGATGCCATCGCGGCCAACACGCGGATGGCCTGCGGGAAGATCTGGGTACGCACGCCGTCGTCAGGCTCAAGGATGCGGGAGTAAAGCATTGCAGCCAACCAGACGAGAACCATCGATGGCAGGAAGTGCAGCGCCACGGCCCACCAGTTGAGCTTCAATAAAACGGAGATGGCGCCGATGATTGCCTGAACCACGATGCCGGCCAAGTTCAACCACGCGTAAACCTTCAACTCAGTGCGGCGGCGCGCCATATGCATCGCCATGATGGCAGCCACTGCGGCGGCCGTGACGACGAAGGTAAGTAGGCGGTTACCGAACTCGATGAGTTGGTGGATCCACGGTGCTGCGCCGGAGAGAGGAACAAGCGAGCCCGGGTGGCACTCGGGCCAGGTGATGCAGCCAAGGCCGGAACCAGTAACGCGCACAATGGCGCCGGATACGGTAATGCCGCCTTGGCAGACAAGCAGAATCATCGCGATGAAACGCTGCGCCTTGATGGCGGGCGTCGCCTCGCGGAAAAACGTAGATACTTTGTTACCGGAATTCACGTTAAAAAGACTACCGCTCGGACAGGCTCGGAACGAAACCCCGAATGCCTGCGGGAGCGAAAAAGATAAAAGTCACATTTGCTGCCAGAAATGGAACTTTTTCGCGGTTGCATTTCGCAGTTTCCAAATGGTGAGGTCGACTTGGTGAGGTGAGGCTACACCAGTCTCAGCGCAATACTCGGGTCACAGCTGTTACGGGGTGACCTCACCATTTGCAGATGTGGGCCCTCACCAAACGGTTCAAGCCCGCGTGGTGCAGTCAGGTGCGCGATTAGCCCTCGAAGCGGAACCAGCGCACCGCTGCGAAGGAGGCGGCGCCGGCCCAGGCGAGGAGCACGAGTAGTTCCTGCCAGGGGAGGGTGTGGTTGAGGGCGTCGGCAAGCGCGCTTGCCATCGCGACCGTGGGCACCACGGTAAGGATGCCGTCATTGCTCAAGCCTTGGGTGTACATGGCCCAGCCCACGACTCCCATCAGAATGAACCAGATGAGGTTCGCAACCGCGAGGACTACCTCGGAACTTAAAGTACCGCCGAGGAGCAGGCCGAGCGCGGTGAAGGCGCACACGCCCAGGATGAGGGTGATAAGCCCCAGCAAGATGCCGCCAAGGCTAGCCCGAAGGCCAAGCAGGAAGGCAACGCCGCCGAGGACGAGGACTTGGACCGCGACCATTGAGAAGACAGCGGCAATCTTGCCCACGATGATGGTCCAGGCCGGGACGCCGGAGGCGCCAGTTCGCTTCAGTGCGCCGTAGCGGCGGTCAAAGGCCAGCGCAATGGCTTGGCCGGTAAAGCCGGAGCTTGTGGCCGCCACCGCCAAGACCATAGGGAATATTTCCTTCAGGCCGTGGCCGGTAATGTGCTCCATCCGTGCCGCGCCAATCAAAATGGCTAGGGGAATGACGATGCTGAGCAGTTGCTGCTCACCGTGGCGCAGCATGAGTTTGGACTCGATTAGGCCCTGAGCTCGTGCCATGGTCCAGACGCTGGCACGCTGCGGGTGAGGCTGAAAGGTTCCCGGTTCGAAACGCGTCATGATTACTCCTTAGCTGCGCAGCTCGCGGCCGGTGATGTCGAGGAAGACGTCCTCAAGGTTGCGGTGGGTGGTGTCCAGGTTGCGTAAGGTAACGCCTTGCTGGGCAAGCTCCTGGGCCAGGCGGGCGATGACGTCTGGGGTAGCCGGGGTTTCCACGCGGTAATGCAGTGGGCGGGTGGCCTCAGTGGGCAGCCCTGCCGCGTTGAGCGCGTTAAGGTCCACCTCGGTGGCTGTCTCGAAAGTGATGAGCGGTGAGCCCGTGGATTCCATGAGCTCTGCCGTTGTACCCTGCGCCACCATGTGCCCGTGGTCCACGATGACAACGTGGTCAGCCAAAGCCTCGGCCTCGTCCATCAGGTGGGTGGTCAGAACGGTGGTTACTCCGTCATTGCGGAGCGCGCGGATGAGATCCCACACGGCCAAGCGGGATTGGGCGTCGAGTCCTGCAGTTGGTTCATCGAGGAAGACCAACTCCGGGCGGCCGATGATTGCCAGCGCTAGGGACAGGCGCTGTTGCTGGCCACCGGAGAGGCGCCGATAAGTGTTTTTCTCCACTCCTTTAAGCCCCAGCTGTTCAATCAGCCAGTCGGGATCGAGCGGGTTTGCACTGTACTTGGCGCTGAGCTGTAGCATCTCGCGTACGCGGATGCCAGAGTAGGAACCGCCGCCCTGGAGCATGATGCCGATGCGCTCGCGCACGGCGTCGGGATCGGTGCTGGGATTAAGGCCCAAGACGCGGATGCTTCCCGACGTCGGCTTCTTAAAGCCCTCACACATCTCGATGGTGGTGGTTTTGCCGGCGCCGTTAGGTCCAAGCAGGCACAGCATCTCGCCGCGTTCTACGCGGAAGCTGAGCCCGTCGACGGCCCGTTTATCGCCGTAGGACTTGACCACGTTGCTGAGCTCTAGCGCTGGTGCTCCATCGAAAGTTGCATTCACGAGTGCCTAGTTTAGGACACTGATTCGCGAACGGCGTAATAGCACCATCCACAGTCCCATGACCACGAGATAAGTCACGATAGCTGCGGTATAAATGACCACGATTGTGCCGGGCGGTAGGCCAAGGCCGCGAGGGAGCACGAAGAAACTCATCGCCGCAGAATATATAACCACCGTGATCCGGAAGATGAGACGGTTGGCCCACGCCGCCAAGGGCAGCACGGCCCACAGGATGTACCACGGGTGGACCACTGGGAAGAAGATGACCAGCACCAAGGTGGCGATGCCGAGGCCGCCTACCGGGTGGATGCTGCCACGATATGTGGCTAGCAACATACGCAGCATGAAACCGGCTGCGATGATAACACCGATGGTACGGGTGAAAGTGAGGATGGCGTCGGTGTGATCGCCCAAACCTAAGAGCATTCCGAGGAAGCCAGCACTGACGCCGACTGCAGTACTAGAGGACAACCACGAGCGGATGGATGCTGCGCCGCCTTGCCCGGTTATCCAGCCAAGCCCGATTCCGGAAGTCAGCGTGACAAGGGCAATTGCGGCCAACAGGATGAAAAACTGCAGGGCGACGGCGCTACCGATGGCGCGTGGGGTGGAGTATCCGCGGCGGATGAATAGCACGCGGGCGAGCGCCATTCCAACGAATCCCAGCCCGATGAAGCCCGTAACCTTGACCATTCCGGCGCATGAAATGAGCAATCCCGAGCATAAAAAGTACAGCCACGCCGGAGCGCCGCCTAGGCAGTCGACGCCGCGCAGGCCGAGCTCGACGCCGACCAAGGCCAATCCCAACATGACCGATTCATTGTGGATGCCGCCTACCAGGTGCAACGTGGTCAGCGGGTTGAGGATGCCCAACCACAGTGCGGACTCGGGCGAGACTCGACAACGGATAGCCAACTGCGAGATGGCCCAGCCGGCGGCGATTATGCCGGCTAGCGAAAGCAGCCGGTGTGCGATAACCCCCAAGATGATTGAATTGCCGGTGAGCAGGCTGACTATCCCGGCCAACCCGAGTGCGACGGGGCCATAAGGTGAGGGCGAGTTAGCCCAGATGAAGGGGACCGAGCGAGCCAAAGGATCGGCTGAACCGAGGAGCTCCACCGGGCCCCCAGAGTATGGGTCGAGGCCCTGGGTGACGATGGAGCCGTTGGCCAGATAGGAATAAATGTCCTGGGTAAAAAGGGGCGCAGTGAAAACAAGTGGGATAACCCAACCAGCCCAGGTACGCCAGAGCTGGCTTTCAGTAACCAACCGGCGCGGCCGCGAATGCTCGCCATTGCTTTCGGTGTTGCGGAGAGGCGTTCCAACAAACGGGGCCATGAGCACCCATGCGGTGACCATCAGGCCTACGCCGCAGAAGACGAGGGCAGAAGCCGATTGCAACATGCGCGACATCAATGAGCCGAAGGGCACGTTGTCATAGGGGTTGCCTACTACGGGCAGTGCGCCGGCCCCAAGGCCGCCGACGGCGATGAGGATGGCACCCAGCGTGCCCATCCATCGCAGCACAAAGAAGGCACGCAGCTGGGCGATGGTGGTACGCGGGCGAGCGGCGTCTTCATCTGGCAGAAGGTCGTAGAGTGCGCCGGGCAGGGAGCCGGGTGCATCTTCGCTATTTCCATCGGCATGCAGCTGCGCGGAACGCGATCCCGCACTGCCAAGACGCGGGAGATCCTGGCGGATACCCGTGAGGAAAGCAGTGAGGCGTTGTTTCATAAATGTTTACTCTAGCGGGCCGCCAATTGGCTTGGGGGTGAGGGCTCGCCACGCCGGGTACCTGCGTTGGTGGAAATTGGGAATGAATTAGGGAACACTAGTGTTGTCTAAAAATAGTCGTTCGCTTTCAAGACGGGAGGTGTAGCAGATGGTCCCAGAAAAGGAGACCAGGACCACTGAAGGCGATACCCGCCGCCAGGTCATGCTTCTCCTCCTTAAGGATGGGCCGGTTACGGCCTCGTATCTTGGCGAGCGCCTAGGTCTTTCGGCCGCCGGTATCCGCCGGCACTTAGACATTCTGGTGGAAGAAGAGCTCACGGAGGTGGTCCAGCGTAAGTCGCTCGCGGCTGGCCGCGGCCGCCCCGCCAAGCATTTCCGCCTCACAGACCGCGGGCGTGCACAATTCGGGCATGCCTACGACGCGCTGGCTTCCGATGCCCTGAACGCCCTAAGGGCGGCAGGTGGAGCCGAGGCCGTGCGCAGTTTTGCAAAGGCCCGCTTTGAAAAGCTCCTTGAGGACGTGCACCCGCTTATCGGGGAAGATGAGTCCGTAGAGGAAGTGGCCCAAAAGTTGGCTGCTGTCTTGGACGAACATGGCTATGCCGCGACCGTCAACAGTGCCGGTTTTGGTGTGCAGATTTGCCAGCACCATTGCCCAGTCGCCCATGTGGCTGCAGAGCATCCGGAACTATGTGAGGCTGAACAGGAAGTCTTTTCTGCCCTGTTAGGTAAACACGTGCAGCCCTTGGCTTCTATTGCAGATGGCCATGGAATCTGCACCACAAACATCCCCTTGACACCGGTTAACCAAGACCGGGAAACAAAGCATTAGACGAAAGGAGCGGGTTATGACTCAGGCACAACCGGCGCCAGGCCTCGAGACCAAGATGAGTGATGACGAGATCATCTCTTCCATCGGTGGTTACGAGTACGGCTGGCACGATTCCGACGAAGCGGGCCAGGCAGCTCACCGAGGACTCAGCGAGGACGTCGTCCGCGATATTTCTGAGAAGAAGAACGAGCCGGAGTGGATGCTGGAATCCCGTCTGAAGGCGCTGCGCATCTTTAACAAGAAGCCGGTTCCAACGTGGGGCCCGGATCTCTCCGCTATTGACTTCGACAACATCAAGTACTTCGTGCGCTCCACTGAGAAGCAGGCGCAGACCTGGGACGATCTTCCTTCTGATATCAAGGAGACCTACGACAAGCTGGGTATCCCGGATGCAGAAAAGAAGCGCCTGGTCTCCGGCGTTGCTGCGCAGTACGAGTCTGAGGTTGTCTACCACAAGATTCGCGAGGACCTGGAGGCCCAAGGCGTTATCTTCGTCGATACCGATACCGCAGTGCGCGAGTACCCGGAAATTCTCCAGGAGTACTTCGGCACCGTCATTCCGGCTGGCGATAATAAATTCTCCGCGCTGAACAATGCCTGCTGGTCCGGCGGCTCCTTTGTCTATGTTCCAAAGGGCGTGCACGTGGATATTCCGCTGCAGGCATACTTCCGCATCAACACCGAGAACATGGGCCAGTTCGAGCGCACCCTCATCGTCGTTGAGGAGGACGCTTATGTTCACTACATCGAGGGTTGTACCGCTCCTATCTACAACTCCGATTCTTTGCACACCGGCGTTATCGAGATCGTCGTGAAGAAAGGCGGCCGTTGCCGCTACACCACGATCCAGAACTGGTCCACCAACGTCTACAACCTGGTTACCCAGCGCGCAAAGGTGGAAGAGGGCGGCACCATGGAATGGGTCGATGGCAACATCGGTTCCAAGGTCACCATGAAGTACCCGTCTTGTTGGCTGACCGGCGAGCATGCCAAGGGCGAAGTTCTCTCTCTGGCTTTCGCTGGCGAGGATCAGGTCCAGGACACCGGTTCCAAGATGCTGCACATGGCTCCGCGTACCTCCTCCAACATCGTGTCTAAATCCGTCGCCCGCAACGGTGGCCGCGCGGCTTACCGCGGCCTGGTGCAGGTCAACGCGAACGCATCCAACTCCACCGCGAACGTCGAGTGCGACGCATTGCTCGTGGACAACAATTCGCGTTCCGATACATACCCGTATAACGACATCCGTAATGACCACGTGACCTTGGGCCACGAGGCAACGGTGTCCCAGGTTTCCGAAGAGCAGCTGTTCTACCTCATGTCCCGCGGCATCGCGGAAGAGGAGGCAATGGCGATGATCGTGCGCGGCTTCGTGGAGCCAATCGCGAAGGAGCTTCCGATGGAGTACGCCCTCGAGCTCAACCGCCTTATTGAACTGCAGATGGAAGGATCGGTGGGCTAAGTGGTCGCATCTAACGAATTCAATCCGGCTGACGTCACCAAGGGCGATCAGTTCACGTCTTTCAATGTGGAGGACTTCCCAGTACCGCACGGTCGCGACGAGGTTTGGCGTTTTATCGCCCTGCGTAACCTGCGTGGCTTGCACAACGGCGAGTTCGCTCCGGCGGTAGCGCAGAAGATTGCTGTCAGCGCACCGGAAGGCGTTAGCTCCGAGACCGTCGTTGCCGACGATTCCCGCCTAGGCAAGGCAGGTGCTCCTGCAGACCGCGTTGCAGCCCAGGCATGGTCTTCCATGCCAGAAGCGCAGTTGGTCACCATCGATGCTGAGGCTCAGCTGGATAAGCCAGTGGAAATCACCATCACTGGCGCGGGTGAGGGCGTGACCTCCTTCGGTGCAACCTCCATCCAGGTGGGCCACCATGCAGAGGCCACCGTCGTGCTCAAGTATGTCGGTTCCGGCACCCACGCTGACAACGTTGAGTTCATCGTCGGCGACGGCGCCAACGTCACCGTTGTTGTCGACGCTGACTGGGAAGACAACGCGGTACACCTGGGCCACCAGGTTGCCTCCATGGGTCGAGATTCTGTTCTGCGCCACAACACCGCCATCTTCGGCGGCGAAATCGTGCGAATCGTTCCACGCGTTGCCTTTACCGCTCCAGGCGGCGACGCAGAGATGCTCGGCGTCTACTTCGCCGATGCAGGCCAGTACTTCGAGAACCGCCTGCTCGTTGACCACTCGGTACCGAACTGCCGCTCCCGCGTGTTCTACAAGGGTGCGCTGCAGGGTGAAACCCATGCTGACGGTTCCGCCGAGTCTGGCCGTGCTGAGGCGCGCACCTGCTGGGTTGGCGACGTACTGATCCGCAAGGATGCCACCAACACCGATACCTATGAGACCAACAACAACCTCATCCTGACTGAGGGTGCTCGCGCCGATGCGATCCCGAACCTGGAGATCCAGACCGGCGAAATCGTGGGGGCTGGCCACGCCGCAACCGTTGGCCGCTTCGACGACCTCGAGCTGTTCTACCTGATGTCCCGCGGTATCCCGGCTGCAGAGGCACGCCGCCTTATCATCCGCGGCTTCTTCTCCGAGGTCATCTCCCGCATTCCAGTTGAGTCCTTGCGCGAGGATCTAGAAACCCGCGTCATTGACGAGCTCGAAAAAATCAACGCCTAGAAACAATCCCCGAAAGCAGGTCTAACTCAATGTCTACCCTGGAAATCAAGAATCTCCACGCGCAGGTCCTCCCGAACGAGGAGGACGGTGAGGCCAAGGAAATCCTCAAGGGCGTCAACCTGACCATCAAGTCCGGTGAGACCCACGCCGTCATGGGCCCGAATGGCTCCGGCAAGTCCACCTTGTCCTACGTCATCGCTGGCCACCCGAAGTACGAAGTAACCGAGGGCGAGATCCTGCTCGATGGCGAAAACGTCCTTGAGATGGAAGTTGACGAGCGCGCACGTGCTGGCCTCTTCCTGGCCATGCAGTACCCAACCGAGGTTCCGGGCGTGAAGATGGCGCAGTTCATGCGCTCTGCCGTCACTGCTGTGCGCGGCGAGGCTCCGAAGCTGCGCGAATGGAACAAGGAGCTTAGCGAGGCACGTGAGAAGCTTTCCATCGATAAGTCCTTCGCACACCGTGCCGTCAACGAGGGCTTCTCTGGTGGCGAGAAGAAGCGCCACGAGGTTATGCAGCTCGATCTGCTCAAGCCAAAGTTCGCAATCATGGATGAGACCGACTCCGGCCTGGACGTCGATGCTCTGCGCGTTGTTTCCGAGGGCATCAACCGCTTCCAAGAGGAGACCAACGGCGGCATCTTGATGATTACCCACTACAAGCGCATCCTCAATTACGTGAAGCCGGACTTCGTCCACGTCTTCGCCAACGGCCAGGTCATCAAGACCGGCGGCGCTGAGCTGGCTGACCAGCTTGAAGAGTCCGGTTACGACCAATTCGTTAAGTAAGAAGGACAATGTCTAACTTCGACGTTTCTGCCATCAGGGAGCAATTCCCGATCCTGAGCCGCACCGTGCGCGACGATAAGCCGCTGGTGTACCTCGATTCGGGAGCTACGTCCCAGCGTCCGCTGCCAGTGTGGAAGGCGGAGGAGGAGTTCGTACTGGGCACGAATGCTCCGGTCCACCGCGGTTCCTATCAGCTGGCGGAGGAGGCGGACGACGCTTACGAGTCTGCTCGCCAAGCCATCGCGGCTTTCGTGGGCGCTGATCGTGATGAGATTGCTTTCACCAAGAACGCAACTGAGGCTCTCAACGAGGTTGCCTACGTGCTTTCCGACGAACGCGCAGGCGATCTGTACGTAGGCGAGGGCGACACCGTGGTCATTACCGAGCTGGAGCACCATGCCAATCTCGTGCCATGGCAGGAACTGTGTCAGCGCACCGGTGCGCAGCTGAAGTGGTATTCCATGACCGAAGACGGGCGCATCGATCTCGACTCCCTCGAGCTCGATGATTCCGTCAAGGTAGTGGCTTTCACCCATCAGTCCAACGTCACCGGCGCGGTGGCCGACGTCGACGAGCTGGTGCGCCGCGCCCGTGAGGTCGGCGCGTTGGTCGTCCTCGACGCCTGCCAGTCCGTGCCACACATGGCAGTGGATTTTCACGCGCTCGACGTCGACTTCGCTGCGTTCTCAGGCCACAAGATGTGTGGTCCGACCGGCATCGGTGCCCTGTACGGAAAGGCTGAGCTACTGGAAAAGCTCCCGCCTTTCCTAACGGGTGGCTCGATGATCGAAATCGTGAAGATGGATGAGACCACCTTCGCCGCGCCGCCGACTCGCTTTGAGGCGGGCACTCAGATGACCAGCCAAGTAGTTGGTCTTGGTGCGGCGGTGAAGTTCTTGTCTGAAATCGGCATGGACAATATCCATGCGCATGAGCAAAAACTCACCGCCCGCGCTCTGGACGGCCTGCAGCAGATCCCTGGCCTGCACATCGTGGGTCCGAAGGATACCGAAAGCCGCGGTGGTGCGGTCTCGTTCGTCGTCGATGGTGTGCACCCGCACGATCTGGGCCAGGTCCTAGATTCCCACGGCGTCGCGATCCGCACCGGCCATCACTGCGCGTGGCCGCTGCACCGTGCAGGCAACGTCAATTCGACTGCGCGCGCCAGCTTCTACCTCTACAACACGGAGGAAGAAGTAGATAAGCTCATCGAGGCCGTCAAGGCAGCACGCGAATTCTTTGGAGTGGAGTAATGAATCTAGATTCGATGTATCAGGACGTCATCCTGGACCACTATAAGAACCCGAAATTCGCGGGCTTGCGTGAAGGACAGGCCGAGGTTCACCACGTCAACCCATCCTGCGGTGACGAGATCACCTTGCGCGTGAAGCTTTCGGAGGACGGCAAGACCGTAAAGGATGTTTCCTACGACGCCGAGGGCTGCTCCATCTCGCAGGCCTCCACCTCCGTCATGGCGGAGGAGATCGTGGGCAAGTCCTTGGATGAAGCGCGCGCGAAGCTCGACGAGTTCGAAAAGATGGTCACCTCCCGCGGAGAAATCGAGGGCGACGATGAGATCATTGGAGACGGTGTTGCTTTCGGCGGCGTCGCCAAGTTTCCCGCCCGCGTCAAATGCGCTTTGCTCGGATGGAAGGCCTTTCAGGCCGCATCCATGGAAGCACTCAATGAACTGGAGAAATAAATGTCTGAACCAGTAGATCCATATCAGGATTCCAACGCCAATTTTTCCGGCAGCGGCGAGCGTCCACCGCAGACCGAGGAGCAGATTGCCAAGGCGTTTGATATCACCGAGTACATGCGCGACGTGATTGACCCAGAGCTGGGCATCAACGTCGTGGACTTGGGCTTGGTCTATGATGTCTGGCTCGAGGACGTCGACGGCAAGGAGACCGCCAAGATCAACATGACGCTGACCTCGCCGGCGTGCCCGCTGACCGATGTCATCGGCGAGCAGGTCGAGGCGGCTGTTGTGGGCAATAAGCTTGCCGACGCCGTCCAGATCAACTGGGTCTGGATGCCGCCATGGGGCCCGAACATGATCACCGAGGAAGGCCGCGAAATGTTGCAGGCCCTAGGCTTCGCAGTCTAGGCGAGCAATTTAAACTTCCACATCTTGATAAGTCCCGCTGCCGAATGGCCGCGGGACTTATCTTGTTTTCTGGTTTTGGCTCAGCTATGACCTGTTAGCGCCGGTTGATAGACTGATTCCTCGTGATTGTGACCAATGATTTCGAGGTGCGCGTGGGCGCACGTACGCTTCTCGACGCCCCTGGCCAGCACCTGCGTGTGCAGCCGGGCGACCGCATCGGGCTGGTCGGACGCAACGGTGCGGGCAAGACGACCACCATGCGCATCCTGGCAGGGGAGACCGAGCCCTATGGCGGGTCTGTCACGCGTTCCGGCCCCATTGGTTACCTGCCACAGGACTCCCGCGAAGGCAATATCGAGATCACCGCCCGTGAGCGCGTTCTCTCCGCCCGCGGTTTGGACGAGATCAAGCGCCGTATGGCAAAGCAGCAGGAGCTGATGGAGACTGCCACGGATGAGAAGTTCCGTGACAAAGCCATCCGCAAATACTCCCGCTTGGAGGAGGAGTACCACTCGTTGGGTGGCTACGAAGCAGACTCCGAGTGCGCGCAGATTTGCGATAACTTGGGCCTGCCGCAGCGCATCCTCGACCAGAAGTTGAAGACCCTGTCTGGCGGTCAGCGCAGGCGTGTGGAGCTGGCGCAGATATTGTTCGCGGCTTCGGCAGGCTCTGGTAAGTCCCAAACCACCTTGCTGCTGGATGAGCCAACCAACCACTTGGATGCTGACTCCATTACGTGGCTGCGCGGATTCTTGTCCAAGCACGAGGGCGGCCTCATCATGATTTCGCACGATGTGGATCTGCTTGAGGCAGTCTGCAACAAGGTATGGTTCCTTGACGCGGTGCGCGCTGAAGCAGACGTCTACAACATGGGCTTTAAGAAGTACCTGGATGCGCGCGCTACCGATGAGGCACGTCGCCGCCGTGAGCGTGCCAATGCGGAGAAGAAGGCTTCCGCCCTGCAGAAACAGGCGGCGAAGCTGGGTGCCAAAGCCACCAAGGCTGCTGCGGCTAAGCAAATGCTTGCGCGCGCCGATCGCATGATGAACGAGCTCGATGAGGTGCGCGTGGCCGATAAGGTTGCCTCCATCAAGTTCCCGGAGCCGGCGCCGTGCGGCAAGACCCCGATGAACGCGAAGGGCCTTACCAAGATGTACGGCTCGTTGGAGGTCTTTGCTGGCGTCGATCTCGCCATTGACAAGGGTTCCCGCGTGGTTGTTCTCGGTTACAACGGAGCTGGTAAGACCACGTTGCTGAAGCTGCTTGCGGGAGTAGAGCGCACCGACGGTGAGGGCGGCATTGTTTCCGGCCATGGTCTGCGTATCGGCTACTTCGCGCAGGAGCACGACAACATCGACCCGAACAAGACCGTGTGGGAGAACACCATTGAAGCCTGCCCGGACGCAGGCCAACAGGATCTCCGTGGCCTCCTCGGTGCCTTTATGTTCTCCGGCGACAAGCTGGAGCAACCCGCCGGTACCTTATCCGGTGGTGAGAAGACGCGTCTTTCGCTTGCAACTCTGGTTTCCTCGCGCGCAAACGTCTTGCTGCTGGATGAGCCTACTAACAACTTGGACCCGCAGTCGCGCGAACAGGTCCTGGATGCGCTATCCACTTACACCGGTGCGGTCGTCCTGGTCACGCACGACCCTGGTGCGGTTAAGGCCCTAAAGCCGGAGCGCGTGATCATCATGCCTGATGGCGACGAAGACATGTGGAGCGACGAGTACATGGAGATCGTCGAGCTAGCCTAGTTCGTTGGCCTATTCCACACCAAGGTTAAAAGGACCTATAGAGAGGAAAGCAGATGGCAGCACGCAAGGTCTTTATCGATTGTGATCCAGGCATTGATGATGCCTTGGCCCTGCTCTATCTCGCGGGGCTGCATCACGCCGGCGAGATTGAGCTGGTGGGAGTGACTACCACGGCCGGCAACGTCGATGTTTCGACCACCGCACGCAATGCTGCTTTCATCTTGCAGGTCTGCGGGCTGGGCGGCGTTCCCGTTGCGCCGGGCCATCCCGTCCCGCTCGAGGCGGAGCTGGTGACCACACCTGAAACTCATGGCGCTGCCGGTTTGGGTTATGTCAGCGCGCCGAAGTTTGAGCCGCACCACGATTGGCGCGAGCTTTGGCAGGCCGCAGCCGACGCCCGGGCCGAGCTCGTCGTCACCGGCCCGCTAACAAACGCCGCCTTGGCCGGCACTTCAGGATTTTCCAAGGTCAGCGTTATGGGCGGCGCGATTAACTATCGAGGCAATACCACACCCACGGCCGAGTGGAATTTCTGGGTGGACCCGCATGCGGCACAGCAATTCTTTGATGCTCTCCAGCGCGAAACAGTCAACGCTACCTTGTGCTCTTTGGAGGTCACCGAGCAATTCCTCATCGATCCACCACGCCTGGAGGCGCTGATGAAGGAGTTGGGGGAGCACCCCGTGAAGGCGCACCTTCCGGAGATCCTCCGTTTTTACTTCGAGTTTCACCGCGCGCAGGGCGAGGGATACCAAGCACAAATCCATGACCTTTTAACGTGCATGATTGCGCTCGAGCGCGTGGACTACCTAAAGCAAGAGACCACCGTGGCGGTCGAAGCGGATTCACAGTTGATGCGAGGAACCAGCGTCGCGGACTTGCGTGGGCATTGGGATCTGCCGCATAATGCGCGGCTCGTGCAGGCCGTGGATATCCCCGGCGCGCATGCTGAGTTTCTTCGCGCCGCGCGGATTTTGAGCAAGCACGCCTAGTCTGCCTATTATTGGTGCGTTGCCCGAGGTGACATAGGGCATTAAATCCAAAGCAGATCCGTTTGCTTTTCCTTCTTTCATTTCTTTTATCTGGAGAATTCTTTTTATGTCACAGTTATCTCTAACGCCTGCGCGCAAGGCTATGGTCCTGGCCGGCGGCCTTTTGGTTGCAGCGACGTGGATTTATCTGGTCCTCGTGCGTCCGACCTCTTGGGAATCAGTAGCCGGTTCGACCGAGGCACTCATTACCTTGGGCGGCTATGTGGGCGGTGCCGTGTTTTTGTTGGCAGGCACATTGCCTGTTCTTCCAGCCCGTACTATCGCGATCATTCCAGTAGCTCTGGTCTTAAACATCGTGGTAGGCGAGATCATCGGTTCTATCGGAGTGCCTTTGTATTTGGACGCGGTCGGCACGATCCTCGTAGCCGCTCTTGCCGGGCCAATCGCAGGCCTTGCCACGGGCACGTTGTCTTCGGTGGTGTGGGGACTCATCAATCCCGCAGCACTTCCGTTTGCGGCCGTTTCTGCAGCTACTGGGTACCTTTCCGGGTGGGCTATTTCCCACGGCGCGTTTAAGAAGTGGTGGCGCGTTGTTGCTTCTGGTGCTGTTATCGGCATCATCTCCGGCATGCTTGCGGCACCGGTTGCGGCTTTCGTTTATGGAGGAACAGCCGGCCTGGGTACGGGCGCTGTGGTCTCGCTTTTCCGCGAGTTGGGAAACTCTCTACTCGCATCGGTGACGTTGCAGTCCTTTATCTCCGATCCGCTCGATAAGATCATCGTGTTTTTGATCGTGTGGGCCACCGTCAAGGCATTGCCCAAGCGCACCCTGGAATCGCTGCGCCCTCAGCTATGATTCATCCCGCAACTATCTTCAGTGCGGCCGCATCAACGTGGTTTCTCGTCGTGGCGATCAACCAGCCCTGGCTTAGCTTTGTGCTGCTTAGCGTATGGCTTATATGCGGCACCATCTGGTCACGCTCCATCTCCGTGGTAGCGACCACCGCGGTATTGGCGCTTCCCGCTGCCGCCTCGATGGTGCTTATCCATGCGCCCTATGGTGATAATCGCCTCGCGCCCTTTTTAACCAGTGACGGGCTGTGGCTTGCAGCTAAGCTTTCGCTGCGATTCGCCACGCTCATGGGATGCATCCTCGCTGCAGCGGCAGCACTAAAGGTAAGTGACGTAGCCAAATGGCTGCAAACCTCGCGGTTTGGACACAAGGCCGCATATGTTGTGGGGGCGTCGCTCCAATCATTGCCGCAGGGTGCTGCAACGGTGGCCGCAGTACGCGATGCTAACCGCCTCGCCGGGGCGAAGATTCACTTGGGCAATGTTGCACCCCGTGTCATCATTCCGGTCATCGCACGCTTGCTTACCCAAGGCGCAAGCCGCGGGCATGCGTTGGGAGCCATTGGCTTCGATACCCCGGGCAAACGTACAGTGCTGGTCCCCGTACCAGATAGTAAGTTCCAGCAAGTATTGCGCTGGACCTTGCCAGTATTTAGCATCTTGGGAGCGGTGATATGGAGCTAAAACCTGGTGAAATCCACACCTTGAGGGTCGCTTTTGAGGAAAACGCCGATGAAGTGGCACAGGAACTCGCGCGGGAGTTAGGCGTAAATACTGTCATTGGTTCCTTTGCGGCTGCGCACGTTACTTTTCTGCGCGATACCGTGCGTGAGGAACTGGCTTTGGCCTTGGAGAACCAAGGCAGGCAGTGCGAGGAGATGGCCCAGCGTGTTGACGCCACGCTTGGCGATGTCGACCTTGATGGCACCCGCAATCCCGCCACGCTGTCGGGCGGTCAAACGCGTCGGCTCGCACTGGCACAAGTCGCCATCGCGCGACCGGAAATCCTGATTATTGTTGAGCCATGGGCCGGCCTAGACGCGCATTCCCGCGAACGCATCGCGGCCTACTTAGGAAAGTTGGATCAAACAGCCGTGGTGTTGGTCGAGCACGAGATGCAGATGCTCGCGCAGGACGGCCAAGAACTGGAAGCGATTGTTCCGTCTGGTGAGGCAATCGTTCTAGACGGTATTCAAGCCAAGCGCGGTGGCAGGCGCAGGCGGTGGTGGAACCTGAAACCTGTGGACTCCAAGCTTTTCACGGTAGGGCCGGTGGATTTGCGGTTGCAGCACGGCGCCGTGCTGTGGCTGCGCGGCGACAACGGCTCCGGCAAGACCACGCTGTTGCGCGCGATGGCCGGCCTCGACGGAAATGCTCCTGTGCATGCGAGCACATCGCTGGCTTTACAGTCGCCGCTAGATCAGATTATTGAACCCACCATCGCCCAGTGGATCGGGGAAGGGACTCTACCCGAAGAACTCTTGAGCCAGCTTTCCGCCGAGATTGCCTTCGATGATCATCCGCTGGACGTCTCTATGTCCCAGCTACGCGTAGCACAGATTGCCCACGTGGTGGCGCAGGGGCGCGAGGTCGTGATGTTGGATGAGCCAGACACGCTTCTCGACGCCCGGGGCACAACGTGGGTGCACCGGCTCATGCACCACGCTTTAGCAAGGGGAGCAGCCCTCGTGGTGACCTGCCATGAACCTCGTTTCGTAGAAGAAATTGCGGCTTATGCGCAGGTCACCTCTCTAGCTCTACGCTGCTGATTAATTTCGGAAGCCGTGGACCGGTGCCGGGATAAAGCCGCCGCGATTGACAAACGTAGAGTTGCCCACGGTGTTGACCGGGATGACCGGAGCGTATCCGAGCAGACCACCGAAGTTGACTTCGTCGCCAATCTTGGCACCCGGTACTGGAATAACGCGGACCGCGGTGGTCTTATGGTTCATCACACCGATGGCGGCTTCATCAGCAATCATGCCGGCAATAGTTGCCGCAGAGGTATCGCCAGGAAGCGCAATCATGTCGAAGCCGACCGAGCAGATTGCGGTCATGGCTTCCAGCTTGTCCATGGAGATGGCACCGGAACGCACTGCGTCGATCATGCCCTTGTCCTCGGAGACCGGGATGAAGGAACCCGAAAGGCCGCCGACGCGGGAACACGCCATCATGCCGCCCTTCTTCACTGCGTCGTTAAGCAGCGCCAGCGCGGCGGTAGTGCCGTGCGTGCCGACCTGGTCAAGGCCCATGTGCTCGAGGATGTGTGCCACTGAGTCGCCGAGCTCGGCCGTCGGTGCCAGGGAAAGGTCAATGATGCCGAAGGGAACGCCAAGGCGCTCGGAGGCCATGTTGCCCACGAGCTGGCCAGCACGCGTGATCTTAAACGCGGCCTTCTTGACCTCCTCGGCAACCTGATCCAGGGTGGCACCCTCGAGGTTGCCCAACGCACGGTCAACCACGCCGGGGCCGGAAACGCCCACGGAAACCACGCAATCCGGTTCCTCGATGCCGTGGAAGGCACCCGCCATGAACGGGTTGTCGCCCACGGAGTTTGCAAAGACCACCAGCTTGGCGCAGGCGATCGCCGACTGATACTTGGTCAGTTCGGCGGCCTCCTTGATGACCTCGCCCATGCGCTTGGCGGCATTCATGTTGATGCCCGCGCGGGAGGACGCGATATTTACGGAGGAGCACACGAGCTCCGTGGTGGACAGTGCCTCAGGGATCGAATTGATGAGCTTCTTTTCCGCGGTGGTGGCGCCCTTTTCCACGAGAGCAGAGTAGCCGCCGACGAAGTTGACGCCGGTCTCAGCTGCGGCACGGTCCAGGGCCTTGGCTACCTCGACCGGGTTGCCGTCG
The DNA here is from genome assembly GCF_001807315.1 of Corynebacterium sp. HMSC06D04. Taxonomy (NCBI): domain Bacteria; kingdom Bacillati; phylum Actinomycetota; class Actinomycetes; order Mycobacteriales; family Corynebacteriaceae; genus Corynebacterium; species Corynebacterium sp. HMSC06D04. Next base: position 233,252 of record NZ_KV788547.1, read on the forward strand.
ACACCAGCCACGATCAGGCTGACCGGGGTCACCGAGATTCGCTTGTTCACGATCGGGATGCCGAGCTCTTGCTCGATGCCTTCGCAGACTTCCACCAAGTGCTTGGCTCGCTCGGTGACCAAGTCATAGACAGCCTGTGCTGTAGCGTCCATAGAAGAGCGCGTGCAGCTAAGCAGCGAGATACCCATGGTGACGGTACGGATATCGAGACGGTACTTATCGATCATCTCGATCGTGTCGAGGATACTTACGGTATTAAAGCGATTGAGCATATCTAGATCTCGTTCATCGCTGTAAACAGCGCCTCGGATTGAACACGGATGGACTGGTTGATGTCTTCGCCCACCTTATTCATGCGCTCTTGAATCTGTTGGATCGAAACCTCAGATTCATCAAATTCCACGCGCAGAATCATGGTGAAGAAGCCAGACATCAAGGTCTGGGAGACGTCAACGATGTTGACTCCAAGTTCAGCGAGACTGGTTGTAACAGAAGCGATAATTCCGGTGCTATCCGCACCGGTAACAGTCATAATGGCAATCATGGATTAAATTCTATCGCTCTTCACGTACGGTGGGGGCCATGACTTTGACGAAAAAGAAAGTACTTTACATTGGCGGACACGGAAAGGTCGGTCTGCTTGCCACCCCGAAGATGCTAAAAGTGGGCCACAACGTTCATTCGCTGATCCGCTCCGAGTCCCAAGTGGAGGAGATTGAAAACCTAGGCGCTACCGCAGTGCTGAAGGACATCACAAAGACCAGCGCCCAAGAATGGGCTGAGCTTTTCGCGGACTTCGACACCGTGGTGTGGGGTGCCGGTAACGGCGGCCGTGGAGGCGCAGACCTTACCTGGGCTGTAGATCGCGATGGCGCAATGGCAACTATCGACGCCCTAGAGCTGCTCAAAGCAGAGGGCAAAAAGGTACCTGATTACGTGATGATCTCCTACGTTGGCGCAACGCACAACGAGACCGATCCCAATGATGAGTCTTGGTACGCCTACGTTGAGTCAAAGAAGGCAGTAGACAACCGCCTGAATTCTTCTGAACTGAACTATGTCATCCTCGGCCCATCTGCGCTTACGGAAGAGCCAGCGGGCGGCATCGAGGTAATCGAGGATACGAATCCTCACGGCCAGACTAGCCGTGAGCTGGTTGCCGAGGTGATTACTGAAGTTGTTGGCCGCGAGAGCCTTCCGGCTAGCCCGTTGGCCTTCATCGATGGCGAGAATCCAGTCAGCAGTATTTAAGCCGGCTAGGCACCCGCTTTATCTTTACGGATGGTTTGCTCCACGAGGTCTAGCACAGCTCTAAGACCAGCGTGGTCACCGAGTGCTAGGCGGGAAATGAAGCCATCCATGAAGGTCTCGAGGTAGAGCACCAACGTGTCCACGCTGACGTCGTCGCGCATGCGACCTTCCTCAGCGTTGGACTGTAGGCGGGCACGGACTGCGTCGGAAAGCACCGATTGTTGGTCCACCCACCGCGCGCGGAACGAAGGATCGGTCCGCAGCAGCGATGAGATCTCCAACCGAGTAGCCAGCCAATCGTGGCGCTCTGGGTGGCGGAGCATCTCACTCATTACTTCGACCAAGCCGTTATTCGCAACGACCTCCGCCTGGCGGGCAGCGTCTTCACGCGCCAGCGCCAAGAACAATGACTCTTTGTCGCCAAAGTGGTGGAAGATGGCGCCGCGGGACTTGCCCGTGGCCTCTTCTAGAAGGCGGACCGTAGCTCCCTCGTAGCCATGCTCGGCGAAACACTTGCGTGCACCAACGAGGATGTCATGTCGACGTCGGTTGAGCTCAGCATCACTCACGATGGGCATAGAAAATCCGTTTCTTCTAGATAGCAAGTTAGAAATATTTAGTTCTAACCGGAGCTTGGATTCCCCCGGTCAAGTCTAAAAGGGGGACCGCAAGATAACTTGCGATCCCCGCTCTACCTAGGGTTTTACCTAGGAATTAGATGGTGTGAAGACCTTAAGCCTTAACCATCTGGCGCAGCACGTACTGCAGGATGCCGCCGTGGCGGTAGTAGTCGGCCTCACCCGGGGTATCGATGCGGACCTTAGCGTCGAACTCGACGGACTCGCCAGACTCCTTGGTAGCGGTCACGTGAACCGACTTCGGGATGCCACCCTCGTTGAGAGCGGAGATGCCTTCGATGTCGAAGGTCTCGGTGCCATCCAGGCCGAGGGACTCGTGGGACTCGCCCTCCGGGAACTGCAGCGGGATAACGCCCATACCAATGAGGTTGGAGCGGTGGATACGCTCGAAGGACTCGGTAATGACAGCCTTGACGCCAAGCAGGTTGGTGCCCTTAGCAGCCCAGTCACGGGAAGAACCGGTGCCGTACTCCTTGCCAGCGATAACAACCAGCGGAATGCCAGCTGCTTTGTAGTTCTCGCAAGCGTCGAAGATGAAGGACTGCGGTGCGCCTTCCTGGGTGAAGTCGCGGGTGTAGCCACCAGCAACGTCGACCAGCTGGTTCTGCAGACGGATGTTGGCGAAGGTACCACGCATCATGACCTCGTGGTTACCACGACGGGAACCGAGGGAGTTGTAGTCCTGACGCTCAACGCCGTTTTCATCCAGGTACTGAGCAGCAGGGGTGCCCGGCTTAATGGAGGAAGCAGGGGAGATGTGGTCGGTGGTGACGGAATCGCCCAGCTTGGCAAGAACGCGAGCGCCCTTGATGTCCTCGACTGGGGTCGGCTCTGCCGGCATGCCGTCGAAGTACGGTGCCTTGCGGATGTAGGTGGAGTCGTCGTTCCAGTCGAAGGTCTCGCCCTCTGGCACATCGAGGGAGCGCCATGCATCGTCACCCTTGAAGACGTCAGCGTAGTCAGCCTCGTAGAGCTCGCGGGAGATTGCCTTCTGGATGGTGTCCTCGATCTCCTCGGAGGAAGGCCAGATGTCCTTCAGGAAGACATCGTTGCCGTCCTGATCCTGACCCAGAGCCTGGGTGTCGAAATCGAAGTCCATGGTACCAGCAATAGCATAAGCGATAACCATGATTGGGGAAGCCAAGTAGTTCATCTTGACGTCCGGGGAGATACGTCCCTCGAAGTTACGGTTACCGGACAGGACTGCGGTTGCAGCCAAGTCATGCTCGTTGATGGCAGCGGAGATCTCCTCCGGAAGCGGGCCGGAGTTGCCGATGCAGGAGGTGCAACCAAAGCCGGAGAGGTAGAAGCCCAGAGCCTCAAGATCTTTCCAGAGGTCTGCACGCTGGAAGTAACCGTCAACAACCTGGGAACCCGGTGCACAGATGGTCTTAACCCATGGCTTGGAGGTCAGGCCCTTTTCAGCAGCCTTGCGGGCGATGAGGCCAGCGCCAACCATGACGGATGGGTTAGAGGTGTTGGTGCAAGAGGTGATAGAAGCGATTGCAACCATGCCGTGGTCCAGGGTGTACTCGCCGCCATTAGGGGAGGTGACGGTAACTGGGTTGGACTGACGGCCGGAGCCACCCTTGGCTGCGGACTCGCCGTGACCCTCACGGGAGTTGTTCAGACCGCCGGTAACGTCAACGAGTGCCTCGTCAGCGTCGCCCTCGGAGGTCATGCGCTTTGCCTCAAGGGAGGACTCGTCAACGACGACGTCGCCAGTTGCGTAGGTCGGTAGATCCTTACGGAACTGCTCCTTAGCCTCGGACAGCAGGATGCGATCCTGTGGGCGCTTTGGACCAGCGATGGAAGGAACAACGGTGGACAGGTCCAGCTCGAGGCACTCGGAGTACTCTGCCTCTGGAGCGTCCTGCTCCAGCCACATGCCCTGTGCCTTGGCGTAAGCCTCGACGCGCTCGATCTGCTCCATTGGGCGACCGGTGAGCTCGAGGTACTTGATGGTTTCCTCGTCAATCGGGAAGATTGCGGCGGTGGAGCCGAACTCTGGGGACATGTTGCCGATGGTGGCGCGGTTAGCCAGCGGAATGGACTTAACGCCATTGCCGTAGAACTCAACGAACTTCTGGACAACACCGTGCTCGCGGAGCATCTCGGTGATGGTTAGAACGACGTCGGTTGCAGTAACGCCGACTGGGATCTCGCCGGTCAGCTTGAAGCCGACAACGCGCGGGATAAGCATGGAGACCGGCTGGCCGAGCATTGCAGCCTCAGCCTCGATGCCGCCAACACCCCAGCCCAGGATGCCCAGGCCGTTTTCCATGGTGGTGTGGGAGTCGGTACCGATACAGGTATCTGGGTATGCGACACCGTCGTTGTCGAAGACGACGCGGGACAGGTACTCGATGTTGACCTGGTGGACAATGCCGGTTCCCGGTGGGACAACGCGGAAGTTGGAGAAGTTCTCAGCACCCCAACGCAGGAACTGGTAGCGCTCCTGGTTGCGCTCGTACTCAATTTCAACGTTCTTCTCGAGCGCTTCTGCGGAACCGAAGGCCTCAACGATAACGGAGTGGTCGATGACCATCTCTGCCGGGTTCAGCGGGTTAACCTGCTCTGGCTTGCCGCCCAGAGCGGAGATTGCCTCACGCATGGTGGCGAGGTCGACTACACACGGAACACCGGTGAAGTCCTGCATCAGAACACGTGCCGGAGTGAACTGGATCTCGGTGTCCGGCTCAGCGGACGGATCCCAGTTAGCAAGTGCGTTGATGTGATCCTTGGTTACATTCTTGCCGTCCTCGTAGCGCAGCTGGTTCTCAGCAAGCACCTTCAGGGAGTAAGGCAGCTTCTCCAGGCCAGCGACTGCGTTGATGTCAAAGTAGTCATAGGACTTGCCGTTGACGTCAAGAGTCTTCTTGGCACCGAAGGAGTTTAGGCTTTCAGTCACAGGGAGCTCCATTCCTTGTTTGTCAGAACAAAAGTTCATGGTTTCCAGCTCTACCGCCTTAAAGGTAAGCCGCCACTTTCCATGTTCACATATATGGTTCACATATATATGAGGAATAAGGCGCTTGCGTTTAAGGCCAAGGCGCTGGAAACGAGAAGAACGCGAAGGTTCGGAAACCAGTCTAATGGTTTCGACCGACGACCGTGTCAACTATAACAGTACGAGCGTTCTGTTTCACCTTTTGGGAAGGTTTCGCGCGTCACATAGGCAATCCTGATGATGGCAGCGTTACTTTATGAATCGAAGCTGCTTGCTCACAGGCGCCCATGGGCTGCTATTTATAGGGTGGGTTACGGCAAGGCAGCATTAGCAACCGAAGTAGAGGAGGGGAGCAATGAGTGCGGAAAGCGCTGAGTCTCCGGCGATCGATATCGCTGACCTCGCCGCGCAGCTACGCGCGGATGGCTCCGCCTTTACTAATACGGACCTGGCCAACGATCAATCCGTCCAGGACTCCATTTCTGCGGCGTTGCATGCCGGCCATGGCGTTGCTGTTGTGGATGACTACACCGCCACTGCGGCAGAAAGCCGCAACCTTGCCGTCGATCTTCAAAATGCCACGGGATTAGACACCGTCATCGTTCAAGTGCCTTCGCATGTCTCTGCCGTGAGTGGCTCGCTGTCGCGTGCGGAACTCGAAGCAGTGCAACGCAAGATTCCTAGGGGCATCGATCAGGTTGAGCTCCTTGAACGCTTTTACGACGGCATAGATCGGTTTGACGTCCATTCGGTGATTCTCACCGCCTTTATGGTGGTGCTCGCGCTCGCCGTTGCTTGGATAGCTTTCAGGTCTGCATCAAGGCGTGAAACGCGTTCCGAGAAAATGGGCTAGGCCCAACGGTGGGACGATTGTCCGCCGAACCTCGGTTCAACCGAAGCTCGAAGATTTCTCTCGTTTTCAGCGTTTCGGAAACTATGAGACTTAGATTTGTTCGAAAAACTATCCCCAGAACCTGAGTGAACCGTCGGGGTCACCGGGTGCCGAATGAGGGGAACCGTGCGGTTGCAATCAACCCGAAAGTTGGCCATCAAATTTACCGATCTGGCTACACCTGAGTCATCGATCTCGCGCGGATCTGGACCTCAATCCGTTGGGAATTTGCCTCCCATTTAACGCTGGGCGAGGCGATCGTTTTGCGCCCTTTAGTTAAAGCGGAAACCAATCCATGCCCATCTGGTGGCTATGGGATTGTGGACATCTGGGCGCCGGCGGATGTCGAAATTGGTCTGGCGAGTGTCAAATTCCAAGAGTGGGGTAGGGGATCTAGTCAACCACCCTGACTTGACAAGCGGTGGGGGAGGGGCTGCTAAAGGGGGTTTGCGTGGAGATTTCACTAGTAGTGTGATGAAACACACAATCACGGGAAGGTAACAAAATTATTGCAGGTTGGCTGCCTTTGTAACGTCATGTGGCGCGACTTGACTGGAGTGAATTTTGAGGAAAGTGTGCGCGACGGTGTGTCGGTGACGTATGGTTCAAATATCGACTCACGGGTTGATTCTTGTTCCATACGTTCATGGGCCAAGCCTTGACTCTCAATCGAGATGACACACGGGTATGTGGGGAAGCACGCCACGAGTGGAAATCGCGGGATTGAGGTTCGCCGCCTGGCTCACGATGAGCAGATGGGATGGGGCCTAGTTGTTTGAAGCCCTGACGCATAACGCTTTAAGGCGCGAGCCTTTAACTCTGTTGCGTGTCGGAGACAGCGGCGTCGTAAAGCAGCGCTGGCTTATTTCGAACACACCTGGCACCCCAAGAACGATTCGTCGAAGCCGATTCCAGTGTTCGAATTTTTTAAGAATTGACACACCCACATTCCGATTGGGGACAAGCAAGCCGGTTGGTCTTGTCGTCGCCTCACCGGGTGCCGGTGCAGCTTCAGCCTTCTGGGGCGAGAAGCTTCTGCGGGTTCTCGGTAAGGGGATGGCAATGTGATCGGCATAGCGAGTTACTCGTAGGGCTAGCTTCGTGCGGCCCGTTCAAGGTTCGTGGATTTTGCTTTCCGCCCTCCCGACCGCGCGCAAGCGCAACGGAATTGCGGCGACGGCAGGCCACGGATTTTAGAGCGGTTCATACGGGGTTAAGACGCGAGTTCAACACAGCATTGCTTCTCCCGCGCCTGTGATCGGCGCATAAACGTCACGCATTTTCACCGTAGGCACAACCTGCCTAAAGGTTGTACTGCCAGGGCGGTGTACGCATCGAATGCGTATATCTGCACCTACTCCAAGGCTGCCTGGTGCCGGGTAACGTGCCCCTAACTTTTGCCATTGTGCGATTAGGTAAAAGAGTTCAAAGGGGTGCGCTAGTTAAGACATGCGCTTTTAAGCTGGCTTAAGTTAAGTCCCGGGCATTCCTATATCTAAATCAACAGTGTAAACCCGCTAGCTTTCTGCCAGCCAGCTCGCTGACAGGCGCATCTGTATCTTGTGCCGAGGTGGATGCTCGAAGGCTACCTCGCCGGTCGCAGGCGAGGACTCTCATAGCTTCTATCGGGTTTGGCTGGGCTGATTGTGGCTGATTGTGTAGGGATGAGCTTTTGCATGACGTGAAACAATTCGGCGAAGCGTGGGTGTCTAGGAGATACTTCTCGTGGCCACCATCTTTAAGTACGGCTCTCGGCGTCTGAAGACGCTGTTAGTCACCGTCGCAACCACCGCGACGCTATCTACCGTTTCCACCCTTGCTCCGGTTGCCGCCCAGGCGGAAGAACCGGTCAACATCCAGTCCTTGCTTTCCTCGAAAGATGCATCTGTCGCTGACCTTGCTGGCGCCATTGCCACCATTGAAGAGCAGATTGCGAAGCTCGAGGGAGAAATTGGAATGCGACGTGAGGCAGTAAACCGTGCCTTGGTCGACCTCCAGGACGCGCGTACGGAAGCCGCTCAGGCTCGCCGTGGCACCACTGCGGCGCGTGGTGAACTCGATTCCGCACAGTCGGAAGTCGAAAAGGCTCAGAAGAAGCTCAATGAGCTTTCGCGTACTGCTTACCGCCGTGCCAATACTTCTGACGCTGTCTCCACGGCTGCGGGAAATGACGCGCGCGGCGAGATGCTGGAGCGCCAGACCTATCTGCATACGCAAACCAAGGATCAGCAGGCGGTCTTGGATCGGTTGGAGCGAGAGCGCACTGAGAAGGCGAACAAGGAATCGCAGCTTCGCAAGACCCAGGAGTTGGCACAGCTGCGCGAGGAAAAAGCTACCGAGGCTGAGGCCCAAGCGCGTCAAACCCTGGAAGAAAGCCAGTCGAACGTGGCCGAGTTTTCCTCCGAGCGCGAGAGCTTGCTAAAGCAGCGCTCCCAGGTGCAAAATGCGCTAAATCAAGCCAAAGAGCTAGATTCCAACGAGTCTAAGACTGGAGAGTCTGGCTCAAACGTCCAGTCAAATAACTTGACCAAGAGGAAGGCTCAGACCGATAGCGCGGCTACTTCGCAGGCGCCGGCAGCAGGCTCCCAGGAGTCCGCGGCGGCAAGCAATGCTGCGGGCGCAACGCAGTCGACGTCGGAAAGCGCTTCTGCGAATGCTAATGCCAACGGTGGCGAAGCGGCGCTTGCTCCTGACGCTTCCGCGGCGGAGTCATCTACATCAGCTACCGAGTCTGATTCGATGATGCAGGGCGGCGAGCCGGATTCCGTAACCCGGGACTTCCGTGCGGATAGGTCTGGCTCGCAGCTTAGCGCGAGCGACGTCCAGAAGGCAGCGGAGGCGGCCCAGGAGCTGTCTTCGGATCCGAACGTGCAAAAGCTTTCCTCCGAAGGTTTCAGCATGCACGGTTCTTCCGTCGACTCCTCGACGCTGGCGCTCGCGGGCACGGCAATCGGTGCGGCTGCCGCGATTGTTGGCGCGGCCCAGCCAAATCATACGGGCTTGACCCAGGAGGAGCTGGACTCGCTGGCGCAGGGTTCTTCGCAGCTAGCAGCTCTCCAGGGCGGCACCACCAGCAACACCGACGACGATGAATTGACCGGTGAGGTCTCTGACGTCCTGGGCGAGTTGGACACCACGGATGATGTCACGGAAAAAGCAACGAGTGCGCTTGGCGATGCCGACCGTAACGCGAAGATTGAAGCGGTCATCGCCCGTGCAAAGTCCCAGATCGGCATGCCTTATGCATGGGGTGGTGGCGACGCGAACGGACCCACCAAGGGCATCCGCGACGGCGGCGTGGCTGACTCCTTCGGCGACTACAACAAGGTCGGCTTCGACTGCTCTGGCCTTACGATGTACGCCTTTGCCGGTGCCGGCATCTCCTTGCCGCACTACACCGGCTACCAGTACCAGAAGGGTACTCAGGTCCCAGCTAGCGAGATGCAGCGCGGCGACCTTATCTTCTACGGGCCCGGCGCAAGCCAGCACGTAGCTATCTATCTTGGCGACGGCACCATGATTGAGGCTCCTCAGTCTGGATCTAACGTTCAGATTTCTCCTGTGCGTTGGTCCGGAATGACGCCTAATGTCGTGCGCCTCCTCTAAGCCCCAACCTTTGGTTGGTAAAGTTGCGGTATGACTGACGCACAACAGCTTGCCCGCAACTACGACGCCCTCCTCGTTCTTTCTTTCGGTGGCCCGGAAGGAAACGAGGAGGTCGTTCCGTTTTTGGAGAACGTTACCCGCGGGCGCGGCATTCCACGTGAGCGCCTTGAGGTAGTAGGCGAGCACTATTTCCATTTCGGCGGCATAAGCCCGCTCAACAAGCTCAACCGCGAAATCATCGACCACGTCGAGCAGGAGCTGAAAAAACGCGAACATAATCTACCTGTCTACTTCGGCAACCGTAATTGGCACCCATTCGGCACCGAGACAGTGGAGCAGATGGCTGCCGACGGCGTCCGTAACGTCGCCGTTCTCGCAACCTCTGCGTGGGGTGGTTACTCTGCCTGCCGCCAGTACGACGAGGATATTCGCCAGCTGCGCGAGCACCTCGCGGAAAAAGGCCTGCCGGAGATTGAGTTCACCAAGATCCGTCAGTTCTACGATCACCCGAAGTTCATCGCAGAGATGACCCAGGCGGTAAAGGACGCTTACGCCAAGATCCCCGAGGGCAAGCAGGCACGCATGCTCTTTACTGCGCATTCCGTACCTACCGCGCACGATAACGTCGGTGGCGGCGAAGGCGATAAAAATATCTACTCCCGCCAGGTCGCCGAAGCCTCCCGCCTCGTGGCAGAAGCCGCAGGTGTAGCTGACTATGACTTGGTCTGGCAGTCGCGCTCCGGCAACCCAAAGACCCCATGGCTCGAGCCCGACATCGTCGACCACACCACCGAAATCCATGACAAGGATGGCGTTGAGGCGATCGTCGTTTGCCCGATCGGCTTCATCTCTGACCATATGGAGGTTGTATGGGACCTCGATACGGAGCTTAAGAAAGCGGCCGGTGACATGGGCGTGCTCGTTGAACGTACCCGCACCGCTGGCCCGACCGATTCCTTTGCATCGATGATCGTGGATCTTATTGAGGAGCTCGAGCAGGATAAGCAGTGGGAGAGCATTGGCAACGTCACCGTTCAAGGCTGTACTACCAACGGCGCTCCCTGCGCTGAGGGCTGCTGCGATATTTGGTCGCTGCGTAAATAATGGCCCTTAGCGGCTGAAATCCGAAAGCGCGTGTGCAACGCCCGCCATACGCGCTTGACGAATATGCCGCCACAGACCTAAAAGGTGATGAACGAGGCTGTGATTCATTCTTTCCGTCACAGTTTCGATAATCGCGCCCACGCGGTCTGCACGGGCGAAAAGCTTTGCGGCCCGCGGTGATACTGATCGTGGAAGTCTCGGTGTGTCATAAAAATCGCTGAGACTGCCCACGGTTAGCCGTGGATTATGCAAAGCATCCGATTTGTAGCCCGCAGCTTCGATGAGTAGTGCGGCTTGGTTGGTTGCCTTGCTGAGCAGCTCGTCAGCCTCGCCGGGGCTCAGCCACGCAGGCGCAGGCAAGGGCAGTTCCTCCTCGAACACGTGCCAAGTGGTGCTGGAGTTTCCATAGTGGGGCACGAGCACTAAGTGGCGGTTGTGATCATTGGTGCGCACAACGATTGCGCCCGCATCGCTTGCGGCCGCCGCCTTCCATGACTTCGAGCCTGCTGGCAATAACGGGGACTCGCCCGGCCCGGAAAGGACAAGACGCAGCACGGGTTCGCGCTCGCTGTTTTGCACAATCTCGGAAGTTTCTGCCCGCAGGTAAGCTAGCAAATCCACAAAGGGTGCTTCATCCTCCATCACCTGCAAGCCACCGAGCTCCTGCATCGCATCCAAGAGATCGTCCGTGGATTCGTGTCCCCACAGCCAGGCGCCCAGCCAGACTGCGGTGTTTTGTAAAGGAGACCAAACCTCGGCGCGCATATCCATGACGGCAAAGTTTAGTAGATAGACTTTTGGCCCATGAGTATCGATCCATACGGCGGCGACATCTTTGCAGGCCATAAACGCGCACAGAAGAAGGAGTACCCAAAGGTTCCAGCAGAACCTGGAATGGTTGTTGAGGTACGTGGCGACGACTTTGTCGGCGCAGTGATGGGCGTGGACAAGACCGTGTTTGGTCAAGTAGTCCGCCTCGAGGATCGGTACGGAAACGAGCGTGTTTTCAACTTGGTGGAAGGCGGCTTCCTGTTGGAGGGGCAGCCGATCACCCTGACGCGCTACGTCGAAAAGCAGGCCCCGCAAAAGTCCAACTCCGGTTCGCGGCGGGTGGCCAATGTTGAAGCAAAGGTTGCGGCGCCCTCGCGCATCTGGGTTGAGGGCATTCACGACGCCGCGATTGTGGAGAAGGTCTGGGGCCATGATCTGCGCGTTGAGGGCGTGGTCGTGGAATACCTGGAGGGTCTAGACAACTTGGAAGAACGTCTCGCTGAGTTCCAGCCTGGCCCCGGCCGGCGCGTCGGCGTTCTGGCAGACCATCTAGTCGAAGGTTCTAAGGAAACCCGCCTTACCCAGAGTGTGGGCGAGCACGTGCTGGTAACGGGCCATCCTTTTATCGATATTTGGGCGGCAGTAAAGCCCGAGCGTCTGGGTCTTCGCGAATGGCCGGAGGTGCCATACGGTGAGGATTGGAAGACGGGCATCGCTAAGCGCGTGGGTTGGTCTGACCCGAAGGAAGGCTGGAGCCGAGTTTATACCGCCGTCAATACCTTCCGAGATCTAGATCCGACGCTGATTGGGGCAGTGGAAAGGCTGGTCGATTTCGTGACCACGCCCGAGCTTTCGAAAGCTGACCTCGGATATTAAAGGGTATCGGCGCGTTCAATGATGTTGACCGCCAGCTGCCAACCCGCCATCTCGGCGGCCCAACCAGCGGCCTGCAGACGCTGCGACATTGCCTGCTTGGAGATGCCGAGTTCCTCGGCTGCCTCATTCTGATTTAGGCCAGCGCGCACTAGCGAGGTTGCCTCGCGGCCCTCAATCGTGCGCTTGTGGAGCACGAATCCAAGCAAGGCAAAGGTGGCGGCAATATCGTTAGCTTCCGAAGCGCGCCCTCGCTTGCTGATCTTGGCGTATACCTGGCCCGCGCGCGCCGAGCCTTTCAGCGCGGCAGTGGCCACCTGGCGGGCAGCGTCTTCGTCGCCGCTTGCTCCGGGGGATACGCCGATGCCGATGGCCCAGTCACCGTCGGCAAGCAGCGCCATGACAACGTCACACACGGAGGACGCAGAGTGCGCCACCGCGCAGATGTCCTCGACACCCAGGACGTGGAACTCACCGACTCCGTCGAGCGTGGAAAGGGCGGTGGCGGATCGCTGCACCAGTTCCGCGCGGCGTACCGAGCGGCCGCGATAGCGTGCGTGTACAGCGAGCATTGTTCCTCCTAGGGTCGAAGAATATTCAAAGCGAAGTGCTAATCAGCATAGCGCCCATAAAGTCTATAGGTGAAACTTGACTCGCTGTCCTTTGGCTTTCATAGCATTTGAGGGTTTACCTAGGGGCGCATCGGCAACTTGGCGTCGAGAACCAAGCCTGCGACGCCTATGGCGGCGAGAAAGGCAATGGCGACGAAGATCCAAGGCTCCGATTGGCCGGTCAGGGTATCACCGAAGAATACGCCGATTGCGGTGGTAGGAATGGAGCCCACAAGTGTGGCCACGGTGAATTGGCCGACGGGGATAGGGGTGAGCGCGGCGACATAATTGAGGAGGGAAAAAGGCACGCCTGCCACCATTCGCAAGCTTGCGATGGCAAGCCACCCGCGCCTTTCTAACCTCGTGTTGATTTTGAAGACCGCAGGGTGGGTTAGGTGCGGGCGAATCCAGTCGCCGAGGAGAAGGCGAACGATGAAAAGCGAAAGCACTGCAGATACGGTCAATGCCGCAAGAGAGATGCTAAGACCGAGCCAAGGGCCGAATAGGATACCTGCAGCCACGGTCCAAAAGGTACGGGGCAGCGGAAATTGCGTAAATATGACATAACCTAGGAAGAAGGCGATAATGAACCAGGTGCCCATATTCTCGGCCCAGGAGCGCAGGGCGGTGATGTCGGGGACATCGACAAGCGCTGCGACAACGCCTAGGCAAATGGCAGCAGTGAGGACGACCAACCATCGCGTGGCTGACCAACCTTGCACGGCGGCGACTGCAGAGGCACAGACGTCTTTTACGAAGCCGCCCAAGCTACGCAGCCATCCAAGAAGTCGAGTCATGGATAAAACAGTAGTGGGCCAATCTTTGGATGTGGAATCGCGGTGGCTGAATGTATGCTGTGTCGATCGCGACAATTTGCCGTGAAAGGCCATGTCGAGCTGTACTTAGTGGCAAGACAGGGGAGATACTTAGATGCAATCACCTGCGCCTCCTTTTTGGTTGAGGCGCTTTAAGAATGTTTTGGAGTATCGAGTGGACGCAATTTCTAACCTTTTGTCCTACATGGACGCTGCGACCCTATTGGAATCATTTGGGCCATGGGTAATCGCCGGCATTGCCGTCGTTGTATTCATTGAGTCGGGCGTTTTGTTCCCGTTCCTGCCGGGTGACTCGCTGCTGGTTACAGCGGCGATCTTGCGCGACCAGCTGCACGTGAATATCTGGACGCTTCTCGGCGTGGGGATCGTGGCTGCAGTGCTGGGCGATCAAGTTGGTTACTACCTGGGCCATCGCTTCGGCCGCCGCCTATTCAAAGATGATGCACGCATCTTGAAGACTGAGCACCTCGTCGCGGCAGAAAAATTCTTTGCCAAGCATGGCCCGGTTGCGCTTGTGCTCGGCCGCTTCGTACCGATTGTTCGTACCTACATCCCGGTTGCCGCTGGAACAGCGAAGATGCCTTATAAGAACTTCGTGGGGTGGAACGTCTCTGGCGCCATCGCGTGGGTGGTGTCGATGAATCTGGTGGGCGTCTTCCTGGGCAATATTCCGGGTATCGCGGACTCGATTGAGAAGATCATGTTGCTCATCATCTTCCTTTCGGTACTGCCTATCATTATCAAGTACTTCATCGAACGCCGTAAAGCGAAAAAGCTTAAGGGTTCCGAGGCTGAGCCGGAGGCTGTAGTCTAGGCGGCTGCCTTGGCAGCGGCCGCGCTTCCGAGGCAAGCGAGAGTTGTGCGCCTTGTTTTAACATTTGGATAATTGCCCTCATCTTAGCTCGAGGCAGGGAGGGCAATAGATGCTACGGAAAAAGTCTCGCGACATCGATAGGAACGATGTCGCGAGACTTCACATTTGTGCCCGAGGGGGGACTTGAACCCCCACGTCCGTTAATAGGACACTAGCACCTCAAGCTAGCGCGTCTGCCATTCCGCCACCCGGGCTGGGTGTTTTCAGCCTCTCGGCTGGGCACTCGAATACTGTAGCGCGAAACGCGTAGATTAAACAAATCAGCAGGTAGTAGTGGAAAATGGCTTAGTTTTGAGGCCTTTAAAGCGCGTAAAAGTACATCGTTGTAAGTTGGCAGTTGCGCCTGCGGTATGGCGTGGGGGCTGCCAATTGAGATGCCAGACTCATCGACAGCATAGTGTGGCCTCAGGTACAACTGAAATATGACTTCATATGCACAAGATTCCCGTTTCCCCGGCCACGATCCGTATGCGCCGTTAAAGGATCTGCCGAACTTCGAGCTGACCTCCGCAGACATTGTAGAGGGCGAGGAGATCGCTGAGCGTTTCCGCGCCCCCTCTGATGTCTCTCCACAGCTGAAGTGGAGCGGCGCGCCTGAAGGCACGAAATCCTATGCGGTTACCTGCTTCGACCCAGACGCGCCTACGGCATCGGGTTTCTGGCACTGGGCGGCCTTTAACATCCCAGCCACCGTTACAGAACTTCCAACCGGCGCAGGTTCGGCTGAGGACCTAGGCATCGAAGGCGTGGTTAGCATGCGCGGGGATTCCGGCAAGAAGACCTACTACGGCCCGAATCCGCCCGCAGAGCATGCCCCGCACCGTTACCTCTACGTAGTGCATGCGGTAGATGTGGAAAAGCTCGACATCGACCCAGAATCCACGCCGACTGTCCTAGTCTTTAATCTTCATTTCCACGCCCTGGGGCGTGCGATCACTTGGGGTTGGTACGAGACCACCTAAGGCTCGTTAAAGACGTGTTAAAACGCCCGTCCCACCACCTTGTAGGTTGAGGTGGTGGGACGGGCGTTTCGTGGTTTTGTCTTGGCAGCTTTCTACTTCCAAGGAAGGCCGGAGCCTACAGCCTCAGAGATGTTGCGAAGGCCGTGAGCACGAATTTGCTCGGCGATGCCGCGGTGAATATCGCGAATCCAGTCCGGGCCGCCGTAAATCAGGCCCGTGCAGCCCTGCAGGAGGCTGGCTCCCGCAGCAATGCGCTCCCACGCCTGCTCCGGGGTTTCGATGCCACCAACGGAGATGAGCACGAGCTTGTCACCCACCCGCGCGTGGAGGCGGTGGAGGACCTCCAAGGAGCGCGCCGCAACCGGTGCGCCCGAAATGCCACCAGCGCCCATTGCAGCAACCTCGTCGGCGGGGGTCTTGAGTCCCTCACGTGAAATAGTGGTGTTGGTGGCCACGATGCCCGCAAGGCCCAGCTCGACCGCCATATCGGCAACTGCGTCAACGTCCTCGTCAGAGAGATCTGGAGCGATCTTGACCAGGACTGGAGAGCTGGTGGATTCCTGCACAGCAGCCATGATCGGACGCAGGGACTCAACGGCTTGGAGGTCACGCAAGCCCGGGGTGTTTGGCGAGGAGACGTTAACTACGAGGTAGTCAGCCAGGTCGCCCAAAACCGAAGCTGACTGGCGGTAGTCCTGGACCGCTTCTTCGGCAGGGGTGACTTTAGTCTTGCCAATGTTGATGCCGATGACGTCGGAAGTCCGACGTGCCCGCAGGTTGCGGGCTGCAGCGGCTGCGCCCTCGTTGTTAAAGCCCATGCGGTTTAAGATTGCGCGATCCGCCTTCAAGCGGAAAAGGCGTGGGGCAGGGTTTCCCGGTTGCGCCTTTGCCGTGACGGTGCCCAGTTCTGCATAGCCAAAGCCAACAGCAGACCAAGTATCGGCGGCTGCGGCATTCTTATCAAAACCAGCTGCAAGTCCCAGCGGACGCGGGAACTTTACACCGAATACCTCTTGCTCCAGTACTGAATCATTGACTGGCACCACCTTGTGTAGACCGCGGTGCAGCAGGGGTGCTTTCTGCAAGCCGGATAAAGCACCCATCATAATGAGGTGAATGCGCTCGGGCGCGAGCTTAAACATGCCTTTGAGCGCTAATTGATAGGCGGCTTTGCGCAGTGCGTCGACGCGAGTTTCTTGCATGGTTTTAAAGGGCCCTTACTTCAGATTCGGTTCGGAAATAAACTGGATGCCGCTGCCACTCGCAGAGGCGGTGACCACGGTGGCGTCGTCAAGCACGGCGATATTTTGAGCATCTGCGACCGTGTCAACACTACCTTTATTCTCAGGCACGCCGGAGACGATGGAAAAGGCATGTGCCTTGCCGTTGTCGGTGGTCGTAACCCATGCCAGCTGGCGCTGTGGGTCCCATGCCACGCCCCATGGCGAGCCGTCGACGTTGCCGTATTGGTGCAGGCGGATTACGTCGTCGGCGGTATATACCGCAAGACGCTCGCCAGAGGTATCGGAGGCGAGGACGAGGGCACCGCCACCAACAGAGATCTGGCCTATGCCTTGGCCTGCGCGAAGGCGGCCGCCGGCGCGATCGTTTTGCCAATCGATGTTCTGGATCGTGGAATCAGCGCGCAGGATGCGCACGACGTTGTCGGCACCGGCGTCGTTAGGCACAGCTAGGAGCTGATCGGAGCCTTCCTCGACCTCAATGTCGCGGTCGCGCTTGCCGTCCTCATAGATGCCAACCGTGCGCGAGTCCTTGGAGCCTGCGAAGATCTCGCCGCTAGAAAGTTGCGTGGCGACGGTGACCGGAGCTTCTTCTTCCATGGCTACCTCGGTCGGGGCATCGGGCTTGGTTGGGTCAATGAGATAGACCTTATCGCCGCAGGCAAGTACGAAGCCCTGCTGGGAGGCGTTCAAATCGCCGCACTTTTCGTCGATGTCGATCTTCTTTGCGTCGCCGCCGAGGAACTCGCTCTGCTGGCCGACGTAAAGTGCGTCCTTGGTGCGGACGGCGATGGTGTTGCCGTGGGCCGCGAGGTCCGTTACCTTCTCCTCAAATTTCGCGACCTTGCCTGCAGGCTTTGCCCCATCGTTGGAGGCAGGAGCAGGCGTGGCGTTTACCTTCAGAGCTGAATCTGGATAGCCGCCAACGCCTACCTCCGGCTGGCATGCACTAAGTGCTAGGGCGCTTGCAAAAAGCGTCAGTGGCATCAATTTCTTTGTTCTGGCCAGTGGTTTCACGGTTGTTTATCCTAGCAGCCAGCGTGGGTAGATCCCGAAGCGCGCCAGACTATGTATGCTCACCCGAGTGAATACTGCAGCAGCAACAGACGCAATGTCCTGGCTTCAGGTCATCGTCCTATCCATTGTCCAAGGCCTCACCGAGTTTCTGCCAGTTAGCTCTTCCGGCCACCTGCGGATCGTCTCCGAGCTTTTTTGGGGTCAAGACGCTGGTGCATCCTTTACTGCCGTGATCCAGCTTGGTACGGAAGCAGCCGTATTGGTCTACTTCGCCGGAATGATTTGGCAGATCCTTAAAGGCTGGTTTGCTGGACTTTTCAACAAGGAAAAACGGGGTCAAGACTATCGAATGGGATGGATGGTCATTGTCGGTTCCATTCCGATCGGCATCCTGGGCGTGCTGGGCAAGGATTTCATCCGTGACAATCTGCGCAACCTGTGGATTACGGCTGCGATGCTCATCCTTTTCTCTTTTGTCTTCATCACGGCTGAGCGCACCGGAAAAAAGGAGCGCGGCTTCGAAGAATTGAACATGAAGGACGCCATCGTCATGGGTCTATGCCAGTGCTTGGCGCTGGTGCCTGGCGTTTCCCGTTCCGGCGGTACCATCTCTGGAGGTCTCTTCTTGGGCCTCGACCGCGAGGTGGCAACTCGATTTAGCTTCTTGCTCGCAATCCCAGCCGTGTTGGCTTCCGGGCTGTTTTCTTTGGGGGATGCCTTCGGCCCGACTGTCGGCCAGTCCGCAACCGGCGCGCAATTGCTAGTGGGCACCCTTATCGCCTTTGCGATTGGCTATGCCTCCATTGCATGGCTACTGAAATTCGTGGGCAACCATTCCTTCGAATGGTTTGCCGCATACCGCATCCCAGTGGGCATTATCATCATGGCGCTCATCGCTTTCGGCTACCTTCAGCCATAGGCCGGTTTTCTCATAACTGGCTATTAGCCCTGCCTGATGCCTAATGCTGTACAAAGTGCATTAGGCATGAAAAGGGCGCTACGATAGACCGCATGCATTCTTGGCCTGAACCCCATGTTGAATTAGTTCCAGGGAAACCCCACGCACTCCGCCTCTACGACTCCGCGGATCAGCAGATCCAGAAGGTAGAGGTAACGGGGGACACCGCCACCATGTACGTGTGCGGTATTACTCCCTATGATTCGACCCACCTGGGCCACGCGGCAACATATTTGACCTTTGACCTGGCCTATCGCCAGCTCCTGGATAACGGCTACAAGGTTCATTACGTCCAAAACATCACGGATGTGGATGACCCGCTCTTTGAGCGTGCAGAGCGCGACGGCGTCGATTGGCGTGAGCTCGGCACCTCCCAGATTGATCTTTTCCGCTCCGATATGGAGCTGCTTTCTGTTTTGCCACCCCAGGATTACGTGGGCGCGATGGAAGCCATCGATGAGGTCACCGAGATGGTGGGCAAGCTTCTCGATGCCGGCGCCGCCTACATCGTTGACGACCCCGAATCCCCCGACGTCTATGCGTCCATCGAAGCCACGGAAGCCTTTGGCTACGAGTCCAACTACTCCGCAGCGGAGATGGAGGAGTTCTTCGCCGAACGCGGTGGGGACCCTGAGCGTCCAGGAAAGCGCAACCCGCTGGATGCCTTGATTTGGCGCGCTCACCGTGAAGGCGAGCCGGCATGGGATTCTCCATTTGGCCCGGGCCGACCTGGTTGGCACATTGAGTGTTCTGCTATCGCCACCAATCGCCTGGGCGCCTCGTTTGATATCCAGGGCGGCGGAAGCGATCTTAAGTTCCCACACCACGAGTTCTCAGCAGCGCATGCGGAGGCAGCCTTGGGTGTGGAGCGTATGGCGCAGGTTTACGTGCACACCGGCATGATCGGCCTCGACGGCGTCAAGATGTCGAAGTCTCTGGGCAACCTCGTTTTCGTCCACAAGCTGGTTGAAGCGGGCGTTGATCCCTCCGCCATTCGCCTGGGCGTCTTCGCAGGCCACTACCGCAGCGAGCGCGATTGGTCCGATGAGGTTCTGCACGCGGCCAACGAACGCCTGGCAAACTGGCGTAAGGCTCTGGAGAATCCGGGCAGCGTAGATGCCGCACAGGCGCTTGTCGACGCAGTGCGTCTCGCGCTTTCCAATGACCTGGATACGCCGGCAGCTTTGCAGGCCGTCGACGAGTGGGCAGCGGGCGAGCGCGGCGCAGATGACGAGCAGGCGGCTGAATTGCTGCGCACCGCTTTTTATTCGCTACTTGGCGTGCACGTTTAAGAAATATCAGGCAGAATTCACTTCATGAGCATTCGCGCAGACTTTCAGCCCACCGTCGATGAGTTCATCAGCAATCTCGAGTCTTTTGCCACTGGCAGCTACCTCAAAGAAGAAGAGAAAGAATTCTGGGAGGCGCCCTTCGACGCCGGCGTTCTTCCAGAGCTGCGTTCCATTGTGGAAAAGCTTCTTGACGATCTTGATGCACTCCCTGATGATCCAGACGGGCAATCTCTTACCGCGAGCGTCAACAAGTCAGTAGAGAAGCTGGCTGCGTTCAACCGCAAGAACGCGGATGCAGTTTTGGAGCCGGAGGAAAAGGAAGAGCTCTCTGAGCTTATCTACAATGCCTCCGCAGCCACCGGCGCCGATGACGAAGCCTTGGCACAACTGCCTGAGCTCGACTTCTAAACGTAACCCCTTATCTTTTGATGAGATCATCTTTCGAATCTGCAGGTTTCGCATCCAGTCAAGCCATACCCAAACGGCCCGCAGCAATCTTTTGGGACATGGACGGCACACTAACCAACTCTGAGCCTTTGTGGGCCCAAGCCACATTGCATCTGTCTAGCCTTATGGGCCATGCAATGACCCCGAAGGAGCGGCTTGCTACGGTTGGCGGCACTTTTGAAAAAACTCTTTCAGTCTGCGCTGAGTTGGCTGGAGTCGAGCTTATGCCCGGTGACTATCAGCGTTACCAGGAGGTTACTTTTGACTACGTCAAAAATCTCTTCCACGGCAACCTAGAAATCTTCCCAGGTATCCCGGAGCTTCTGCGCGAACTGCATGCGGATGGTATGCCGATGATGGTCACCACGAATACGGAGCGCTATGTCGCTTCTTCGGCCATTCCGGAGATAGGCGAAGAATTCTTCGTCGATACAATCTGCGGTGACGAAGTACCAGCCGGAAAGCCTGCACCCGATATGTACTTGGAGGCAGCGCGTCGCCTCGACCTTCATCCCGCTGATTGCTTGGTCTTTGAGGATTCCGCTGCGGGCATGCGTGCGGCTGTCGACGCCGGCTGCCATGTCATTGGCCTACCGGAGGATGACAGGGTAGTGGTTCCAGCGGAAGTAACTGAAATTTCTACGCTACGGCCTGCGCGTCACTTAGACGGCGTTAATGCGGCCGATGTCTATGCGTGGTTTGGCGAGATCAGCTCTAATTCGTCCAAATCTATTTAGTTATCGATTTTAGCCCTCGGAGCCAAGTTTCTATGCAACAATAGAATCCGTGAAGAATTTCGAGTCCCTTTTTGCAGAACTGTCCGAGAAGGTTCAGGCCCGTGCGGCGGGCTCTGGAACCGTGGCTGCATTCGATAAGGGCGCTCATCATCTTGGCAAGAAGATCATCGAGGAAGCCGGTGAGGTCTGGATTGCTGCCGAGTATCAATCCGACGAAGAGCTCGCCGAGGAAATGTCGCAACTTATCTACTGGCTACAGGTCATGATGCTAAAGCGGGGCCTTAGGCCAGAAGATATCTACAAGTATCTCTAAAGGGAAGGAGCCTTAAGATGATTAAAGCTGCCGTTCCCAACAAGGGATCATTGTCCGAGGCTGCCCTTAGCATCTTGGCAGAAGCCGGCTACAAAGGCCGCGGGCACTCCAAGGCACTCAACATCGTTGACGAGGCTAACGGTGTCGAGTTTTTCTTTTTGCGCCCCAAAGACATCGCCATCTACGTCGCCCAAGGCGTCTTGGACTTAGGCATTACTGGTCGCGATCTCGCGCGTGACTCCCGCGCATCATTCAACGAGGTTCTAGATTTAGGCTTTGGCGCATCCACTTTCCGCTACGCCGCCCGCCAGGGTGAAGACTGGACCATTGAAAAGCTGCAGGGCAAAAAGATCGCTACTTCTTATCCCAATCTCGTGCGCGCGGATCTGCGGCAGCGGGGGATTGAAGCTGAAGTTATCCGCCTCGATGGTGCGGTGGAAATTTCCATCCACTTAGGCGTTGCCGATGCGATCGCAGACGTGGTCTCTACCGGAGCGACGCTGCGTCAGCAGGGGCTTGCCCCGTTTGGGGAAGCCATCACCGAGTCCACGGCGGTCCTCATCAAGCGCGCCGGCGTGGGATTGAGCGATGAAGAGCAAGTAGTCCTCCAACGCATCCAGGGCATCCTAAATGCGCGTAACTATTTGATGCTCGATTACAACGTGCCCAAAGAAGACTTGGAGGCGGCTTCGGCAGTAACACCGGGGCTTACCGGGCCCACGGTTGCCCCTCTCGCAAGGGACAATTGGGTAGCGGTGCGCGCGATGGTCCCACGGCAGGATGCGAATCGAATTATGGACCACCTTTCGGCGTTGGGAGCGGAAGCTATCCTGGCATCAGAGCTACGCATCGCCCGCTTTTAGGGGTAAATTTTAGAGATCTTGCGCAGATTGAACGCCGGAATGCCTGCTCTAGCTACGATGGGCCTTGAGTTTACTCAAACAACTATCGTTCGAAATGCTCGCGGATTTTTCAGCGAGTATTGACCACTTAAGGAGTCCCGCCAAATGGCTAAGACCACTAAGAAGGATGCAGAAATCGACGCTAAGCAGGAGGGCGTAAAACCTTCTGCTAACGAGGCCAAGGACGCTGCCAAGGCTAAGAAGTCTTCTTCTAAGAAGTCTCGCACCGAGACCGACCTTCTCGGCTCCATGGAGATCCCGAATGACGCGTACTACGGTGTCCACACCCTGCGCGCCATCGACAACTTCCAGATCTCCTACGTCACTATCAACACCATTCCAGACTTCATCCGCGGCATGGTGATGGTCAAGAAGGCCACCGCAATGGCCAACCGTCGTCTGCACGTTCTGCCTAAGCAGAAGGCAGAGGCAATCATCTGGGCATGTGACCAGATCCTGGACGAGGGTCGCTGCATGGACCAATTCCCGCTCGACGTCTTCCAGGGCGGCGCGGGCACCTCGCTAAATATGAACACCAACGAGGTTGTTGCCAACCTCGCTCTTGAGTACCTCGGCGAGGAAAAGGGCGCATACGACATCATCAACCCGAACGATGATGTCAACATGTCCCAGTCCACCAACGACGCATACCCAACCGGTTTCCGCTTGGGTCTGTACTACTCCCTGGACACCCTGATCGAGCGCATCGATTCCCTGCAGAACGCTTTCCACGACAAGGGCAACGAGTTCCAGGACATCCTGAAGATGGGCCGCACCCAGCTGCAGGACGCTGTTCCTATGACCCTGGGTGACGAGTTCAAGGCATTCGCTCATAACCTGGCTGAGGAGCAGGCGGTACTGCGCGACGCTCAGAAGCGCCTGCTGGAGATCAACCTTGGTGCCACCGCAATCGGTACCGGCGTTAACACCCCAGCTGGCTACCGCCACCAGGTCACCGCAGCCCTATCCGAGGTCACTGGCCTGGAGATCAAGACTGCTCGCGACCTCATCGAAGCAACCTCCGACTGCGGCGCATACGTTCTGCTGCACTCCGTCATCAAGCGCACCGCTATGAAGTTGGCCAAGATCTGTAACGATCTGCGCCTGCTGGCTTCCGGCCCACGCGCTGGCCTGGGCGAGATCAACCTGCCTGCTCGCCAGGCTGGTTCCTCCATCATGCCGGGTAAGGTCAACCCGGTTATCCCAGAGGTTGTCAACCAAGTCTGCTTCAAGATCTTCGGCAATGACCACGTTGTCACCATGGCTGCTGAGGCTGGCCAGCTCCAGCTCAACGTCATGGAGCCGGTCATCGGCGAGGCACTGTTCCAGTCCATCCGTATCATGGGCAACGCTGTTGACACCCTCCGCGAGAAGTGCGTCACCGGCATCACCGCCAACGCTGATGTCTGCCGCGCATACGTTGAAAACTCCATCGGTATCGTCACCTACCTGAACCCGTTCATCGGTCACCACAACGGTGACGAAATCGCTAAGGAGTCCCTGAAGACCGGCAAGGGCGTCAAGGAACTCGTTCTGGAGAAGGGCCTTATGGACGAGGCAACCCTGTCCAAGGTTCTGTCCGTTGAGAACCTGATGCACCCAGAGTTCCGCGGCCAGCTCTACATCGACGAGGACTAAATCCGACCTAAACCTTTAATGGTTTCGCTGGGGGAGTATCAGCGCCTCCTGCGAGCTATTAAGTACGGATTTTAGGCCATGTGGTTTTACCACATGGCCTTTCGTCGTTTTGTTGTTGTGCAGGGATTTCTCTGGTTTTCAATCAACCAACCGTAATGCAAAAGGTTAATTTTGTGGGAACAAGCACAAACGGGCGTTTTAATTAACCAAAACCACATGATTTGGGGGACAATGGGGAGGACAGAGCATGGCTGACTCGTTTATTTTCGGCTGAGGAAGCCATTTAATTTTTCGACCTTGTGGAGATTCCCATGGCTGTAGTCCATATCCTCATTGTCCTCGCCGCGATTTACTTAGGTGCCCGCATTGGCTCAATCGGCATCGGTGTCGCTGGCGGTCTCGGCGTCCTTTTGCTGGGCCTAACAGGCGTGCCGGTTACCCGCGAAGATATCCCTTTCGACGTCATCGGCATCATCATGACCGTTATTGCCGCCATCGCCGCCATGCAGCGCGCGGGCGGTATGGACTACCTGGTCCAGGTGGCCGAGCGCTTCCTGCGTAAGAACCCGCGGCGCATCACCTACTATGCGCCGATCGTCACCTGGCTGATGACCGTTCTAGCAGGTACTGGCCACACCGCATTCTCTACGCTGCCCGTCATCGTCGAGGTAGCAAAGGAAGGCAAGGTCCGCCCATCGCGTCCGCTTTCCATCGCCGTGGTGTCCTCCCAGATGGCAATTTGTGCCTCGCCGATTTCCGCCGCCGTGGTCCTGCTGGCCTCGCTTCTGGAGCCAACCGGCATCGGTTACCTCCAGCTGCTCGGCGTTCTTATTCCAGCAACCTTCCTCAGCATCTTCCCGGCTGCTTGGCTAGCAAACCACGCGGGTAAGGAACTAGAAGACGATCCGGTCTATCAGGAGCGCCTCGCACAGGGCCTCGTCGCAATGCCGAAGGGACACACCGACCAAAGCACGCAAAAGGGCGCAAAGGCCTCCATCTACATCTTCCTGGCTGCCATCGTCATCGTCATGATTTGGGCAACGCTGACCTCGGAGCAGGTTGGCCTCATCTCCGAGCCGACCCTGCCACGCAACGAGGCCATCATGACGGTCATGCTTACCGCAGCAACACTCATCGTCATGATCACCAAGATTCCAGCCGCCGACATCCTCAACACCCCGGTATTCAAGTCCGGTATGTCTGCTTCCATGTGTGTTCTCGGCGTCGCCTGGCTGGGCACCACGCTCATCAACCACTACATGGACAACATCCAGACCATGGCGGGCGACGTCGTCAAGTCCGCTCCGTGGATGCTGGCCGTCGTTCTCTTCTTCGCCGCCGCACTGCTGTACTCCCAGGCTGCTACCACCAAGGCGCTGCTGCCGGCCGCGCTGGCCCTGGGCGCAAGCCCGCTGACCGCACTGGCCGCATTCCCAGCCGTTTCCGCTCTGTTCATCCTCCCGACCTACCCAACCTTGCTGGCCGCAGTTGAGATGGACGATACCGGCTCCACCCGCATCGGAAAGGCTGTGTTCAACCACCCATTCCTCATCCCAGGAACGGTCTCCATCGTGGTCGCTGTTCTGCTGAGCTACGCACTCGGTGCTGTCATCGCCTAGAGCCCGCGATTTGACAATTTAGCCGCCCACTGTCCTTTTCTCCGAAACAGGCAGATCGGGCGGCTTTTCTCTGTAGCATAAAGCCATGGCTACCCAACTCTCAGATGTCGAAATCGCACAGGCTCACAAACTGGAGCCAATTACCGATATTGCTTCTCGTGCGGGAATCCCGGAGGAAGCGCTCATTCCTTATGGCAACACCAAAGCCAAGGTTGATATCACGAAGCTCGAGGACCTTCCCACCAAAGGCAAGCTGGTGCTCGTCACTGGTGTTTCTCCAACACCGGCTGGTGAAGGCAAGTCCACCACGCTGATTGGTCTAACCGATGCTTTAGCACTACTGGGGCACAAGGCCATCGTCGCTTTGCGTGAGCCTTCCCAAGGTCCAGTCATGGGCATCAAGGGTGGTGCCGCCGGCGGCGGTTATTCCCAGATTGTCCCGATGGAGGATATCAACCTTCATTTCACCGGTGATTTCCATGCCATCGCAGCGGCCACCAACACCTTGGCTGCCATCATCGATAACCACATCCACCAAGGAAACCAGCTCGGCATCGACCCGCGCCGCGTGACCTGGCAGCGCTGCCTCGATGTCAATGACCGTGCGCTGCGCGGCGTCGTCACTGGCCTCGGCGGCCCGGCACACGGAGTGCCTGCGGAAACCGGATTCACCATCACCGCAGCTTCAGAGATCATGGCTATCTTGGGCCTGGCTACTGACCTCGAAGACCTTAAGAAACGCTTGGGTGATATTACCGTTGGCTATACCTTCGACCAAAAGCCAGTCACGGCACGCGAGCTTGATGCCGAGGGCACACTGACTGCTTTGATGCGCGACGCCCTCAACCCGAACCTAGTACAGACTCTGGGCGGCACCCCGGCATTCGTACACGGTGGACCTTTTGCCAACATTGCGCATGGCTGCAACACCTTGCTTGCAACACAGACTGCGATGAAGTTCGGCGACATTGTGCTCACCGAGGCTGGCTTTGGCGCCGACTTGGGCGGCGAGAAGTTCATGGATATCAAGGCTCGCTTTGGCGAGCTCGACGTCGCGGGTGCTGTGGTCGTTACCACCATCCGCTCCCAAAAGTACAACGGCGGCCAGGCCCGTGAGGACCTGACCACGGAAAACCTTGACGCACTGCGCAAGGGCATCGTCAACCTCGAGCGCCACGTTGAAAACATCCGCAAGTTTGGTCTGCAACCAGTAGTTGCGCTCAACTCCTTCTACAGCGATACCGAGGCCGAGCGCGAATTCATGCGGACCTGGGCCAAGGACTTTGGCGTCGCCCTGGCTGAGGCAGATGTCTGGGCAAAGGGCGGCGAAGGAGCCAAGGAGTTGGCAGAAACTCTCTTAGAAAACCTCTCCGAGGGTCAGGCACATCAGCTCTACGATCC
The DNA here is from genome assembly GCF_001807315.1 of Corynebacterium sp. HMSC06D04. Lineage (NCBI taxonomy): Bacteria > Bacillati > Actinomycetota > Actinomycetes > Mycobacteriales > Corynebacteriaceae > Corynebacterium > Corynebacterium sp. HMSC06D04. Next base: position 260,185 of record NZ_KV788547.1, read on the forward strand.
AGCAGAGGGCGTGGAAAAGTCCATCGAAAAGATCGCCACCGAGGTCTACCGTGCAACCTCTATCGAGTACGGCCCGAAGGCCAAGAAGGACCTGCAGTACATCAAGGACAATGGCTGGGATAACTTCCCAGTGGTCATCTCAAAGACGCAGTACTCCTTCTCCGATAGCCCGGCTTCCTTGGGCGCTCCAGAGGGCCATACCCTCCACGTGCGCGAGCTGCTGCCGCGTACTGGTGCGGGCTTCATCGTGGTGCTGACTGGCGACGTCATGACCATGCCGGGTCTGCCGAAGAAGCCGGCGGCCAACAACATCGATGTTGCCGCCGATGGCACCATTTCCGGCCTGTTCTAGTTATCTGCGGCGGAGCCCGGCCAACCCGGATACTCGGGCGGGGTTCCGCCGAATTCAGGACAAAGCTCTTGGAAAGAGCACCAGCCGCAAAGCTTCGAGGTCTTCGGGCGGAAGAGACCTTCCTTACCGTCGCCCTCGATCTTTGCCCATAGCTCGCCTAGATCGCGCTCGAAGTACTCCAGCTCTTCGCGGGTTGGGGTAAGGAACATCGAGTCAATGACCTTGAGGTACATCAGGCGCAGCTGGGCGGGGATGACGCCTAGCATTCGCCAATAGACAAGCGCGTAGAAACGCATCTGGAACTGGGCGTCTTGGCTAAAGCGGGGGATTGGCTTCTTGCCGGTCTTATAGTCCACGACGCGGACCTCACCGGTTAGGGCAACGTCCACGCGGTCGATGAAGCCGCGGACCGGCACGCCGTTTGGCAAGACGGTATTGACGTACATCTCGCATTCTTTAGCATCGAAGCCCTGCGGGTTTTCCATCTGGAAATAGCCCTTGAGCAATTCGCGGGCCGCTACGAAGAAATCGAGGGTTTCTTCCTCGGGCACGAGCTCTTTAAGCTCGGCGTCGGCAGCGACCATTTTGGCCCATTCCGGCTTAATCATTTTCACTGCAGCGGGGTAGTCACGCTCTTCGCGCGGCAGCTTGTGGGTGTTTTCTAAAACTGCGTGGACCAGCGTTCCTTTTACTTGCGCTACGGTCTTCGGCTCGGGGAGCTTGTCAATTGCCCGAAAGCGGTAGAGAAGTGGGCACTGTTTATAGTCTGAGGCCCGAGAAGGCGAAAGCGCCAACGGGCGAGGTTTTCGTGCATCAGCCATGGTCCTTTTAGCTTAGCGCGGCGCAATTCATGGCAAAGTAGGAGGCATGAGTATTTCGGATGAGTTCCTTGATTTCATAGCCGCTTCTCCTTCTTCCTATCACGCGGCCCACGAGGTGGCGCGCCAGCTAGAAGAGGTGGGCTTTGTCCGCCAGGATGAGGCCGCGGAATGGTCAGCAGCCCCAGGCGGCCACTACATGATTCGCGGCGGCGCCATCATGGCTTGGTTCGTGCCGGAGGGCGCGGGCAAACACTCCGCGTTTAGGATCATCGGTTCTCATACAGATTCGCCGGGCCTTGTGCTCAAGCCGACCCCCGATTTTGATGCTGCGGGCTGGCAGCAGGTCGCGGTAGAAATTTACGGCGGCCCGTTGCTGCATACCTGGTTTGACCGTGAGCTGACCGTTGCCGGTCAGGTGGTAACGAAGGATGGCGTGCATCATTTGGTTAACACCGGCCCGATTCTGCGTCTTCCTTCGCTGGCTATCCACCTCTACCGCAAGGACGAGTTCAAGCCGGATCGCCAGCACAACATGCAGCCGGTGCTTTCCGTGGGCACTCCCGATGCCTCGGTATTGCGCGTGGTAGCGGAGTCCATCGGCGTGGCTCAGGATGAGATCTCTGCATTCAATCTCATTACTGCCGATGCCCAGCGGGGCGCCGTATTCGGCACCGGTGAGCGCTTCATCGCGGCCGGCCGCATGGATAATCTTTCTTCCGTGTTTGCCAGCCTCGTCGCAATGCGCAATGCCGCCCAGCAGAAGGACTATGGACACGAAGACATTTTGGTCATGGCTGCCTTCGACCACGAAGAGGTGGGCTCGGCTTCTCGTTTCGGTGCTGCCGGCCCGATTCTCGCCGATGTCCTGGGGCGCACTGGTCGCGCGCTGGGAGCCAACGAGGAGGAGCGGTATCAAATGTATGCGCGTTCTTGCTGCGTGTCGGCCGACGCCGCGCATTCGGTCCACCCTAATTACGCAGGCAAGCACGATCCCACGCATCACCCGATTATCGGTAAGGGCCCCGTCACCAAGATCAACGGCAATCAGCGCTACGCGTCCGACGCCACGACCGTCTCCCTGTGGGAGCGCGCATGCGAGCGAGCCAAGGTTCCTTTCCAGCGCTTCGTGGGCAACAACGACGTGCCCTGTGGCTCCACCATCGGTCCCATCACCGCGACCCGCTTAGGCATCGACACCGTCGACGTCGGCGTGCCGATGCTTTCTATGCACTCCGCACGCGAGATGGTCGGCGAACGTGACCAAGTATGGATGGCCAAGGCCATTGAGGCATACTTGTTAGGTTAATTAAACCTCCTTTAAATCCACGAGAAAGCATAGGAAGCACACACCATGCCTTATTCCGGACCTTTTCACTATGGCGATCGCGTCCAACTGACCGATGCTAAGCGCCGCCACTACACGGTGATACTTGAGGAAGGCGGCGAGTTTCACTCGCACAAGGGCATCATCCGCCACGACGAAATCGTCGGTCTGGATGAGGGCTCCGTGGTGCGCTCCACACTGGGCAGCGACTTCCTGCTCTTCCGCCACTTGATGGTGGACCACGTGCTTTCCATGCCGCGTGGCGCGGCGGTCATCTACCCGAAGGACTCCGCGCAGATCCTGGTCGAAGGCGATATTTTCATGGGCGCACGCGTCCTGGAGGCTGGCGCCGGCTCCGGTGCGTTGTCCATGACGCTGCTGCGCGCCGTTGGCCCGCAGGGACACGTCTTCTCTTACGAGGTGCGCGATGATCACCTGGAGTACGCCGTGGACAACGTCAAGGAATACTTCGGCGAGCAGCCTGAGTGGTGGACCCCGCGCTTGGGTGATTTGGCGGACGTCACCGTGGAAGAACTCGGCGGTCCGGTCGACCGCGTCATCCTCGACATGCTTGAGCCGTGGGAGCATTTGGAGAAGGTTCGCGACATCCTGATCCCTGGCGGCGTTTTCATGACCTACGTGGCTACCGTGCCGCAGCTGATGAAGGTCATGGAGGGGATCCGCGAGCTGAAGTGCTTTACCGAGCCGAAGGCCTGGGAGTCCCTCGTGCGTGAATGGAAGGTGGAAGGCCTTGCCACCCGTCCAGAGCACCGCATGAACGCGCACACTGCGTTCCTCATCTGGACGCGCCGCCTTGCCGACGGCGTGACTCCACCCCGCCCGCAGCGCCGCGCCCGCAAGTAGGTCCAAAAGAAACGGGGCGGAGCCAAAGAGTCCGCGGGGGATTTTAGGCCAACCTGACTTGTCGGCATGGTTCACGCGCTAGTGTGTAGCTATGACCGACGCAAGTCACACAGCCGCCCTCAAAAGGCAGATTGATCAGCTAGCCGAGCGCAACACCAAGCTCGCTTCGCTGCTGCAGGATTCCCGCAACAAGCTGCAGCAGATGTTGGCCGAGGTCAATGAGCTTTCAGAGCCTGCCTCAACCTATGGTGTATTCCTCGGATACTCAGGAAAGCCGCATGATTCCCGGCGCGACGCCGAGGTCTATACCAACGGCCGCCCCATGCGGGTTAAGGTCTCGCCCAACCTAGAGCCAGGCAGCCTTGAAGCCGGTCAACTCGTGCGTTTAGGCGAGGGCTTCGTCGTTGTAGAAGCTTGTGGACACCCGCAAACGGGAAGCCTTGCCACCGTGCAAGAGACTTTAGGCACCACCCGCGTCATCGTGGCGAACTCCTCCGGCGAGGAGCAAGTGGTGCTTTTGGCCGCCCGTCTTCGCGAGGGCATTCGCGCTGGCGACACAGTCCTTGTCGACGGCAAGGCAGGTGTCGCACTCGAAAAGATTGAAAAGTCCGAGGTGGCACAGCTTTCGTTGGAGGAGGTCCCAGAGCTTAGCTACGACGACATCGGCGGTCTGGATGCTCAGATCTCCCAAATCCGCGATTCGGTCGAGCTGCCTTTCCTGCATCCAGATCTTTACCGGCAATATGACTTGGAGCCGCCGAAGGGCGTATTGCTCTATGGCCCGCCGGGCTGCGGCAAAACCTTGATTGCTAAAGCCGTGGCAAACTCCCTTGCTACCAAGATGGGTAGCGGCGGCCCGAGCTTCTTTTTGAATGTCAAAGGCCCTGAACTCTTAAACAAGTACGTGGGTGAGACCGAGCGCCGCATTCGCCTTATCTTTGAACGCGCTCGCGAACTCGCAGCCCAGGACTCGCGCCGCCCAGTCATCGTGTTCTTCGACGAGATGGAATCCATCTTCCGTACCCGTGGTTCCGGAGTTTCCTCAGACATGGAGACAACGGTGGTTCCGCAGCTGCTGACGGAGCTCGATGGCGTCGAAAAGCTGGGCAACGTCATCGTCATCGGCGCCACCAACCGTGAGGAGCTCATCGATCCCGCCATCATGCGCCCGGGCCGGCTCGACATCAAGATTCGCGTCAATCGCCCCAGCAAGCAAGGCGCCCGCGAGATCTTTAGCCGACATCTGGGTCAGAAGGTACCGCACCAGGCAGACCTCGAGGGGCTCATTGACTCAGCAGTCGAAGAGCTCTATTCGGAGCGGCCCTTCGTACGTCTGCATTACCGCAATGATGAGCCGCGGACGTTGTTCTACCGCGACTTTGTCTCCGGCGCGATGATTGCCAACATCGTAGCGCGTGCAAAGAAGCTTGCGATCAAGGAAGCGCTTGCTGATAGCGAGATAAGCACGCACGGTATTACTTCGGAACACTTACGCCAGGCCATTGCCGCGGAGCAGGCGGAGTCAGAATACGTACCAACCTCGGCTAGCCCTGAGGAGTGGACCAAGATTGTTGCCGGCACCCAAGCTGGCGCAGAAGTAACCCGAGTCGAGCTAATGGGCTTTAGGAGTACCTCATGGCACGCGTGCTAGGAACAGAAACTGAGTACGGGATTTCCACTCCCACGAGTCCGGAGTTTTCGCCCATTGTCACCTCGACCCATGCCGTGGTGGCTTATGCGGCGCTGCATACTTTGGCGCGTTCGCGCTGGGACTTCCGCGAGGAGCATCCGCTGCGTGACTCCCGCGGTTTTGATTTAAAGCGCTATCAAACCGTTCCCGTGGTCGATCCGAATGCAATCGGCGTGGCCAACGTGGTGACCGCAAACGGTGCGCGCTTCTACGTCGATCACGCGCACCCGGAGTATTCCTCCCCGGAATGCACGAATGCTTGGGACGCCATGCTTTACGACGCCGCCGGTGACGTAGTTTTGCGACAAGCCGCCGAAGCGGTAGCGCGCCTATCCGCGCAGGGCACATCTGTGCTGGCGAATCATGATCCGTGCCCGCCACTGAAGTTCTACAAGAACAATGTGGATGGCAAAGGCGCATCTTACGGTTCGCACGAAAATTACCAGTACCGGCGCTCTACCGAATTTTCCGCGATTGCCGCGGGCCTCATCCCGTTCTTCGTGGCACGCCAGGTGGTGGTGGGCGCTGGCCGCGTTGGCCTTGGACAAGAAGGTGAAGAGCCAGGGTTTCAGATCTCCCAGCGTGCCGACTACATCGAGCAGGAAATCTCGCTGGAGACAACGCTCAACCGCGGCATCATCAACACTCGCGACGAGCCACACGCGGTAGCCGAGGACTTTGGGCGCCTACACGTCATCATTGGCGATGCCAACATGTCGCAGACAGCAAACTTGTTGAAGCTTGGCATGACCTCCTTGGTGCTTGATGCCATTGAAGCGGGCGTCGATTTCAGCGACCTACAGCTCCGCGATGCGGTGGCCGAGGTTTCCTTGGTTAGCCGAGACCTCAAGCTACAGCACAAGCTGAAGCTCAAGGACGGACGCGAGCTCACAGCACTTGATTTGCTAGCTGAATATCGCAAGAGGGTCACTCCAACGAACGACGTGGATGAGAAGGTCCTGGCGGCGTGGGACGAGGTCGCCGGCCTGCTCGCGGCAGAGCCGCTTTCCGCGGCACATCTGGTGGACTGGGTAGCCAAATACCAGTTGCTCAAGGGATACATGGATCGCGGCGTAGCCATCGATGATCCCAAGCTGGCTCTTATCGACCTCCAATACACTGACGTCGATCCCGCCAAATCGCTTTACCATGCGTTGGTGCGAAAGGGGCGCATGCGCGTGCTCGTCAGTGAGGAGGAGATTGCCAGGGCAGCCCAAAACCCGCCGCGGGATACGCGTGCGTTCTTCCGTGGTCGAGTCATAGAAAAGTACGGTGAGGCTGTCGTTGCCGCCAGCTGGCAGTCTGTCTCCCTGCGTCACGGTCCCAACATCGTGACGGTGGATCTCGATGACACACTAGAGCTAGGCGCAGCTGATGCTGCGGAGCTCATCGAGCGGGCTGACGACGTCGAAACACTACTCGTTGAGCTCGATAAGGCCGGGGTAGCAATTCGGCGCAGTTAGCGCGAAGAATCCATAGGAAGCAATTCGCCGAAAAGATAGAAAGATAGTAGGAAAGAAAGAAGGTTTAGAGACAATGAGCGGAAACCAATCCCAGGTAAATGCCGGCAACGGCGGTAGCAACGGTGACGAGGCCGCGGAGTTCTCCGCGGGCCAGGTGAGCATCAATAGCGCGGGCACGGATGATCTGCTTGATGAGATCGACGGCTTGCTTGAAAACAACGCTGAAGAATTCGTACGCGCATATGTGCAAAAGGGCGGCGAATAGACGTGGGCGAGGCGCACACGGATCACGTTTATGCCCGCCGCATCATGGGCATCGAGACCGAATATGGCGTGACCTCACGGGCCGATGGCAATCAGCGCGCGCTGACTCCGGATGAGGTGGCGCGCATCTTGTTCCGGCCCGTTGTGGAGCAATATTCTTCCTCGAATATCTTTAGCCCAAATGCCTCAAGGCTCTACCTTGATGTGGGCTCACATCCGGAAATCGCCACTGCCGAGTGCGATAGCCTCACTCAGCTCATCAACTATGAGCGCGCCGGCGACCGCATCGTAGACGAGCTCGCCCGCAAGGCTGAAGGGACGATGGCTGCCGAAAATCGCCCAGCTTCCGTCTACTTGTTTAAAAATAACGTCGACTCAGCAGGCAACTCTTATGGATGCCACGAGAACTACCTCATTAGCCGTCACGCGGTGCTCAAAGACTTAGGCCTGGCCTTGCTGCCTTTCATGATCACCCGCCAACTCATCTGCGGCGCCGGCAAGATTCAACCGGCTAAGGCAGACCAGCCAGCTCGCTTTTTGCTTTCCCAACGCGCGGATCAAGTCTGGGAGGGCGTGTCCTCGGCCACGACTCGTTCGCGACCAATCATCAACACACGCGACGAGCCGCATGGTGACTCGAAACGCTTCCGCCGCATGCACGTCATCGTCGGCGATTCCAACATGTCGGAGACCACGCTGGCGTTGAAAGTTGGTTCAACGTTGTTGATGCTGGAAATGCTAGAGGCAGGCTTCGACGTACCGCGTTTCGATGTCGTTGATCCGATTCATCGCATCCGTGACATCGCCCGGGATACCACTGGCCGTACCGAATTAGGGTTGAAGGACGGCTCGACCATCACGGCATTGGAAGTGCAGTACGCCCTGTGCGAGGCCGCCCAACGTTGGCTGGAGGAACGCCCGGATGAGGGCACTCCGAATGCCGAGATGCGCAAGGTAGTAGACCTCTGGCAGCGCACGCTGCATGCCATTGACACCCAAGATTTCAGTGGCGTCGACCGCGAGATCGATTGGGTAATCAAGCGCAGCCTTCTGGATCGCTATCGTGAGCGCCTCGGCGGCGATTGGGCCCACCCCAAGCTGGCGCAGATTGACTTGACCTATCACGATATTCGCCCTGGCCGCGGCCTGTTTAACGTGCTGGAAGCGCGCAAGATGGTTGAGCGTTGGACCACCGACGCGGCTATCGCGGCCTGCGTCGATACTCCGCCGCAGACTACGCGTGCGCGCCTGCGCGGAGAATTCCTGCAGACGGCGCGCCGCTTGGGCGCCAACGTTACCGTGGATTGGACGCGTCTGAAGGTAAACCGACCTGAACCGCACACCGAGGAGTTCTCAGACCCGTTTGTCTTCGAGGATGCCAGGCTGCAAGCGTTGTTAGACTACATGGAGCACAACGCATAAATTCACCTATTTCCTTTAAGGAGCACACGGGCCTATGGCGAAGCCTCAACCAGGCAAACGCGACCCCGCCGTTGAAAGGTTGACCAATCTTTCCTTTGCGCTGCAGGGCGCAGCCCACGGCGGCGGCAGTCCCGATCGCAGCGCGGCCTGGATCCGCAAGAACGTGGAAGGCTACCAAGATCGCGGAGACGAGGCCTTTCTAAAACAGCTTGCGCGCGACGTCGTCACGCTCCAGCGCGCAGGCGTGCCAGTGGTCCATACCAGTGGTGAATTTGGCTCGACCTATCGTCTTAACCAGGAGGAGTACCAACTTCCTCCGGTCCACTTCACCCCAGAGGAAGCGATGGTGTTGGGCGTAGCCGGCGGCATCGGCAAGCCGGGCGGACTCAGCGATTTCACGCTGTCTGCTTGGACCAAGATTGCCGCCTCGGGCGCCTCAAGGGATCTCAGCGGCGCGCCGGTCTACGTTGCGGTTAACGACATCACCCGCATTAGCCCTGAGTTAACCACCGCAGTGCTGACGGCCGTGCGTAAGGGTTTGCGTATCAGCTTCGATTACTACGCGCGGCCTTCCGCGCCGGCAGTCCGGCGCACTATGGATCCGTGGGGATTAGTCAACCATGACAGCCGCGTTTACCTCGTGGGCTGGGATGTCGACAGGCAAGCCCCTCGCGTATTTCGCGCTACTCGCATCGATAATGTGAAACGTTCCCGGCAGGAGGCGACCCACCTTGTTGCCCCCAAGCCACTGCAAGAGCTGGTGGTAGACACGCTTAAGCGCGGTCAGCGCGTCGATGCGCTGGTGGCGATCCCTGAAGGCGGTGCCCGGGAGCTGGAAGCAGCAGGGGTACGACGCGATGATGGAATCGTGGAGATGCGCGGCGTGGATAAGGATTGGCTCGTGCGAATAGCAGCAAGTTATGCGCCCGAGGTGGAGGTCAAGGAACCTGCAGAGGTACGCGAGGCAATAGTTAAGCTGCTGAGTGCGCCACTCGGCGTCACAGATGAGGCCGCACTGGAAGGAGGGGAGTAGCCATGGCTGATGGTTCGCAAAAGTTGCAAGCGCTAGTACGCTCTTTAAATCTGATCCCGTACTTTCGCAATCACCCGGGCCAAACCCCGATGGAAGCCGCCACCGACCTTGGTATGACGCCGGCGGAGCTTAAAGATGCGGTGGATCGCCTCTTTTGCTCAGGCGTGGGCCGTCATACCGAAGACCTGATCGACCTTTCCTTCGATTATCGCGACGGCATCCAAATCTACAATGACCAAGGCTTGACGCAGGCGCTGCGGCTTACTCCGACGGAAGCCGGTGCGCTTTTGCTCACCCTCGAAAGCCTCGAGGCCATGCCTGGCCTCATCGATACCGAGGCCGTTAAGTCAGCAGCTGCAAAGCTGCGGGAGATTATGGATGAAAAGACAGCAGCTATCTATGACTCTCTCGCGGATACCGATCCACATGAGTCTCAAGTCCAGGCCACGCTAGCAAGCGCCGTCGATAAGCGGCACCGCGTGCGCTTTAAATATTGGTCCGCCTCCAGCAACCAGGAAAAAGAACGCACAGTGGATCCTGCGCGCATCTTTATCTATGAATCCGAGCCATACCTCGTTGCGTGGGAGGAATCGAAAAAAGCGCATCGCACCTTTCGCTTGGACCGCATTCAGGAGGTCGAGACGCTTGCTGAAAAGGCCTACCCCCACCTGCGGGAGCTTGACTTCGATGCCGAGCAGCCCTTTGCCATGCGACACGCCAAGAAGGCGACATTAGAGATTCACCCAGAATTCACATGGTTAGCAGAACAGCACGACATCGACTTGGGCGAGGCGTTAAAAAATGGCTACGTAGCTGCAACGATGCCGATCGGTTCGGAGGAGTGGTTTATTCGTTTCGCGTTAAGCCAAGCTGATAGAGTGCGGGTCACCAGCCCGGATTCGCTCGTGAAGGCGATTACAGATCGCCGTCTAGCGGCACTGGGCGGTTATACTAAATAGCCGTTCGTAAGTTCAGAAGGCGGTTGCTTTTTAAAAACTGCCGCCCCGCACCAATAATCTGAAGAGAAAGAGGAACCCATGAGCCTGGGACCTTGGGAAATTCTAGCTATTCTGCTTGTCGTTTTGCTTCTGTTCGGCGCTACCAAGCTGCCGGAGCTGGCTCGTTCGATGGGCCGCTCCATGCGCATCTTCAAGTCTGAAGTAAACGAGATGCACCAGGAAAACCAGCCAAAGCAGGAGCCAAACCAGATCTCTGCCGCTAAGCAGTCCGACGAGGAGTTCTGGAACGGTACCTCTTCGCAGCCAGGCCAGACCCAGCCAAACGGCGGCAACGCTAACTAATCACTAGGCCTAGCAACCACGGCGAACTCCAGCCTCAGCTGAGGTTCGGTGTTCGCCTTTTTATGTGAAAGCATCCTTTTAAACAATGCCGAAGAATTCTCCTGCGAATGCCGCGAAGCTCGCGAGCGCGCTTGCGCGCTTGCGCGCGCAACGCAAGGCAAAAAAGAACCCGTTGGGGGAGATGACGCTCGTCCAGCACCTGCAAGAGTTGCGCCGCCGCATCGTCATCTCCTTGCTTGCGCTGGTGGTTGGAACCATCATCGGTTTCATTTGGTATCAACAGGCACCGTTTAACATGCCACCGCTCGGTGAGATTCTGCGCGGACCTTATTGTTCGCTTCCGGAAGAAAAGCGCGTGTCCTTTACCGCGGACGGGGAGTGCCGCCTTTTGGCAACCACCCCGTTCGAGATGCTGATGCTGCGAGTTAAGGTGGGCGCCCTAGCGGGTGCCGTGCTGTCTTCGCCGGTGTGGCTCTACCAAATCTGGGCCTTCATTGTCCCTGGTCTGCATAAGAATGAGCGCCGCTTTACTTTTAGCTTCGTCGCTATCGCGGTGATTCTTTTCGTTGCCGGTGCAGTGCTTGCTTACTTCATTCTGTCGGTTGGCCTTGAATTCCTCATGGGCATTGGTGAGGAATTCCAGACCGCAGCGTTGACTGGTGGGGACTATTATCGTTTCTTGCTCGGTTTGCTCATTATCTTCGGTGTCAGCTTCGAAATCCCGTTGCTCGTTGTTGCTTTGAACCTGTTGGGCATCCTGCGGTACGAGCACGTTAAGGACAAGCGCCGCATCATCATCGTGTTGATTATGATTTTTGCCGCGTTTATGACGCCTGGCCAGGATCCGTTCTCGATGCTGGTGCTCGCTGGCTCGCTGTGCTTGCTCGTAGAGCTTGCATTCCAGTTCTGCCGCATCAACGATAGGCGCCGCAAACGCGAACGCCCCGAGTGGTTGGACTTGGACGACGAGACAGCCTCACCGCTTAATACCCAAGCCAGCGGCATTGGCGGCGCCTCCGCAGTCTCGGCTCCGACCCCGATTGCCGCACCGCAGCAAACCCGTCCCACGCAGGCTTCACAGCCATCAATTCCCAACTCTCAGTCGGCACCGAACAATAACGCGAGCTTCTTCGACGATGTGTTGTAGCAACAGGTAGCCTTGGTGCTTATGACTTCCATGCACCTGGATACCTTTCGCGCAGAACTTAGCCACCCACTCGATGACTTCCAGGTGGAAGGTTGCCGTGCGGTTGAAGATGGCCACGGCGTGCTGGTCTGCGCGCCTACTGGCGCGGGTAAGACCATCGTCGGTGAGTTTGCAGTTTCCCTGGCGCTTTCGCGCGGCACTCGCTGTTTCTACACCACGCCGATTAAGGCGCTAAGCAATCAGAAATACCACGATCTCGTAGCTGCCCACGGCGAGGACGCTGTGGGGCTTCTGACTGGCGATGTCTCCATCAATTCCGGCGCGGAAATCTTGGTGATGACCACCGAAGTTCTGCGCAACATGATCTACGCCGAGTCCGGAGCCTTGGAGCGGCTTAGCCACGTTGTCATGGACGAGATCCACTTCCTGGCCGATGCCTCTCGTGGTGCGGTCTGGGAAGAAGTCATCCTCAACCTTGATGAAAGCGTATCCATCATCGGTCTGTCAGCCACGGTTTCTAACTCGGAGGAGTTCGGTGAGTGGCTGTCTACCGTACGCGGAGATACCACCGTCATCGTCTCTGAGCACCGTCCAGTTCCGCTCGACCAATGGATGATGATTGGCCGCAAGGTCTATCCGCTGTTCGAGCCAGAGACTGGGGGACAGGTAAACGCCGAACTGGCGCGCCGCATCCGACGTCTTGAAGCCGGCGATAGTGACGATGGCAAGACAGCTGGCAACGACCGTGCAGGTTTTCGCAGCCGCGCGCGCCACAAGGGTGGCGGACACGGCGGAGGCCGCGATAAGCGCGGCCGCTCTGGCAATGCCCGATCCCAAGACCGGTATCGTCCGCTCGGCAGGCCGGAAACCCTCCAGGTGCTCCAGGGGATGGACATGCTGCCGGCAATTACCTTCATCTTTTCCCGTGCTGGCTGCGACGGCGCGCTCTATCAATGCCTGCGCAGCCGCATGGTGTTGACCACTCAGGAAGAGTCCGAGGAGATCAAGGCGATTATCGATGCCGGCGTAGAAGGCATTCCGGAAGAAGATCTCCAGGTGCTTGACTTCAAGCGTTGGCGCGAAGCGCTGTCGCGAGGATTTGCCGCCCACCACGCGGGCATGCTGCCGGCTTTCCGCCACATCGTTGAAGAGCTCTTCGTTAAAGGTCTCGTGCGCGCGGTATTCGCCACGGAAACCCTGGCGCTGGGCATCAACATGCCGGCCCGTACTGTGGTGCTAGAAAAACTGATCAAATTCAACGGCGAGGCGCACGTCGATCTCACCCCGGGCCAGTACACGCAGCTGACTGGCCGCGCGGGCCGTCGTGGCATCGACACCATAGGCAATGCGGTGGTGCAATGGGCGCCAGCGATGGATCCGCATGCCGTCGCAGGTCTTGCCTCCACGCGTACCTACCCGCTCATTTCCACCTTTACGCCGGGCTACAACATGGCCATCAACCTGCTCGGCATGCTGGGCTTCGAGGAATCGCTGCGGCTGCTGGAAAAGTCCTTTGCACAGTTCCAGGCAGACGGCTCAGTGGTGGAGGAGACCCGCGAGGTAGAAAAGGCAGAGCACCGCGTACGCGAGCTTCGCAATCAGCTTGACGACGCCATCGATGCTCTAGCACCGCCGCCGCGTGACGGGGAGGACCCGGCCGAGGTGCTCATGGACTATATCCGTTTGCGCCGCAAGCTCACCGAAGAAGAAAAAGCCACGCACGCGAACAACACCGCACAACGCAACCAAGAAGTCACGGTGATGCTCGCCCGCCTGCAAGTCGGTGAAGTCATTGCTATCGCAGGCAAAAAGCGCCCAATCTTGGCTGTGGTGGTCACCCCGGCAAACCAGGCTGCCGATCCGCGCCCTTGGGTGACTACTGAAACCGGCTGGTCCGGCCGCATCGACGCCTCCGGGATCAACAACCCGCCGATAGTGGTCGGGCGCATGAAGCTGCCGCGCCCAGTGCAGAAGAATCCCCGTCGCAACACCAAGTTCGTGCAAGATTCCTTCAAGCGCAACCACTATGACCGCCCGAAGAAGATGCGCTTGGAGCCGCGCAACCGACCAAATAAAAAGGTCGGCCAGTTGCGCGACGCTATTCGCCAACACCCAGCGCATGCGTGGCCGGCCACGGACCGCGAGCAGCTCGCAGGCCTAGCTCAGAAGCTTGCCCGCCGTGAGCGTGACCTCGAGAAGGTCAACGCTCGTATCGAGCGCGCCACCGACACCTTGGGCAAGACCTTCAGCCGCATCGTAGACCTACTTTCAGAGATGGACTATGTGGAGTTCGAAGGCCTTGGCGCGGAACGTACCCCCGTCATCACCGACGAGGGCGAGCGCCTTGCACAAATCCACAGCGAATCCGACCTACTAGTTGCGCAGTGCCTCAAGCGCGGTATCTGGAACGAGTTGGATCCCGCGGAGCTCGCGGGCGTGGCTTCGCTGTGTGTCTTCGAAAACCGCAAGGAGACCCGCGGTGAGCCGGAGGCTGCAACGGAGGCGATGGCCGATGCGATGGAGGCAACCTACCGCATCTACACTGAGCTCATCGCAGACGAAGCACGCCACAACCTGCCGCGCACTCGCGAGCCTGAGGCCGGCTTTGCGCTCGCCATCCACCAGTGGGCCGCGGGCGCACCGCTGGGCTACTGCATGGCAGCAGCCAACGAGGCCGGTGCGGAGCTTACTCCAGGTGATTTCGTGCGCTGGTGCCGCCAGGTGGTCGATATGCTCCAGCAGATTGCGAAGACGGGCTACGAGGAAGATATTCGCCGCAATGCCCGCAGGGCTATGGATGCGATCCAGCGCGGCGTTGTGGCAATTGGAGCTTAATCCAAAAAGGTAGGCTCGAGGGCATGTCTGATTCACAAATTGCTTTTCCCGTTTCGGTCTACGCGCAGCGTCTTAAGCATGCGCAAGAAGTCGCCGCAGAAAAAGGGATTGACCTCCTCATTCTGGGTACCGGAGCAGACTTTGCCTACCTCACCGGCTCGTGGGTTTCTTCCCACGAACGTCTGACCGCACTGGTCTTGTGCCCGGACGCCGCGCCTATCATCGTTGCCCCTGCAACCGATATTGAGACGCTGAATGCTTCTCCTGTCGCGGAGCTGGGCATCGAACTGCGCGGCTGGCAAGATGGCGAAAATCCTTATGAGCTGGCCTGCGATTCCTTTGCACAGCAGCAGGAAGGCGCTGAGGGCACAGGGGACGAAGGGAACAAAGCGCCCACTATTGCGCTGGGTGCCTCCCTGACCGCCGATCATGTGCTGCGCTTGCAGGATGGGCTGCGCGCCAATTCTTCTGCGCAACCGCAGTACGTACTGGCCACCTACGCTTTGGCTGAGCTTTTCACCCGCAAGGATGACGCCGAGATCAAGGAGCTGGCTAAGGCGGGCTCGGCTATCGACGCCGTGCATAACGCCGTGCCGGAGCTGCTTAAGCCTGGCCGCACCGAGGCCGACGTCGCCGCGGATCTGCGTGAGCTGATCCTGCGCGAGCATGTCGAGATCGACTTCATCATCGTTGGTTCTGGCCCGAATGGCGCGAACCCGCATTATGACTACGGCGACCGCGTGCTCACCGAAGGCGAGCCGGTGGTCGTCGACATCGGAGGAACCTTGCCTTCCGGTTACCACTCCGACACCACCCGCACCTACGTCGTCGGCGGCGACGTTACCGCGGCACCGCAAGACTTCCAGAAAGCTTATGCAGTACTAGAGCGTGCCCAGGCTGCCGGCCGCGCTGCAGCCAAGCCCGGTGCCACCGCGCAGGAAGTAGACCGCGCCACCCGCTCCATCATCGAAGAGGCGGGCTATGGCGAGTACTACACCCACCGCACCGGTCATGGCATTGGACTTTCCACTCACGAGGAACCTTTCATCATGGAAGGCAACGAGCTCGTGCTGGAGGAAGGCATGGCCTTTTCCATTGAGCCGGGCATCTACATTCCGGGCAAGTGGGGCATGCGCTTGGAGGACATCGTTTACACCACTGCGGATGGTTACGAGTCCCTGAACAAGGCTCCGCGGGAGCTGCGCTAGATGGCAGGGGTTTTGATCTTGGGCGGTCGCAGCGACATCGCCGGCGAGATTGCGCTGCGCCTTGCGCCGGGAAATGAACTGGTGCTGGCCGCCCGTGGTCTGCAAGGCCTGGACGAGCGCGTCGCCACGCTTCGCGCCGCGGGTGCCACCGAAGTACATACGCTAGATTTCGACGCCACCCAGGTAGAAAGGCATCGCGACGTCGTACACGCGGCGCAGCGCTGCCTTGGCGAGGGCGAAGAACTCAAAACGGCTGTAGTCGCGTTCGGTATCTTGGGCGAGCAAGAACGCGCGGAGCATGACGAAGAACACGCATTCGATATCGCACTAGTGGATTATGCCGCTCAGGTGTCCATGCTTACGGTCTTAGCTGATGAGATGAAGTCCGGACACATCGTCGCTTTTTCTTCGATTGCCGGATGGCGCGCGCGCCGCGCGAACTATGTTTATGGTTCTACCAAGGCTGGTCTAGACGCCTTTTGTCAGGGACTGGCAGATCGCTTGCACGGTGGTCCGCTCGCGCTAATCACTGCTCGCCCGGGCTTCGTGATTGGCTCCATGACCACTGGTATGAAGCCGGCGCCGTTATCAGTGACTCCCGACGTCGTGGCAGACGCCGTCGTGGATTCCATCACGGCAGATGAAGGCCGCATGCCCCGCAGCCGCACGCTTTGGATTCCTCGCGCTTTGCAGGCTCTGGCATGGGTCATGCGGCTTGTACCACGTCCTATCTGGCGGCATATGCCGCGTTAGACGCAGCGTTGAGAATTGACTGCCGAGTTTAGCTTGTAGCCAAGCCAAACTGCGTGGCCAATAGGCGCGCTTAAAAGCTGTAGAGATGCGGCGAATTGATGTCGAAGATGAACCCGCGTGGCGCAAGAACACGCAGGACCACTTCGGCATCGCCTTCCGCGATGTCGTGGAAGATAAGTCCCTGCCACGGGGTGACGGTAATCGGGACATCGAGACGACCAATCAGATCCGCAAACTCTGCCGGGATGATTCCTTTGTGTAGGCCCGCGCCAAGGTCCACGATTCCTTCGCGAGTATGCTCAGCCAGCCAACCAATTGGCAGCGCTGGCCGCTCGCCTTCAAAAGCCCCACGGTCGTGTTGGGCATTGCCGGAGCCATGCGCCACGGTAGCTGAAAGGGTATCGCTTTCTTCCAGCGCCTGGACTAGGGCTGGCACTAGCTCCTCGATGCTGAAAACATCTTCATCTAGTGCGCCGCCTTTAATCAGGCGCGCGCTATTTTCGCCCTCCAGCATCGCACCAAAGTCCAGCCCCTCGTACAGGATGTCGCCGTGGCCGCCGTCGACTCCGAGGCGCAGGTTTGCCGCAGCATCCAAGCTTTCTACTACTGCTGCGATATCGCGTGCCACGGCACGAGCAGTGGCAGATAGAGGAGAGGCCAGCACCGGCTTAGTACCTGCCAGCAAACCCGGGGCGCTAACGCGCGCCAACAGCTCTTGCTGATCATGCACGCCGCGTAGCTCCAGCGCGGCGCCTTCTGCCAAGTACACATTCCCATCGGCCAAATCTTGAGCCAAGGCTGCAATCTCTACCCAGTCGGCAGCGGTGGTCGAGCCTGCGACCGGAACAAAGCGTGCGATGGTGCCGAAAGTGGCGTCGTCAAGCAGCAGCGGCGCGCGATGAGGAGCGCCCTGCGGTGATTCTTGGGGCGGGGTGTGGGGCAAATCAGTCATGGCTGCGATTTTAACTTTCCTCGCCCCACCGCCAATATTCGCGTCTGCCAAGGGGTGTTGGCCGCACCCGCGAAGTTTGCAGATAGGTAGGGTAGAAGCCATGCCTTTTGTTCTGTTTATCGCCTATGTTTTGCTCGAGTCCGTCGCCTTTTGGGCCGTGGCTAAATGGCTAGGCATCTTGGGCGCGGTGCTGGCGCTTTTTATCACCATGTTCTTCGGCATGACCATTGCCGCATGGGAAGTTCGCCGCATCATGCGTCGTCAGGTGGTCCGCGGCGAAGATGGCATCTATTACATGGACGGCAAGCAGGCGGGAAAGACCGCAGGCAACGTGGGACTCACGCTGGCAGGTGGCATGCTCTTATCGATGCCAGGCTTTGTGTCCACCATTGTGGGGGCGTTGCTGATCTTCGCACCTACCCGTTCCCTGGCGCGCACTATCCTCGCAGCGTCGATGGTGCGCAAGATTGAGCACATGGGTACCCGCATCTTCGAAGCTAGCCCCATGGCACAGCACCACGATTCTTATGGCAGCTTCGGCGGATTCGATGGCTTCAAGACAAACAATGGCTCTAACGCGCGGAATCCTTTCCAGGAGGGCTCGGCAGAGGTCCTTGACGAGGAAGAGATCCGCAAGTGGAGCGAGAATCTCAGTCCGGATGATTTCACAGGCGGTGGATCTGGTTCTGCGGGGGATTCCGCGAAGTAATGAAGCACCTTTTAATCCGCCTGACGCTAGCCTGCCTGTCGGGCGGTCTTACTTTTCTAGCCGTCCAGCCACTCAGCTGGTGGCCGATGGGAATCCTAGGCATTGCGTTGCTCTATGGCGTGCTCACGCCGTGGGGGAGTAATGCCCCTACTTTGCGCGCCGGCGCCGGTTTCGCGTTTGCACATGGATTCGTGCTCTACCTGCTCACGCTGCCATGGATCGGCGAATTGGTGGGCAATTTTCCCTACGTCGCCTTGGCGTTTTGGTTAGCACTATACAGCCTGCTGCTGGGCATGGGCGGCACCGCATTAGCGCGACATAAAACGGGGTTTATCTTCTTTGCGTTCTTCTACGTCGCCGTTGAGATGCTGCGTTCGAGCGTTCCCTTCGGCGGTTTTTCCTGGGTGCGTCTGGCTTGGGGGCAGATCGACGGGCCGCTTGCGAACCTCGCACCGCTAGGCGGGCCTGCGCTTATCACCTTCGCCACGGTGCTAATGGCGTCCGGCCTCGTAGGGATGATTCGATCTCGCGGTAAGTTGCGTGCGGGGGCTGCCGCTGCTGTCATCCTTCCGCTTATCGTTGGGTTCGCTGCAGGCAGTCTTGTTAATCGCCCAAGCAAAACAGTAGGTGAGGTCAACGTTGCAGCGATCCAGGGCAACGTTCCGCGCATGGGGCTGGACTTTGCCGCGCAGCGCCGTGCGGTGTTGGAAAACCACGTGCGGGTAACCAAAGAGGCCGCCGCGGCAGGCAAGCCGGTGGACATGGTTGTTTGGCCGGAGAATTCTTCCGACGTAAACCCATTTGAGGACGCCCAAGCTAGCGCGCTTATCGACGCCGCGGTGCGCGCCATCAAGGCCCCCATTCTCGTGGGCACGCTGACCGAGGACGCAGTGGGTTCACGCAATACCATGCAGGTCTTTAAGGCGGATGGGGAAGTAGGAGAGCACCACTACAAAAAGTATCTGCAGCCTTTCGGCGAGACCATGCCGATGCGTACTTTCTTCCGCAAGATCACCGACTTGGTGGATTTGGCCGGTGATTTCAAGGCCGGCGATGGCCCCGGCGTGGTCCACATGAACAATGTATTGGTTGGGGTGGCTACCTGTTACGAGGTTTCTTTCGACCAAGCCTTCCGCAGCTCGATTCGCAATGGGGCGCAGATTCTTACGACGCCGACGAATAACGCCACCTTCGGATACTCCGACATGACCTATCAGCAGTTGGCCATGAGCCGCCTGCGCGCCATGGAGACCGACCGCGCGGTTGTGGTGGCGGCGACCTCCGGCGTCTCCGCCATCATCGCCCCAGATGGCACGGTGAGCCAACAGAGCGAAATTTTTGAGCCCAAGTATCTGATTGAGACGCTTCCGCTGCGCGAGGGGACGACGATCGCTGTAAGGTTTGGTTCGCTCCTGCAATGGCTGATGGTTATCATTGGTACAGTCAGCGCGTTGTGGGCTCTTCGCTCATTGCGGAAGAAACCTTGTTTAAGCGCGCCACACAGAAACTCTGCCGTCTTAGCGGCAGCAAACAAAGAGGAGCTTTAAAAACGTGAGCAACACCCACGCTTCCACCTTGGTTATCATCCCGACTTATAACGAGATCGAAAACCTTCCGCTAATCACCGGACGCGTCCGCAAGGCAACGCCAGAGGTCAACATCCTCATCGTTGACGATAATTCTCCCGACGGCACCGGTGAAGCAGCAGATAAGCTCGCAGCTGAAGACGAAAAGCTGCACGTCTTACACCGTGAGGGGAAAGGTGGCCTGCTGGGTGCCTATATCGCCGGCTTTAAGTGGGGTCTAGAGCGCGACTACCAGGTTCTCTGTGAGATGGACGCTGACGGCTCTCACGCACCGGAGCAACTGCACCTGCTGCTCTCTGAGATCGACAAGGGCGCTGATCTGGTAATCGGCTCCCGCTACATCCCAGGCGGCGAGACCGTCAACTGGCCGGCTTCCCGCGAGTACCTGTCTCGCCTGGGCAATATCTACATCTCAGTGGCTCTGGGTGCAGGCCTGTCCGATATGACTGCAGGCTACCGCGCATTCAGCCGCGAGCTGCTCGAGTCCATCGACTTCGAAGACTTGTCTAAGGCTGGCTACATCTTCCAGGTAGATCTTGCTTTCCGAGCCGTCAAGGATGGCTGGGATGTACGCGAGGTGCCAATCACCTTCACCGAGCGCGAGTACGGCGAGTCTAAGCTTGACGGCTCCTTCGTTAAGGATTCACTGATGGAGGTAACCAAGTGGGGCGTCGCGCATCGCTCTGAGCAGGTTAAGGATTTCGCCGGTGAGGTAGGAAACATCGCATCCTACACCTACCGCCACAGCAACATCCCGGGCTTGGGTGCCAAGGTCAAGGAAGGCTTTGCCTGGACCGGTGACTTCGCAGACGAGGTCAAGGCTCTGCTCAAGCACCAGTTCGGCAACTCCAAGTAGTACACCAAGTACTTCGTCGGGCTAAGCCCGCAAAATCGGCCTGTGAGTTTCTCCTTTAACACTTAGATTTAATATCTAGGAGAGCTGACAGGCCGCTTTCTTATTTTTACTTAGTTGCGTTCATCCGCTGCAGAAGGCCGCACTAGCCCTGGTTCTGGTTCTCCTGCTGTTCCTTGAGCAGGCGAGCGGCAGAACGACGGCGGGAGCGCAGGTTCTCAATGCGCTCGCTGAGAAGCTCATCCAGCTCCTCAATGGAGCGGCGCTCACGCAGCATATCCCAGTGGGTGCGTGGCGGCTTAGCTGGCTTGGACTCAACGCCTTCGCCCTCAATCAGGGTGCCAAGCTTACCGTTCTTGCACATCCACTCCTCAGGAATTTCCGCATCATCTGCGAAAGGAACTTCGTAGATGTCACCGTCTTCGGTACGGTACTTGACCATCTGGCGTGGTGCGAGATCGTGGTCACGGTCCGTCTCGTAGCTGACGGCGCCCATGCGGCTACCACGGAGTACGCGATCTGCCATGCAACATCATCCTTTTCATAAAGTGTGCTTGGAAGGGTAGACATACATCACCCAAGAAACTAACAGTATAACGAAGTGCTCCGCGGGTTTGTTCCCACCCCGGGATAAATGGACTAAGGTGTATCAGGTGATCCGTCAAGCTACCCGCGACCGCGCCCAAGCCACATGCCAATGGTGCGGCAAGGAGATCCCGCAAGGAGGGCGCGGACGCCCTCGTAAATTCTGCAGCCCATCTTGCAAACAACGAGCATACGAGCAGCGCAACAACGTCTCTGGAACCTCGATTCCGAAAGACGCTGTCATCATGACGCCCGAACGCGCTGACGCGCTTCGCGACGGCCTGTTTGAGCTGCGTTGCTCCGCAGAGGACATCGGGATTGCCGCACAGGAAGGCGCGGACGCTAAAGAGCTTCAACAGCTGTGCACGGAGCTTGTCACTCTGGCACGCCGGCTCGAGGAATTGAGGTAAGGACAAATGCAGAAACTTCTACGTAACCGCAAGCTGGTCATCTCCATTTTCGTGGTGCTGATCCTCATTGCAACCTTGGTGGCGCTTGGCCCGCTGTTTTACTCGATCTACATGGGTCGTGGTGTAGAGACCAAGCCTGTCGACGCCGCACATACCAAGCCAGCAAGCACTGAACTAGACGGCAATTGGCACGTTATTGCTGGTACGCCGCATAATTTCACCTCAGTTGGCTTCAGCATCGACGAAATCCTACCTGCTGAGAAAACCCGCACCTCGGGTTCCACCAAGGAAGTTGAAGGTCAGGCAGTAATCAAGGACCAAAAGGTTGAAGAAGGCACAATCGTTGTCGATATGACCAGCCTGACCACGGATAAGAAGGTCCGCGACCAGAATATGAAGGACAAGCTCTTCATCACGCGCGAGTACCCGGAGGCCAGCTTCAAGCTGACGGAGCCCGCTGACTTGTCGAACGTTCCTGAGGACGGCTCGGTGGCCAAGGTGACGCTGACAGGCGAGCTTACTATTAAGGACAAGACGAAGAAGGTTAGTGAAGACTTTGACGTTGTCCGTGACGACAAGACGATTGTCCTGGGCGGCAACATTCCAGTGAACCGACTGGATTATGGAATTGAGACACCAGAACTAATCGCCGCAAAGATCGCCGAAGAAGGCGAAGTTAATATCCGCGTAACGCTCGAGAAGTAGAAAATCAGATAGTGATGAACTCCAAGCATCTGATTCCGATCATCTGGTTCAGGCTCGTCGTGCTGATTGGCTTTGGCATATTCGTCGGCATCCAACAGATGTGGTTGTTGCTCGGCGTTGCAGTCTTATTGGGATGTCTGACGGGGTTCCAATTGTTTAACGCATACAAACGCCAGTAACGGAAACACCACCGCTTAAAGTCACAGTTACTTTAAACGGTGGTGTAAGTGTATGCCGGCCAACCGCGAAAATGGCGGGCGATCCTGTTTATCCATATCGATAAATGTCCGATAATGTACATTATGTCATTTCAGACAGGGCTGGCCAATCTCCCATCTAACCGGCAGGCACAGAAACCTCGTCTGCCTCCCTCCGTGCACTAGAGTCAGACTCACCGACAGTCTCGGCATCACCTCCGGGTCCGCTTTCTCCCGGCAAAGGCTTGCGGCGAACCAGCGCCGCGAACACGGCGCCAGTAATGTTCGCCCACACCGCAGCAACGACGCCAGGCAACGCAGCCTCCGGCGTAAAGAACTGAAGCGCTAATGCTGACGCCAGACCCCGTGGTCATCCAAGGGCTATAAAGAGGGTTTTGCCTACCAAGCCACCAAGATCGTGCGCGATCTATGGCAGTGGTCCGACGAAGGCGCGCTGCCGATCATTGTCGATGCCGCCAGCTGCACTCATGGCTTGCTCGACAACGTGCCAGAGGCGCTTGCCGACGCCGAGCTAAAACTGTGGGATCAGCTGCGCATCATGGATGTTGTGGAATGGCTGCGCGATGAAGTGGCCCCTCACCTGCCGATCGTGCACTCTATGGGCAAGATCGCAGTCCATCCGACGTGTTCTACCCACCACATGGGTATCAGCGATGACCTCGTTGCTCTGGCCGGACTCTGCGGCGAAGCCAAGGTGCCAGAGGGCGCCATGTGTTGCGGCTCCGCTGGTGACCGCGTCATGCTGCACCCGGAGCTGGTGGAATCTGCCACCCGCGAGGAGCGAACCAGCCTGGAGGCGGAAGACTTCGATGCCTTCGTCTCCGACAACCGCACCTGTGAGATGGGCCTAGAGATGATCTCCGGCAAGGCCTACGACTCAATCGCGGTACTGCTCGAACGGGCTTCGCGCCCAGTGGTCACGCCTTAACGGCGGCCACCACGGTGGCGGTGGGTGGCCGTGAGTTGCACGGCATCCACCTGGCCGAGCTCCAGCAAAGCCTGGCGCAGCGCAAACTGGAAAGTCCACAGGCGGCGGAACACAGGATCGAAACCTGCCGCCGCGGCTTCGCGTAGATGACCATCGAAGTAGCTGCGCTGCTCGCGTAGCGATTCCACGTAGTGACCGCCCACGTGCGTCTGCGCGACGATGCGCAGATTCGAGTTGCGGTCGAAGAGCTTGTGCGTTTCCTCGAGCGTTGGGTAATCCAGACCGGGCCAGACATAGGCGCGCAGCACCTGTAACGCCGAACGGGCAGCCGGGGTCATCGTCTCGGTAGCGAAAGTCGAGGTGAGCGCGACCCTACCCTCTGGGATCAGAGAGCGATCCAGCATCCCCACGAAGCGCTTACGCTCTGCGGGCGTAAGCAGCTCTAGCTTTTCCACGCTGACGATCGCGTCGTAGCGACCACGCCATTGTTTCGGATGCGGCACGGTGTCATCGATCTGCTGAATCTGTACCGAATCTGCCGCGCCCTCGAGCACTAGGGTTTCGTTGAAGTCCTCGACTTGCTCGGCGTCGGCAGTCAGCACGTCCACCGTCGCCCGCCTGTTGACTGCTTCGACAGCCACATTCATTCCGGCTGCGGGATAAACCAGCAGATGAGTGCCGGCGCCGGTGCACGTGGCGTCGAGAAGCCATTGCGCAGCACGCTTTTGGCCATCCTTTAGGTCGGTGCGGTCCACCGCAGTCGGCTCACTAACGTGAGTGACGTCAACGAAGTGCTCCTTAGGTTCCTTGCGGCCAGCCTGTGGACTAAAGCTAGGCACAGCCTCCCGGACCGTCGTCGGAACGCCGCTGGCAAAGATGCCGCCCGAATGGGTATAGCCATCACCGGCATAAAGACGCACCAATTCCACGGGTAGCTCACCCGGGGTGGAATGCTCGACCTCGAGCTCGCGCGCCTTCGGGCGATAATTCGCACGCAGCAGTCCACGCAAAACCTTGACCAGCTTGTCAGAGTCAGCGGTGGTCCACTCGCCCGCCAGATAAGACTCCGCGAATCCAAGCCAGCCGGTGGCTGCGATGCGAATGAAGAGGGCGTCGTGCAACACGGAAAGGTCTGGTCCGCCCTCTGCCTTAGATTCAGGGTCCAGATCCAACTCCGCGAGATCACAGGCCTTGGCGAATTCCGCCTCCGCACGCCGGGCTTTAAAACGTGCAAAGCTCACCGCCGGAAGCGTCGCTACGCTCGGCCACTGATTGGCATCGATGGTGGCTAGATGTGGAAAATCACCCATTGGTCCGGTTATCTCCTTGGCAAACGTCTACGTGCACAAAGGCTTCCAATTAACCCTAGTGTGAAAAGCCCACCTAGATGCGCCGCCATGCCGAAGAAGAAGCTGTTTAACCTACATAAAGTATGCATGTACGGTGACTAGGGTTTAGACTGATTCGGTACAAAATTTTTCGCTTTCTTAGGAAGGTATCTCCCCACTATGGCTGAAACCCCTTACCGCCCTGCAGGCGGACGCCACCATGTAGTCGTCATCGGCGCCGGCTTCGGCGGCCTCAATGCAGTTCAGCAGCTGAAGAACGCTGACGTTGAGATCACCCTGATTGATAAGAAGAACCATCACCTTTTCCAGCCGATGCTGTACCAGGTAGCCACCGGCATGATTTCCGCCGGCGAGATTGCTCCTTCCACCCGTCAGCTTCTGCGCAACCAGGCCAACGCTCACTTCGTCAACGGCGAAGTCACCGACATCAATCTGGAAGGCCAGACCGTTACCGCTGAGCTTGAGGGCTTCCAGCGTACCTTCGCCTACGATTCCCTCGTCGTCGCCGCTGGCGCTGGGCAGTCCTACTTCGGCAACGATCACTTCGCTGAGTTCGCTCCGGGTATGAAGACCCTGGATGACGCACTGGAGCTGCGTTCCCGAATCGTCTCCGCCTTCGAAAAGGCCGAGTTCGTTGACGACCCAGCTGAGCGCGAGCGTCTCCTGACCTTCGTCATCGTCGGCGCCGGCCCAACTGGTGTTGAGTTGACCGGCCAGATCGCCGAGCTGGCTAACCGCACTCTGCGTGACCAGTACTCCAACTACGGCACCACCAGCGCCAAGATCTACCTGCTTGATGGCGCACCGCAGGTTCTTCCGCCATTCGGCAAGCGCTTGGGCCGCAAGGCGCAGCGCACCCTGGAACGTCTCGGCGTCGATGTGCGTCTGAACGCCATGGTCACCGACGTCACCGAGGACGCCGTCACTTACAAGAACATGAAAAACGACGAAGTCGTCACCATTGAGGGCGCAACCAAGATTTGGTCCGCTGGTGTGGCCGCTTCCCCACTGGGCAAGATGGTTGCTGACCAGGCAGGCGTCGAAGCAGACCGCGCTGGCCGTGTCTCCGTCAACGATGATCTGACCGTGGGCCAGCACTCCCACGTCTACATGGTCGGCGACATGATCTCCCTGAACCGCCTGCCTGGCGTGGCGCAGGTTGCGATCCAGGGTGGCGCACACGTGGCCAAGCTCATCAAGGCAAAGGTCGACGAGGAGTCCACCGCCAACGAGCGCGAGGCATTCGAGTACTTCGACAAGGGCTCCATGGCCGTCATCTCCCGCTTCAACGCGGTTGTGAAGATGGGCAAGACCGAGTTCGACGGCTTCCCGGCTTGGGTTTCCTGGATGGGACTGCACATCATGTACGTCCTTGGCTTCCGCAACCGCACCACCGTCGCGGTGAACTGGATCCAGAACATGATCTCCCGCGACCGCGGCAACCTCGAAATCACCGAGCAGCAGCGCATCGCTCGCAACTTCATCAACAAGAACAAGTAAGCCCAAATAAGCCACTGTTCTAGCAGTTGCAGCTATCCCCCGCACAACCACCAAACCACCTGGTGTGCGGGGGATTTTGTGTCCTTGATCTCGTTTCTGCGCAACCACACCCGAAGACGCGTGACGGGTGGTTGTATAAGAAATGTATCTACCCCTTCTCTCCTTACAAGGACGGTTCTCTATGCCTACTTCCTTGCTCAACATGGTCCCGCAGATTCTGGCCGGCCTTCTCACTCTCATCCTGACTCTCGTCGGCATTTTCACCGGCGGTTCAGTGGGCTCCAGCTCCAATGCACCGCAGCCAGGCGATACCTCGGTTACGAGCCCTAGCAACGGAAACTTCGACGTGGCAGCGGATCAAACCCGCGTCTTCAACGAACTCAACAAGTACCGCGCACAGTATGGTTTGACGGCGGTAAAGCGCTCCACCACGATGGATCAGCGCGCTCAGGATTGGGCAAACTATCTTGCTGAGACCGGCCAGTTCTACCACGACCCCAAGTTCAATGAACGCGAAAACATTGCGATCATCATGACCAATGATGTGTCCGAAGCCGTCTGGAACAGCTGGCACAATTCCAGCGGCCACCGCGCCAACATGCGCGCTGACGATGCCAAGTACGCAGGCCATGGCGTAGCTATCATGAAGAGCGGCAAATTCAAGGGCCAGAAAGTCATTGTTCAAAAGATCTCTGACGTTGCAGTACCGAATACTAGGGCATAGTCCGCATTAGGTTGATGCATTGTCCAGCTCCCACAACGCCGTGGGAGCTGGACTCTTCTTTTGTCGATGCATCTGAACTCCGCAACATTGCGTGATAATAGACGGGGCCTCCAACGCACTACCTGCCGATAAACTAGGCAAACCGCCTTCGTGCACTCCCAGTCTTTGTTAATCTCACTTCTACAACAAGGGGTGCCGCAGGCCTGCGGCTGAGATTAGACCCTTAGAACCTGCACTTAGTTAGCACTAGCGAAGGGATAGTTGTGAAGAATTCTCATCCACGGGGTAGTTTGCCGCGCGTATTGACCATTGCGGGCACCGATCCGACAGGCGGCGCCGGCGTCCAAGCGGACTTGAAGGCGTTTATGGCTGCGGGTGCTTATGGCATGTCCGTGGTAACGGCGCTGGTGGCGCAAAATACGCAGGGCGTGCGCTCGGTGCACACGCCGCCGCTGGAGTTCCTACAGGCCCAGTTGGACGCAGTGCTTGACGACGTCACGGTTGACGCCGTCAAGATCGGCATGCTCGGCAATGCAGATATCACCGCCTCCGTGGAAAAGTTTCTAGACCAGCTAGCACCTTCCACGCCGGTTGTTCTCGACCCAGTCATGGTCGCAACGAGTGGCGATCGCCTCTTGGACGAGCAAGCTGAGGCCGCAGTGCGGCAGCTGTGCAGCAAGGCCACCGTGATTACGCCGAACTTGAAGGAGCTCGCGGTGCTCACAGATACTCCGCAGGCCCAGACCTTCGAGGAGGCTACGGTCATCGCCCAGCGCTGGGCTGCTGATACCGGCACTGCCGTCATCGTCAAAGGCGGCCACCTGCCATCCGGCGATGCAGGAAACGCTGCTGTAAGCGCGGACGGCGTCTTAGTGCAGGTATCGAGCCCGCGCGTAGAGACCAAGAACACCCACGGCACCGGCTGCTCACTGTCTTCGGCACTGGCAGCACGATTGGGCGCCGGCGAAGATCTAGCAGAGGCTCTGGAATGGTCCACCACCTGGCTGCACGAGGCGATTGCCAATGCGGATGCCCTAAACGTAGGAAAAGGCCACGGCCCGGTGGACCATGGCCATATGCTGCGACGCCTCGCAGGGCTTTCATAGCAGCTCGTATCAGCTACTCAAGCGCGTTTAGAGAAGGTCAGCGCCCGGGCGCGTGAGAACCGCCACCAGGAAGGTGGAGCTTTCCTTGAAGACCTTCATATCCCACGAGGAGAAAAGGAAATCAACGCGGAAGCCCACCTCCTTAGCTAAGGTCAGGAAGTCATCGAATGCCCAGCCGCGGCCCTCACCAAAACCGACGACAAAACGGCCGTCGGAATGCAGCGAGTTGTAGATATTGCGCAGGGCTGCCTCACGGCCATCTACTGCCAGGAAGGTCATGACGTTACCTGCAGATACCGCTAGGTCGAAATCGCCTTCGGGAATCTCGTCTTCAGACAAGTCGCCGACTACCCACTGGCCATCCGGAAAGTCATGCTCGGCATGCGAAATCAGGATCGGGTCCACGTCGACGCCCACCACCGTGTGGCCGCGGCCCACCAACTCGCCGCCTAGGCGGCCCGTGCCACAGCCGGCGTCGAGGATGCGAGAGCCACGTTCCACCATGGCGTCGGCAAGCCGTGCTTCACCATGGATGTCTTTGCCCTGCGCAGCAAGCATCTTCCATTTGCGTGCGAAATTCTCCGAGTGCGCGGGGTTAGCTGCGGTTACTTCTTTCCAGGTAGGCATGAAAACTAGTATATGCCCTAAGCAGTGTAGGATTTAGCCGCTAAGTAAAACTGCCTGCCGAACCTGTTTTGGCGCGCAAACGTTATAGAAGTGAAGGAGGCTGAAACGATGCCGTCTGTCCCGTCGCCCTTTAGGCCACGCAAGAGAAACGATCCTCCCAGTTCCTCCCGCACCTTCTCCGTTCCAGCTGAGCGCGCGATAGAACACTGCCGTGTCTTCGTCGACGGCGAGGCACTACCGGGCGAGTTCACCCCTCACTCCGCACTCCGGACCGTCGAGGAATATGGCCGCGGATTCGTTTGGGTGGGTCTGCATGAGCCTTATGAATCCCAGATGACGAAGGTCGCTTCCGAGTTCGGTATTCACGAGCTGATTGTGGAAGACGCCGTTCAGGCGCACCAGCGTCCCAAGCTGGAGCGCTATGATGACCAGCTCTTCGTCGTCGCACGCTCGGTTAACTACCGCGACCACGATGAGGTTGCCGATAAGCGCCAGATCATCTCCACTGGTGAGGTCCAGATGATTTTGGGCAACAACTTCATCATTACGGTGCGCCACTCGGCTAAGCTGCCCAATCTCGCCTACACCGTGCAGGACGAGCAGGACTTGGTTGAGCTCGGCCCGGTAGCCATGGCCTGGAAGATTCTGGATATGTTGGTGGACCGCTACTCCGAGATCGTTCGCCTCATCGCAATAGAGATCGATGAGATCGAGGAAGAGGTCTTTACCCCACAGACCAAGTTCAACATCGACAGGATCTACATGTTTAAGCGTGAGATCTTGGAGATGAAGCACGCCATTGACCCGCTTTCGGTAGCGCTAAAGGCCATGACCAATGACCACAAGGATCTCATCTCCAAGCAGATCCGTTCCTACCTGCGCGACGTCAACGACCACGAGCTTGTGGTCAAGGACCAGGTTGCGGGCTTCGACGAGCGCTTAACCTCGCTTATCGACGCCTCCGTTGCCAAGGTGACCATGCAGCAAAACAGCGACATGCGTACCATCTCCGCGGTGGTCGGCATGTGGGCTGCCCCTACCCTGGTCGCCGGCATCTACGGCATGAATTTCGATGTCATGCCGGAACTGCACTGGGGCGGCGGCTACTTCATGGCGCTAGGCGTCATGGTGCTCGTGGTCGCGGTCATGTGGTGGTGGTTCCGCCGCAACCACTGGCTCTAGGGCTGAAACAAACGCCCTAGGGAGTACACAGCATTCCCTAGGGTCCGCAGCACTATGGGTTGACCATCGTGCGCAGGTTCGTGCGCGCAATGAGTTTGCCGGCTTGGCGCATCTCAATGCACCAGATGTGGGTGCGCCGACCCAGCTGTACTGGTGTTGCCACGGCTTCCAGAATTCCGTCAGACACTGAGCGGATGAAGTCAGTGTTGTTGTTGATTCCAACGACCGGTGCAGCCGCTGCAACGAAGGATGCAATGGAGCCCACGGATTCCGCGATGGAGCAATAAAGGCCGCCGTTGGCAACGCCCCACGGCTGGTGGTGCTCAGGCTTGACCTCAAGCTGGGCACGTACTTCGTCCTTCGAGACAAAAGTAAAGTCCAGGCCGAGCAGCTCGCCAAAGCCGTGGTTGTGGGCGTTGAAAATCGCGAGTTCCTCGGCGGAAAGCGGGCGTTCTTGGACGGTGGCGACCATTTTCGCCATGAGTTCAAACTTGTCTGGGTTTTCTTGGCTCATGCCATGACAGAGTAGCTGCAAACTCTGACGTAGGATAGAGCCCATGACTGAAAAGACTGAACTCGCCCACATCGGCGTTGTCGGCTTGGCTGTTATGGGCTCCAACCTGGCCCGCAACTTTGCCCACAACGGCAACACCGTAGCCGTCTACAATCGCAGCCCGGAAAAGACCCACAAGCTCATTGAAGCGTACGGTTCTGAAGGCAACTTTATCCCTTCCGAGACCATCGAGGACTTCGTCGCTTCTCTCGAGCGCCCACGCAAGGCCATCATCATGGTTCAGGCGGGCAAGGCTACCGATGCAGTCATCGACCAGCTCGCAGAAGCGATGGATGAAGGCGACATCATCATTGACGGCGGCAACGCCCTCTACACGGACACCATGCGCCGTGAGAAGGAAGTAGCTGCCAAGGGCAAGCACTTCGTCGGTGCGGGCATCTCCGGCGGCGAAGAGGGCGCGCTCAACGGTCCTTCCATTATGCCGGGTGGTCCGGCTGAATCTTGGGAGACTCTGGGCCCAATTCTCGAGTCCATCGCCGCTGAAGTCGACGGCACCCCGTGCGTTACCCACATCGGCCCGGATGGTGCTGGCCACTTCGTCAAGATGGTCCACAACGGCATCGAGTACGCCGACATGCAAGTCATCGGCGAGGCATACCAGCTGCTGCGCTACGGCGCGGGCTTGGAGCCGGCAGAAATCGCTGAGGTCTTCAAGGAATGGAACTCCGGCGACCTCGATTCCTACCTGATTGAGATCACCGCTGAGGTGCTCGCACAGAACGATCCAGAAACGGGCAAGCCGCTTGTCGACGTCATCCTGGACGCCGCCGGCCAAAAGGGCACTGGCCGCTGGACCGCCATCAACGGCCTAGAGCTCGGCGTACCAGTCACCGCCATCGCAGAGGCAGTCTTCGCCCGCGCACTGTCTTCTTCTGCTACTCAGCGCGCAGCTGCGCAAGACGGTGAGCTGCCGGCCGGCCTCATCTCCTCGGATGTCGACAAGCAGGCGTTCATCGAGGACGTACGCCGTGCCCTGTATGCCTCCAAGCTCATCGCGTACTCGCAGGGCTTCGATGAGATCAAGGCTGGCTCCGAGCAGTTCGGTTGGGACGTTGACCCGCGCGATCTTGCCACCATCTGGCGCGGCGGCTGCATCATCCGCGCGAAGTTCCTGGATCGCATCCGCGAGGCTTATGACACCAACCCGCAGCTGCCTGCTCTCATCCTCGACCCATACTTCAAGGGCGAGCTCGCCGAACTCATCGCTCCGTGGCGTCGCGTTGTCGTTGCCGCAACCCAGATGGGTCTGCCGGTGCCGGTATTCGCCTCTTCCCTGTCCTACTACGACAGCCTACGCGCTGAGCGTCTGCCGGCTGCGCTGATTCAGGGTCAGCGTGACTTCTTCGGTGCGCACACCTTCAAGCGCGTGGACAAGGAAGGCACCTTCCACATCGAGTGGTCCGGCGACCGCAGCCTGACTGAGATGTAAAAAGGCTTTTTCAGCCTTCTTTCAAAGCGCTAGGTTCTCTTCTTCAGCGGAGGATGCCTAGCGCTTTTGCTTTGCCTGGATTGCGGTCTAAGAAGCGTTGGCCACTAAGATTTAAGGCAATGACTACTTTCGCCGAACTCGGCTTACCGCAAGAAATCGTGCGTGTCCTCAACAAGCAGGGCATCACCGAACCTTTTCCCATCCAGCAGGCGGCTATCCCCGATGCGCTCGCTGGCAAAGATGTCTTGGGCCGCGGTCCTACAGGCTCAGGCAAGACCTTCACCTTTGGTCTGCCGATGCTCGCGCGCCTGGCTCAATCCGGCGCCTCGAAGCCTGCCCGGCCACGCGGCTTAGTGCTCGCGCCCACCCGCGAGCTTGCCACCCAGATCCACGAGCGCCTCAACGACCCAGCTAATGCCTTGGGCCTGCGCGTGCTTTCCGTGGTCGGCGGCGTGAACATCAATCATCACATCCGTTCGCTGGCTCGTCCGGTGGACCTGCTGGTGGCCACGCCGGGCCGTGCACAGGACCTCATCAACCAGGGCAAGCTCTCCTTGGAGGACGTCTCCATCACAGCGCTCGATGAGGCTGACCACATGGCGGACATGGGCTTCCTACCGCAGGTACGCAAGCTTTTAAAGCTCACGCCTGCCGACGGCCAGCGCTTGCTGTTTTCTGCCACGCTGGACGGAGACGTGGACAAGCTGGTGCGCCAGTTCATGCACTCCCCAGTAACACACTCCACTGCGCCTGTTGAGGCTGCCGTGGACACGATGGAACACCACCTCGTATTCGTGGGCGACCGCGACGCGCGAAACGACGTCGTCGTGCGAATCGCCGCACGTGAGGGCAAGACGATCATGTTCATGCGCACCAAGCATGGCGTCGACCGCCAAGCCAAGAAGCTGCGCCGTGTGGGCATCAATGCATTTCCACTGCACGGCGATAAGGGCCAGGGTGCACGCACCAAGGCGATTGAGGGCTTCGCCGACGGATCCGTGCCGGTGCTCGTGGCTACCGATATCGCTGCCCGAGGCATCGACATCGCGAACGTTTCCCTTGTCGTCCACGTTGACCCACCAGCTGAGCACAAGGCTTATCTGCACCGTGCTGGCCGTACCGCGCGCGGCGGCGAATCAGGTGCCGTGGTGACACTAGTTATGGACCAACAGCGTGAGGAAGTTGCCAAGCTCATCAAGAAGGCCGGCGTTGCGGCAGCAGAACTCGATCTCAGCGATCGCCCCACCCCCGCCGGTGCCCCAGAGCTAGCCAAGATCACCGGCGCGCGTAAGCCAAGCGGTAGCCCCCTTCCTCCACCGAATCAGAATGCATCTTCCCAGCAAGGCGGGAAGAAAAAGCCGGTTGGATCCCGGAAAGGCTCGCAGGGTAAGCCTAATCAGCCGAAGAAGGGCTCGGGCCGCAACTCTACAGACCGCAGAGCCTCGAGCAACGGCAAGGGCTACCGCTCCCGCAACGGAAAGCCAGGTGGTTCTCGCCGCCGAGGTGGTGGTCAGCGCTAATGCTGCTGACTGAGCAGGAGTGGCGGACACGGCATGACGCCCACGTCTCCCGCGCCAACGAGCTGCTAGCCCAGTTCCGCCATCCCGGTGACTATCACCCGGTTTATGACTTCCTCTTCGAGTACTATCCGGTGCGTCCCTCGCATTTGCGCCGTTGGCACCCTGGCTTTAACGTCACGCTCGCCGGCACGCCGGGCACGATCCCGCATGAGGAATGGCGCGACTACCATCGCACAGAGCAAGGCGTAACCCTTGACCTGGGAAACTTCTGGGCACGGCGGGGCGATTCCATCACTTATATCCGCAACCTGATGGCTAAAACAACCACGAATCCGGCTCAGTTCGATTGCTTCGGGCTACATGAGTGGGCCATGGTCTACAAGACGGACTCACCGCGCCATAACCTGCCGCTACGCCTTGGTGCCGAACGCACCAACGAGGTAGTGGAATCCCATCGCATTCGCTGCACGCACTATGATGCTTTCCGATTTTTCACGGAGCCTGCGCGCCCGCTCAACCTCACGGTCTTGACCCGTGAGGGCCAACCAGACAGCGACCAGGCCGGCTGCGTCCACGCCACGATGGACCTTTACAAGTGGGCCTGGAAACTCGGCCCGCTGGTTCCAGGCGAACTGTTAATCGAAACGCTGGAACTTGCCATCGAAGCCAGAACACTCGACATGGAGGCCTCACCTTATGATTGCCGTGGCTGGGGCTTCGGCGTGGTCCCAATCGAGACCGCGGCCGGCAAGGCGGAATATGTGGAGCGCCAGCGCGGGCTAGCCCAGAAAGCCAAACCATTGCGTCAACGGCTTGTCGCCATTGTTGACGAAGCCATGGCGGCTACAATTAGCAACCGTTAATGTGGCCTCCTTAAGGCTCGATATCCGGTTGTGAGAACGGCTATTACCGCCCCAGTGTGGAAGGAACTTTCGTGGCAAGACATTCCAACGGCAAAAACACATTCGCAGTGGCAGGCTGGGTATTGGCCCTCCTTGCAGCGTTGATCCTCGCACTCGCCGTCGGCGCCTATTTCCTTTTCCGCGGCAACGATGACGCCTCGACCGCCACTGCAGCAGCGTCTTCCGCAGTAGAGCCAGCCGAGGAATCAGGCGCAGCAATTTCTGATGCTGCCGCGCGCGATGAGCAAGCAGAAAGCAGCGCCGCCGCAAGCTCTGCGCCTGAGTCTTCAGAAAGCGCTCCTTCTTCCGCGGAGAAGCAACCAGAGGAAAATAAGCCTGCCACGTTCGCCGAAAATACCCTGGTTCTCCTCGATACCTCCGAGGGTCTGGCACCGTATTTCAACCAGGTAACGCAGGCCTTGGGCAACACCGCCAACGCGCTTGGCGAAAAGTCTGGTTTGGTAGGCCTGTGGAACTATTCTTCCCCACTGTCTGAGACCGCGACGGTGGGCTACCGCCAGAACATCGGCTATGGGGAGGCCGCCCCAGTGGCCTTTGCCCTGCAGCAGTTTGGAACCGGCGGCGTTCCGCAGACCCGCAGCGCCGTGACCGCAGCGGTGGCAAACGCAGCCGACCAAGCCGCAGGCACCGAGCAAAAGGCCAAGGTTCTGCTCGTTACCACCGGTACGGCCCAAGACATGGATGATCCAACTTTCCAGCAAGCTCTCGCCGATGCCAAGAGCGACAACGTCTCGCTTTCCGTCGTGCATATTGGCCCTGGGGAAAAAGACGCAGTGCTTGACGACGCCGCCGATTCCTTCACCGAAGTCACCGACCCTGCCGACCAGTCCGCCCTCGAGAAAGCCCTAAATCAAGCCGCAGGAGTTTAATCGCCGTTGCTGGCCTTACGCCACCTCGGGGCCTCCCCCCGTAGCGTCTCCGTCTTTCGCTGCAAATGGTGAGGTCCAAATGGTGAAGTCCAAATGGTGAGGATCAGATGGTGAGGTCGCGTAACACCAACATCATCGCTATACATCAGGCACAGCTTTTACGTCGCGTCCTCACCATTTAGAGATCCGGCTGCGGTGCACCTAGAGCTAGTGCCTTACTAGCCCGTTCTACAGATAAGAGAAAACGCTAAAACGCTTACAGTCCCCAACTCACGTGAGCTCGAGCTGGGGACTGTAAGCGTTTTGAAGCTGACCCGCGGGTTCCCACGGGAGCAAGGCCGCTTTACGCGGCCTAGGACCTAGGAGGACTTACGGTTGCGGCGTGCAGCCAGCTCGTCGATACCAATGACGGTCTCGTCCTTGAATTCGTCCAGGCGCTCTGCCGGGAAGGAAGAGATAGTGCCGGAAAGCTCCTTCAGGATGCCCGGGACCGCGATGCCGAAAACGCCCTGGCCGCCTGCCAAAAGGTCAATGACCTCATCGTTGGAGCGGCACTCGTAAACAGTGGTTCCGTCGGAGACGAGGGTCAGCTCTGCAAGGTCGTTAACGCCACGGTCACGCAGGGACTCAACTGCCAGGCGAATGTTCTGCAAGGAAATACCGGTATCGAGCAGACGCTTGACAATCTTGAGAACCAGAACGTCCTTGAAGGAGTACAGACGCTGGGAGCCGGAGCCACGTGCATTGCGAATGGACGGGTTGACAAGGTTGGTGCGTGCCCAGTAATCCAACTGACGATAGGTAATGCCGGCTACCTGGCAGGCAATTGGCACACGGTAGCCGAGCTCCTCGTCCGGTCCGACGTCGAAGAGCGACTCTTGCACGTAGCCCTCGCCTGCTCCGTGGGAGGCGTTGTACTCGTCTAGGTTCTCGTTGATGCTCACGTAATTACTCCAATGGGGTTTGTTGGAAGCCTCTAGGGCTTAATTAAAGGCCACGCCCCTAACCCCGTCAAGGCTAGAGGCTAAAGCTTGGCCAAACTCTCTAGCTTTACTTTAGACTTCTTCGTCCCCATTGTCATCATTAGTCACACGCGTGTCATTAGAATCTTTTTTATCTTCCGTTTCAAAAAAGTCCTCTTCAGAGACGCCCAACGAGCGCATCATCGCCTCGAAATCAGCATCTGCCTGCGGGTTACCCGAAGCGGAGCTATCTGAGCTGGACGTTTTCGCCACTTCCTCACCAGCATCGTCGGCGGGCGGATCGAAATGGAAATCAAAGTAAGCATCCATATCGTCATCCGAGACAAAGACGGCCACTTTAGACAACAGCTCTTTTTCTACAGTGATTGGTACATTGAAGTGTTCCGAAACCACCAGAGCATCGCTAAGCTTTGCGTCGTGCGCCTCACCCGCCGCATCGACGATGTCGACCATAAAGGTGCCTTCGTAATAGTTAACGATCTCAATGGAGCCCACGCCACCGAGTTGCTCAATGAGCTCGATGAGAAGGTCGTGTGTGGTGGGGCGGGTTTCGCTATAACCGTCGAGGCGCTGCATAACGCGCGCGCCTTCTAGTTGCGAGAGCCAAACGGGGAGGATGCGATTTCCTTCTACCCAGCGCATAAGAGCGCATAGTTCGCTTTCCGGCTCCATAACGTGAATGCCGTGGAACTCAAGACTAATTTTTCCCATGCTCTCCACTCTCCCACATTTGCCCGCCGCGTGGTGACGGAGAGCTTTATGTGGGCCGCTAGCACCAGGCACTAGCGGCGAAATCGGGAAATCTAGGAGTTGTATTCGTGACGCAGGTCAGTCTTGACCATGGTCGCGTGTAGCGAGACAACCAAAGCGGTCATCTGCTGTGACAATTCCTCGGCCTTCTGCACGGCAGTATCCGAGTTGGAGTTGGCCACCGGGGAGGCAACCTGCGCGATGAGATCTGCTTGGCGGCGGGCATTGTTGCGCAGCGACTTCAGCTGACGCTCTTCAAAACCGAATGCCTTAAGAGCTACTGCGGCAGATACTACGGAGACGTCATCCGCATCGAAGAACCCCGATGCGTCCGGGGTAATCAGGCCAATCTTGACTAGGCCGGCAACCTCCACCTCAGTGGAGCCTGCCTGATCAGCAACCTCTGCGTCAGTAAGACGCGTAACAACCGGAGCACGGAACTGGTCCGGGCTCAGCAACGTTTCTGCCTTGCCAGCAGAAACGATTGCAGTGACCTGGCCGGAATCCATAGCTTCCAGCTGCTCACGGATGACCTTCAGC
The DNA here is from genome assembly GCF_001807315.1 of Corynebacterium sp. HMSC06D04. Taxonomy (NCBI): domain Bacteria; kingdom Bacillati; phylum Actinomycetota; class Actinomycetes; order Mycobacteriales; family Corynebacteriaceae; genus Corynebacterium; species Corynebacterium sp. HMSC06D04. Next base: position 297,684 of record NZ_KV788547.1, read on the forward strand.
GGGGTGTAGTTGTCACGCTGAGAGGTGAGAATGTAGAGAAGGCGATCAACGTCTTCCTGAGTGAAACGACGGTAACCGGAGGCAGTACGCTGCGGCGTGATTAGACCTTCAGACTCGAGGAATCGAATCTTCGACACGGTGACGTCTGGGAATTGCTGATTCAGATGTTCCAGGACGACGCCGATCGACATGGTCTTAGCTTTTTTTGCCTTAGCGGTCCCTTTCCGCAGGGCCGCGGCGTTAGACTGTGCTGCGCTCACTATACTTCTCTTGAATTTCTCTAAAGACTCGAAACGTGTTTATTGATTGGCGATGAAGACCAGACGGAACTTGCCGATCTGGATCTCGTCACCCACGTGAAGAACCTGGGAGTTACGCGGCTCGCGGTTGACGTAGGTGCCGTTCAGGGATCCGACATCGACGACCTCAAACTCGCCCTCGTTCACGCGGAACTCAGCGTGGCGACGGGAAACGGTGACATCATCCAAAAAGATGTCTGCCTCTGGATGACGGCCCGCGGTGGTGGTTGGGCGGTCCAACAAGAAGCGGGCACCTGCATTCGGACCACGCTTTACAACGAGGAGGGCTTGGCCCTCGGAAAGGTTTTCCACACCTGCAACGGAGGTGTCATTACCGGCGGCAGCGCCGTTTTCCATCTCCTTGAGAAGGTCTGCACGGAATACAGAAGTGGTTTCTACCTGCGGTTCCGGCGTACCGGTATGCTCGCTCATTTTTACCTCCGAAGTGTCGGATTAATGTTGACTTATTCCATATTAGCGATTCGCCCGCTTCCGCGAGCATCCTCACCAGATTTGTTTCATAAATTACTTTAACGGAAGATATTACCGATTCCTTTAAGTACGGAATTTCCTCCGCCAGACAAGGGATTATCGGAGACCATATACGTCCAGGTGGCACTCGGGCGGGCAAGCCCCGAATCTTCCAGGTGAGCACCTTTTTCATCAATGTCCACCGACTTGAAGGTAGCCACCGACTCCTCCACGGCACGTTGCGCCAAATCCTTGAACTCGCGGACCGCAATACGGTGATATTCGTCGATCGGTGTCTCACGGGCAATCGCGCGCAGGTGAATCGACTCACGGACATCGTCCATCAGCTCTAGGTGGTCGGCCCACGCTAGGTCAAGATGGTAGAGCATGATTTCCCGAGCGGCTTTTTCCTTTACCTCTGCGGGAAGTTCGGCAAGCTCCGCGGCACGTTCGGGAGCGCGCTCAGCTAATTCCTCCCAGGCTTTTGCGGTGTCGAGCAGCTTCGCTCGGCGTTCATCGATGATAACGCGTTGATCCGCCAACAGCTGGTTGTACTTCCAAGTCTGCGCGTGAATTTCCAGCAGCTGGCCTTCGGTTACGCGCTGACAATGCGCCACGAAGTCTGCCACGCGTTTGGATTCAATACGGCCAGTTTCGTCCGGCTGCGCCGAGAGGGCTTCGTCCTCCCCGCCTTGCTTGACGACGTCGTCTTCCAAAGACACGAAGAAGAGCGACAGGCCCGGGTCTCCTTGGCGTCCAGCACGCCCGCGCAGCTGATTATCCAGGCGGGAGGTGCGATGGCGCGAAGTACCGATGACGGCGAGACCGCCCAGCTGCGCGACCTGCTCGCGGTCAGCCTCAGTAGCGCCGCCCAGCTTGATGTCTGTACCGCGGCCGGCCATCTGCGTCGAGACGGTCACGCGTGCGATATCGCCGGCTTCGGCGACGATGCGAGCTTCCTCAGCATCGTTCTTGGCATTGAGCACGCTGACTTCGACGCCGCGTTCGCGAAGTGCCTCGGCTAAATCCTCCGACTCCGCGACATCGTGCGTGCCCACGAGAACCGGCTGGCCAGTAGCGTTAAGGGCCACGATTTCGTCGACAATAGCCTTCGATTTCTCCTCGACCGTGGCATAAATGCGGTCGGCCTCGTCGAAACGCTGCAGTTGTTTATTGCGCTCGATTACAGAAACGCGCAGATCATAGAACTGACGCAACTGGTCAGTCGCCTCAACCGCGGTGCCGGTCATTCCGCACACCGTCGGGTAACGGCGCATCAGCTCCTGCAGAGTGATCGTGTCGAGGATGCGGCCACCCTCGGAGACTTCAAGGCCTTCCTTAGCTTCCACCGCAGCCTGCAGGCCGTCCGGCCAGCGCTGCAAGTCAGCAACGCGGCCGCGGGAGGCGTCGATTAGCTGCAACTTGCCATCTACAACGATGTAGTGGATATCACGAATCAGCAAGGCCTTGGCGTGCAAAGCCAGATTCACCTTGACCAGAATCGTTCCGATGTTGTCCTCGGAATACAGCGAGTCAATGCCCAACTCGCGCTCGACGCGTGCCGCGCCATCATCGGTCAAAGCAACGGTACGGCCATCTTCGGCGATGACGTAGTCCAAGTCCTCACGAAGACGCGAAACCACATTGGTGATATGACCCGTGGGAGCCTCCCCTGGACGGTTTCCTGCCAGTACCAACGGAACCAGAGCCTCGTCGACCAAAACAGAGTCAGCCTCGTCTACCAAAGCGACGTCGGCTCGCGCCTGCACGGTCTGCTCGCGACTAGTGATCTGGTTATCGCGCAGCACGTCGAAGCCGAGCTCATTGACTGGGGCATAAATAATGTCGCAGGAATACGCTTTGCGACGCTGCGCGGCGTCCTTCTTCTCCGTCACGGAGTCTACGGTGAGGCCAAAAAATTCGACTAGCGGGCGCATCCATTCAGCATCCCGATCGGCCAAGTAATTGTTTACCGTCACAAGGTGGACGCGCTTACCGGTCAATGCGAAGCCGGTTGCGGCCATGGCTCCGACGAGGGTCTTGCCCTCACCAGTGGCCATCTGGATGACGTCTCCGGAAAGCAGGCGCAACACCGCTTGGGACTGAACGTGGAAAGGTTGCATGCCAAGCGTACGCTCGCTGGCCACGGCAAGGGCTGCCAAAAATCGCGCTTTATCTGCGATTTCACCCTCACGCACAGAGTCGCGGGCGGATTGTGCCACGGCGGCGTCGTCAAGCGCGGATAGCTCCTGGGTCGCAGCACCGGAGCTATCCACGATGGCTTTCGACTTTTTATCGTTCCGCTCGCTCTGCGCACCCATGGCCTTCCAAAACCAGCCAAATGCACCCATGTTCGTCTCCGTTACTGTTGAATGCTTCTTAAGTAAATCTTTAACTCTACCGACTCTAGCTAACCCTCTGTGGCCTATGTAGAGACGGCTCTATATCCTAGTCTTTATGCAATCTGTGAACGTGAAGCTCCCGTCCTCCACTGGAACCATGATGGCGGGTACCATTGACTTTCCTGACTCCGCGCCACAAGCCTTTGCGATCTTCGCGCACTGCTTTGCTGGATCGCGCCACACTCCCGGTGCGGCTCGCGTATCTAAGCAGCTCACCAATTTCGGCGTAGCTACCCTGCGCTTCGATTTCCCGGGCCTCGGCCAGTCCGAGGGCAATTTCGGTGAGACCAACTTCAGCCAAAATGTTGCTGATATTCAGGCTGCAGCAAACTGGCTGGCTGAAAACTACTCCGCTCCGCAGCTTCTGATGGGCCACTCCTTGGGCGGCGCCGCCTCCCTGGCAGCGGCAAGCGGTATTCGCTCGCTCAAGGCAGTGGCAACCATCGGCGCACCATTTGATCCTGCCCACTCTGTTTTGCACTACGCCGACAAGATTGGTGAGGTTGACGCAAATGGCGAGGTCGAGGTCATCCTCGGCGGGCGCGCGCTGACCATCTCCCGCCACTTCCTCGAAGACTTGGCGGATACCAACCCAGAGGATTACCTGCGCCTGCTGCGCAAGCCGCTGATGATCTTGCACTCCCCGATCGACCAAACCGTTGGCATCGACAATGCCCAGAACATCTTCTTAAAGACGCGCTACCCCAAGTCCTTAGTGGCCCTGGACAAGGCAGACCACCTCGTCACCAAGCAGGGTGCCGCTGCCCGCGCCGCAGACCTCATTGGTGCTTGGTTCGAGCAGTTCATCGTGCCGGAGAATGTACCAGCCCACATCGATGAAACCGCAGCTGAAGCGCAGCCTGCAGTCGGCACCAAGTTCGGCGTGGTGGTTCGCCACAATGAGCGCAGCGTCACGGCTGACCGCCCCAAGAAACAGGGCGGAAAGGGCCAAGGATTCACCGCGGAGGGCCTGCTGATGTCCGCGCTAGCTGCCTCGACCACGCAAACAATCAAGGAAGCCTCCAAAGGCATGCCGCTCGACGACGTCCAGGTCAACGTCACGTATGTGGGGGACACGACGTTTGAGCGCCGCATAAAGCTTGTGGGCGATCTTTCAGCGCAGCAGAAGTCGACCTTGCTCGAGGCCGCGAAGTCCTCTCCTGTTGAGCTGTTGCTGGGCGCCGCCCAAATCGTGGACGTCGAAGCATGATCGTGCTCAACCCCTTGTGCCCCGAAGCCCGCTGCCCTTGTGGGCTCGGGCTTAGCTTCGGCGAATGCTGCGGCAAGTACCACGGCGGCAAGCCCGCCCCGACCGCTGAGGCCCTCATGCGCTCACGCTTTTCGGCCTTCGTGACCGGCGATGAGGATTACCTGCTGCGCACCTGGGACCCGGAAACCCGGCCAGAGCGCCTACACCTGGAAGACAACGGTATCCACTTTTATCGCCTGGACATCATCGATACCGTCGACGGCGGCCCGCTCGATGATACGGGAATCGTGGAGTTCGAAGCTTTCTACAAAGGCGCGGCCGCAGGCTCCCAGCGTGAGCGCTCACAGTTCCGGCGCACACAGTGTCAGTGGGTATATAGCACCGGCGATTTTTAAGCAATACCCAGCTCACACAGGCGATTGGAATCAGTGAATACTACTGATGTAATCTATTCAGGTCGCATCCTCGAGATGTGACGGCGGACTATGGCGCAGTTTGGTAGCGCACTACACTGGGGGTGTAGGGGTCGCAGGTTCAAATCCTGTTAGTCCGACCAAACCGGTAAAGAAGCCGGCTTTGGGCAGTAGTCATCTACCGCCTAAAGCCGGTTTCTTCTTTTCGACCACTAAAATCCTTGAATCTGACCCTTGATTCCCAAGTGCTCCGCGATGCCCACGAGCTCGATGTCGAAAATGCGTGAGGCTAGGTCAAAGAGGAATTCACGGGGTTGGTCGCGCAGCGCGCCAAAGGTTGTCAGGTGCGCGAAACCGTGGATGGTGGACCACATCGACATGACCATCGTGTACAGCGCCCATGGAGTACGAGGGCCACCGGCCTCGTCGAGGGCATCGCGCGCAATCGTCATGAAATAGCCGAAGGTCTCGCCCATCTCGAAACGCGAATTGATTAAGTCCTTGCGTTCAAAAGACGCTGGCACGATGGAACCTGAGGAAATCATCGTCAGGCCTAAAAAGCCGACTGGGTCATGATGCGCGAAGCCTAAATATCCGAAAGCACACGCCTTCATCGTGCTAAAACCGAGACTTTTACCGCCTTCGTAACGCATCTGTTCGCGGAGATGCTCGTGTGCGATGGCATCGATATGCTTTTCCAATAAGGAAAGGAGCTTTTGATCTCCTTCTATCAAATGCGTCGCCCGGTCGAAATCGATACCAGCACGTTCGGCGGCAGTGCCGAGATGCATATTGCTAAGGCCGGAGTCGACGATGTCCTCCACCGCGCCGCGCAGTAGAGCCCTAACTACTTCCCCGTCGTTGCCTCGCGGCAAATGTTTGGCGCGAATTCTTTTATCAGCTGGGAGGCTACCTCCCATCGCAACTGGATCCTGCGGCGGGATAGCACCGTGCGCGAAACCTATTGCCAACCCGGCACTTAGGTAGTCCAAACAGGCATTGAAAGTCTGCTTCTTCGCGGTTGGCGAGAGATGTCGCAGCACGCCCGTGGTACACAGATGGGAGATACCATGGACACCAACCAAAAGGCTCACGGCTTGGATACGGACCAAGTCTGCATCGCGCGGTCCGCCAGCTTCCTCAATGCAATCGCGTGCGATGTTGAGCAGAATATCCAGCGTGGGGCGTTTGCCAGAGCGCTGGAGATAATCATCGAAGCTCAGCTCATAAGAGTGCAGGCTCGGAGCTGCTTGCGTAAACGTGAAGGCGTCGAAATAGACCGGATGCTTCTGAGCGAACTCGAAAAAGCCAGCAGCCATGGCTCGCATACGATCGAGCGCCGTGGCATCAGGGCTTAGGTACTTTTCTTGCTCATCTAGATAGTGGATGACCAGTTTGTCGAGGTAAGCTTTAGCCTCATCAGCCAATTGCTCATCAGATGCAAAAAGCTTCTTCGCCTCTTTGACCTCAACATCGGTCTGTTCGGCGACGGTACACACTGCAACGGCATCGCGTCCGGCGCGCGCAATGACGCGAACTGCCAGATCTAGCATGCACTGTCATGGCGAGCCCGAGGCCAAGCAAGCATCTACAGATGTCTTCACGCAATCCACCCTACTGTGGTCTAGGTATCCGTTCCGGGAAAATTGATGCGCTCAGCATCAATTAAGCAAACACATATGACCACATATGACATAGCCAACATGTCCGAGCTTTGCCCTCCGATGGAGGTACCGCCCCAAAAACCACAAAGCTCCCAGCAAACTAAGTTGCCGGGAGCTATGGATTAATTCGCCAAGATTGGGACACTGGCTAGGCCCCAATCAAGCAATAAGCTTTAGGCGCCAGCGTTGCCGATCTGGTCATCGAGCTTGTCGCGACCCTGCTGAATCTTGTCAGCCTTGTCCTCGCCGAACTTCTGCTCTGCCACCTCAGCAGCCTTGTCGAGGCCCTTATCGGAAATCTGCTCGCCCTTGTCGGAGTTCAGTGCGTCCTTTGCCTTGTCGAAGATACCCATTTAGCATCCCAACCTTTCTAAAATACTTTCGATATATCTTTCACCGCACCCCCAATGAAGGCTAAACCCCTTCATCGCGAATGCCTTTCCAACGCTACATGCGTTTGCCAATTCATGCCATAAAGAACTATTTATAGACGGGAATAGGCTCGCCATTTTCGGACAATCGCAGTCCATTCGCCTTTCCTTAAAATTTTCAGATTTCTCAGGTTTTACCTGCGATAACACCCCCGAGTCCACCCCCGATTTTAAGTATTTGTTCCAGCAATATAAGAGTCAACAAATTAAGTAAAATTAGGGAATGCTAGCGTAGCAGAACATCACTCAAATGATCCTGACGGTCGTTTTCTGGTGTTTTCCATCGGTACGCGCGCAAACTTGCAAAAATGATAGCCGCGGCATGGGAGGATGACCCAGCCCCCATCATTTCCCCCACCACCTAAAATCATCCGTTTTCAGTCATGACCTCAACCCACAGCGACTCCGCGAGCGCCCCAACTGCCGATTCCCAAGCCCAAGAGGAATTCTTTGGGCTTGTCTGGCCAGGCAAGGCGCAAGCAGCAGAACAAGCAAAAATTGCGACCACCAAGCAAAAGATTGCAGTGTCAACGCCGGCAGCTTGTTCCAATTCCATCGTCGAAGGCGACAACCTCGACGCGCTCAAGCTGATGGTGGCAGATGGCTTTGCTGCCGATGTCATCTACATCGACCCTCCTTATAACACCGGCAAAGACTTTGTTTATAAGGACAATTACCGCAGCCGCCGCAAAATGAACTCTGGCAGCTATAGCGGCTGGCATGCGCAGTGGCTGTCTATGATGCTCCCCCGGCTCATCCTCGCGCGACAGGTCCTCAAAGACACCGGTTTTATCTTTGTCTCCATCGGCGAAGATGAAAGTGCCAACGTACGCAAAGTGTTGGATGAAATATTCGGTGAGAACTGTTTTGCCGGACAATTGATCTGGAAAAAGGGCGGGACCGGGAAGAACGACTCCAAATACGCGGTGGTCGAGCACGAGTACATCCTGGCTTATGCCAAGTCCCCAGCTAACCCTGGTTTCAACGCCGATTCTGAAGCTCATACCACGACCAAGTACAACTTCAGCGACGAAAAGGGAAACTATTCGCTGGTCCGCCTAGACTCCAAAACACTGGGTTATCTTCCTTCCCTAGACTTTCCCATCGCAGATCCCCAAGGCCGCGAATACTGGCCCCACCAGCCAGCCGGCAAAGACAAGGTCGCGCGCTGGCGCTGGGGCAAAGACAAGGTCGAGGCCAACTATGAGCAATTGGTCTTTCGACGCGGTTTTGTCTACACGAAGAACTATCAGAAAAAGGGCGCGCGGCCGCGTTCCATCCTGGACGGTGAACGCTTTGGCGTCACACGCGCTGGACGCCGCGATGCGGAGGACGTCATGGGAGTTCAGGGCGTCTTCGATTTCCCGAAGCCAGTGCGCCTTATCAAGCACCTCATCGCCATCGCCGGCGGTCCCGACGCCGTGGTGCTAGATTTCTTCGCCGGATCCGGCACTACCGCTCAGGCGGTCTTAGAACTCAACGACAGCGACGGCGGCTCCCGCAGCTTTCACTTGGTCCAGATGCCGCAGCCTACCGATAGCAAAGGCCCGGCTTTTGCCGCGGGGTATAAGACGGTCGCAGACATTTGCATCGCCCGCGTCGCCGCCGTACCAAACGCTAAGTTTGCACACTACGTCCTGCAGGATTAGCAAGACTACTTCGTTTTCTTGCCAGATTCTGGGTCAATGGTGCCTGCGGGGCGACCTGGAATACCGAAGAAGTCGAGAACGCGGTCGGTGGCAAAGCCCTTGCCTACCTCCGCGCGATCGTCGGCAAGCCCGCCCGGCCAGATATGCGAGCCGCCGCCGATACGGATGTGCTGCAGCGGAGCTTTACATCCAATCCACGTTTGCTGCAGAGCGTTGTTAACCAGCTGCGTCGTTGAAATCTGCGTGGTGCATTCATTCCGGCGCCGGTTTTGCTCCATGACTTCCGCTACCGAATCGTACTTAGTGTCATGGCGGGTTCCGCCGTAGTACTCCACCACGGGGTCATCGGTGCCGTGCATATCTAGACGGCCGACCGGGGCTTCCGAACAGCCCTGGTGAATGCCCTCATAATAGGCCGCAGACACCGTTGCGATAGAGCGGAAAGTCTCCGGCATACGGCACGCCAAAAAGGCAGCAAATCCACCGCCGTTGGATAGGCCCGCGGCAAAGATACGGTCATCATCTACCGCATAGGTAGCACGCAAGCTATCAACCACGTCTGCAACGAATTTAAGGTCTTCCTCCTCGCTCGTCTTCGCATAAGGCGCCGGCGTCCAAGCATTATCCTCACCTTCTGGATAAACCAGAATCGCTTTCGCGGCGTTGAACTCCGTATATCCCTCAATGGTCTTGGGCTTCTCGCCCCAACCGTGGAAGACCATCACCACTGGCCAGCGCTTATCCGCGTCATAGTCTTCCGGCACATGCAGCAGGAAGGTGCGGCCATTCGGCATATTAATCTGCTTGGTTTGACCTGGCTCCGGGCCATCCAAAGGCGCTGAGACAGGGATGCCGAGGTCAGAGTCCTTATCCCAGAGTGTTCCGGACTCTGGTGCAGGCTCCTGCGTTGGCGTTGCCGAACAAGCTGTGGCAAAAGCCAAATTTAGACAAAACAGCACAAGCAGTGATTTCTTTAGGCTGCTCCGAGTAGAGCCGGCAAAAGCCCACCGCAAGTTAGAACAACGAGCATTAAGGGACACCTTCTCAGTCACGTCCTTTCTGCCACGCGTTCCACAATTGTTGATATCGGCCTTTAGAATCTAGCAGCTGCGCATGAGTGCCCTGTTCAATCACCCGGCCATCTTCCATAACCAGCACACAATCAGCCTTGGCGGCTTGGTCAAGACGGTGGGCAACCATAAGTGAAGTGCGCCCTTTTGTGACGGCATCGGCAGCCGCGTCGAGTGCGCCCGCACCACGCGAACCGGCCTCCGCAGTTGCCTCATCAAGAACCACGATTGCCGGATCCAGCAACATAATACGAGCCAGCGCCAGCTGTTGCGCTGCAACGGGGTCTAGCTGAATGCCCCAAGCGCCCACGACTGTATCAAGGCCATCGGCCAAGTCCTCAACCCAGCGCGCCTGGACTGCGCGTAGTGCCTGCCAAATCTCCTCGTCACTGGCATCGGGGTTACCCAGGGACAGGTCATCGCGCAGCGTGCCGGAAAAGACGTGGACTTCCTGGGAGACCATGGCCAGGCGGGTAACTCGCTCGGCGTCGGAAAGCCACGAGACCTCTACCCCATCAACCTTGACGCTGCCAGCACTCGGCACGCGCAGACCAGCCAGCAGCGCCGCAACTGTAGTCTTTCCCGCGCCGGAAGCACCCACCAGTGCGACGGACTGCCCCGGCGCAATGCTGACGTTGACGTCGCGCACCGCCCACGCGTTATCGCCGTAGCTAAAGCTAACGTCCTCCATCGCGACCTCACCACGCGGAGCCGGAGCTCCTGCGGACGGAATTGCCGCGAGCGGATCCGTAGTAACGCCAACGATGCGTGCGAGAGAGGCATAGCCCGACTGCACCGTATCCAGCACGCGCATAAGCCCGAGCAGCGGGCCACGCAGGCGGATAAGCATCAGCATCGCCGCCGTTACTGAACCCACCGTCATCGCGCCCTGCGTTGTAACCCAAAAGCCCACCAAAAGACCGACGCTCAACATCACCAGCTCCACGGTGGTGATCCATAGCTGCAAGACCATCATCGTGCGCCTTGCGGCGAAGCCATGCTCAACCACCTCACGGGAAGCGCCATTGATGCGCTCACGCATCTGCGGCTCCATCTGATAGGCACGCACAGTGGCGCGTCCGTGGATTGTCTCCAAGATGCGGCGCGCACGCTCCGCCATGGAGGCCCGCTCGTCTGCATAGCGCTGTGGCGCATGGCGCAGGTAGTTGCGCGCGGCAAAGAAATAGATTGGCGCTGCACAAACCACCACCAGTAGGAACTGCCAGTCCAATGTGACCAGGGCGATGGCGGTAGTGCAGATGGCAAACAGCGAGCTTGTTAGGACCGGCGCTGTCTCCGTCACGGCGGAGGAAAGCTCAGCCACGTCATCCGTGGAGCGGGAGACCAAGTCACCCGATCCGGCCTCCTCCACGCGGTGGACCGGCAGGCCCAAGGCCGTACCGACAGTCTCCTCGCGCAGGTTCGCAATCACTCGCTCAGTAATGCGCGAAAGCAGATAAAAACCGGCCGCAGAAAGCCCTGCCGAGGCAATCGCAACCACGATGAGCCCAATGCCAATACCGCTGAGACTGCGCAGCTGCCCGCTCCCCTCAACCACCGCGTCGACAATCTTGCCCAGCAGCACCGGGATATAGACATTGGCCACCGCACCACCGGTAAGCAACGCCAGCGCCAGGAAACAGACCTTGCCCGCATTCGGCAACGCCTTCACGTGTTCGCCCACCTTGCGGCGGACCTGCGGCCAGGTTGCAGTAGGAAAACGCATTAGATGTCCTCCCCTTCGCTCGCATGCGCGGCTGCAGCAGGCTCGCTCACACTATCGGCCACCGCGGTCCACGCCGGCGCGTTGGTATATACCACGGTGGTCATCCCGCGGCGGGCGTCACGCACGCGCTCAGCGACGACCTGTTCCGTCACCGAGTCAAGCGCAGTGGTCGGGTCCTGAAGGACGAGCACCTCGGCGTCGGCAGCAATCGCGCGCGCCAACGCAACGCGCTGACGCTGACCACCAGACAGCGCCCCGCCGTTTTCGCCGACCTCCTTTTCCAGACCGCCGGGAATATCCTCCGCCGCCGCGACATGCAGCGCTCGTTGCGCCGCACCCTTATCCGCAGCAATGTTGGACTCAACGGAACCTGCAAAAAGGTCCGCCGCATGCGGGGCCACAAGGAAGCGGTCTCGCGGCAGGTCAATCAGCTCTCGCGGGGCCACTCCCTTGATGACGTGCAGGCCAGGCTGCCAGCCAGGATCCCTAGCATCCGCCGCCTCACGGAAAGGCGCGTTGAGCAAAGCCGTAATGCGGCGACCACTAGCTTGAGCCGCGGCCCACCGCGAGGCAATACTCTTGCCCATCATCGTCATCGGCGTGATGACGAACTGCGTTAGGCCGACCACTGTGATGAGTTGTCCAACGCTCATCGCGCCCTTTACCGCCATCGCGCCGGCGGCCAGAGCTACCACGATGACGTAAATGGAACCGACAGCTTCGGTCGTGGCATTCAGCCGCGCGCGGGCGCCATTGGCAGAAACCGTCTTTGTATAGGCCGTGTCCGATACCTGCGAATAACGGCCCCGCACCGTATCGATAGCGCCTAGGCCTTTCAGAATGCGTAGACCCTGAACCACATCGGTGGCCATCGCGGAAGCCTGTGCTAGGGCGGCCTGACGCGCGCCCGAGCTCTGCCGCAAAGGCTTTGCCGCACGCAGAGAAAACCAAACCACCAGCGGTCCCCCGAGCAAGATGGCAATTCCCAGCGCCCAATTAACGCGCGAAGTCATCACCGCGACGTAGACAATGGCGCTAACTTCCGCCACGGGAAAGACAGTCATGATGACCGCATCAGACACGCGCTTGGTATCTGAGGACGCGATGGACAATAACTCGCCCGCCGTATGTTTAGCACCGGCAATCCCACGGGGATCCTGAATGCGATCCGTCACCGCCATGCGCAAGTCATGGCCAACCTCCAGCATGGCTCGGGAAAACATTCCGCGCGCGCACCATGCCGCCGACGCATTAACGCAAAAAATAGCAAGCAAAATCCCCAACCAGCGCAGCAAAGAGGAAAAGGACTGATAAGCAATCGCTCCATCGATAGCGTTTCCTACAACAACTGGGGTCATGCCGTTGCACAAGAATGAAACGGACATCAATACGGCCGCAGGGATCGTCTTTTCGCGCCGAGAAAACACGGTCTTTAAAAGCCACCGTGAATCCTGAGGTACGGGAAGTCTCGACATGGTGACCCATTCTATTTCAGCTTGGATAGTTTTCCGGAACCGTCTAACACGGTAGGTTATAAGTCCATATGACTTCTCAACTGCCCAACCCCGCGCACTATCCGAGTTACCGCAAGGCCTCGGAGAAGCAAACCCCTACCTTCAAGGGGGCGGAGCATCGTGCAGCCTCCGCACGTGCCTTCGTGCAGGGTGCCGATAACTACCATGACGTGCGCCCCAGCTACCCTGCCGAAGTAGCCGCACTAATAGCGGATGCCCACACGGTGGTCGATATCGGCGCTGGCACCGGCAAGCTCACGCAGACGCTGCACAATCCCGTCGTTCTGGCCTGCGACCCTTCCCCCGACATGACGCGTGTGTTGCGCACCCAGCTTGGTATTCCAGCCTGGCGGGCGGTGGCGGAGAGCACTGCGCTTGCCGACGCCTCCGTGGACGCTGTCGCCTGCGCCCAGACCTGGCACTGGGTCGAAGTGGAAAAAGCCTGTAGAGAATTCGATCGCATCGTGCGGCCAGGCGGCAAGGTGCTTCTAGTGTGGAACACCCTCGACGTCGGCGCCGACCCGTGGATCCTGCGCCTGGCCCGCATCATGCACTCCGGCGATATTCAGCGCCCCGGCTTCCTCCCCGAGCTTGCCCCTCCCTGGGAAATCGAGCGCGAACTGCGGCTTAACTGGGCTCATACGCTCTCCCCGGAGCAGCTACATCAATTGATGCACACCCGCTCTTATTGGCTGCGCAACGGAGAAAAGATCCATGAGCGCATGACTTATAACCTCGACTGGTATCTCTTCGAGCACATGGGCTTTGCGCCCGGCCAGGCAATCGACATTCCGTATCGCACGGATGCCTTCTTGCTGTGCCGAGCGCACTAGAACCCGAAGAGTCTAGAACTAGAGAAGTACTGTCGCCAGCAGGGAGCCCACGACGCAGGAGGTAAACACCGAGATCGCGCCGGGGATGATGAAGGAATGGTTTACCACGAACTTGCCGATGTGCGTGGTGCCGGTGCGGTCGAACCCGATGCAGGCAAGGTCCGAAGGGTAGGTCGGCAGGATGAAGTAGCCATAGGCGGCACCGTAGAAGCCAACGATGATGGCTGGGTCAATGCCCAGGGACATTCCGATCGGCGCAATGGCTACCAGAGCGGCGGCCTGGGAGTTGACCAGCTTGGACACGACGATCAGGACGATGGCATAAGCCCACGGAGCGGTCTCCACAATTCCGCCCAGATTAGATTCCAGAGAGTCGATGTGGGCTTCGAAGAAGGTATCGGCCATCCAGGCCACGCCGAAGACCGAGAACACTGCGGTCATGCCCGCCTTGAACACTGGCGTGGAGGCGATCTTCTTGTTGTCGACGTCGCAGAAAATCAGGATGATTGCACCGGCAACCAGCATGACCATTTGAATGACCAGGTTCATCGACAGGGCCTTCAGCTCGCCGTCCTCATTCGGGAAGGAAGGACGCAGGACGTCGAATGCGCCCAAGATGACCACGATAGCGATGGCGGATAGGAAGACTGCAACGGAGCGCTTTGCCGACGCCGGGAATACTTCGTCCAGCAGGGAATGACTGGAGGCAGAGATGGTCTTGGCAAACTCCGGATCCTTCATCTTCTCTTGGAAGACTGGGTCCTTATCAAGGTCCTTACCGCGACGCAGCGACCAGAGGGCGGCCAGGATAACGCCAGAGAGCGAAGCCGGAATGGCGACCATGAGGATCTGCGGGATGGAATAGGACGTGCCGGTGATACCAGCGTTCTCAGCGATGATGGAGGCCAAGGATACGGTAGCAACGGAGACTGGCGAGGCGGTAATACCCATCTGGGCGGAGGTCGAGGCAACAGCCATCGGGCGCTCCGGGCGGATGCCCTTCTTCAGGGCGATGTCCTCGATGATGGGAAACATCGTGTAGACAACGTGGCCGGTACCGCACAAGACCGTCAGGAACCAGGTGGTAAGTGGAGCCAAGATGGTGATGCGTTCTGGATGCGCACGCAGGAATTTCTCCGCGAACTGCATCATCACTTCGAGGCCTCTCGCCTGCTGCAGCGTAGCCGCACAGCCGATGACGGCGATGATGGTCAGCATCACGTCCACCGGTGGCTCGCCCGGAGCCAGGCCGAAGACAAAGACCATGACGATAAGGCCGATGCCGGAGATAAGGCCCAAGCCGAGGCCGCCGTAGCGGGTGCCGAGCAACAGCGCGGAGAGAATGACGATGACTTGAAGAACGATCGCCACTACTGAGGTGGGATCGAGAACTGAGGCTAACATGTCGCGCCTTTCGGAAAACCAAATCAGTTAGACATACTTAGACTATCCAAACGGGCATGACATCACAGAACCAAAAAGACGAGCTATTCGTCACACTTAGAGTGTTTGTTGAACAGCTCGCCTTTTGTTCGCGTTAGCGCTTAGAGTTCTTACCGCGGCGCTCGCGCACGCGCACCGCGATGCGCACCGGAGAACCGTGGAAGCCGAAACGCTCGCGGAACTTGCGCTCCAGGTAGCGACGATAACCAGCGTCCAAGAAGCCGGTAGTAAACAGCACGATTGTCGGCGGCTGCGTCGATGCCTGGGTGGCAAACAGAACGCGCGGCAGGCGGTTGTTCTTCATCGGCGGCGGGTTAGCAGCGATAGCCTCACGCAGCCAGTTGTTCAGCTGGCCGGTAGACACGCGCTGATCCCAGCTCTCCAGAGCCTCAATCATCGCCGGCTCCAGGCGCTGCAGGGCGCGGCCGGTCTGCGCAGAGATGTTGACGCGGGTAACCCAGGGCAGGTGGCGCAGCTGCTCGTCAATCTCACGATCCAGGTAGTAGCGGCGGTCCTCGTCCATCAGGTCCCACTTGTTGAACGCGATGACTAGAGCCTTGCCGGATTCGAGAACCATGTTGAGCACACGCTGGTCCTGCTCGGAGACCTCCTCGGAGGCGTCGATAAGCATGATGCACACCTCAGCAGCGTCGATGACTCCGCGGGTACGCAGCGAAGCGTAATACTCATGCCCCTGCGCGTTCTTGACCTTCTTGCGCAGGCCCGCAGTATCGATGAACTTCCAGAGACGCTGATCAAGCTGCACCAGTGAGTCCACTGGGTCGACCGTAGTACCCGCCACATTGTCCACGACGGAGCGTTCCTCGGAGGTCAGCTTATTCAGCAGCGAGGACTTACCAACGTTCGGCTTACCCACCAGCGCCACGCGACGCGGTCCGGACGTAATCGATGAATGGCGCGGTTCCTCGGGGAAAAGACGCAGAATCTCATCCAGAACGTCCGCGCCACCGCGGCCATGCTGCGCGGAAACCGGCCACGGATCGCCCAAGCCCAAAGCGTAGAACTCGGCCATATCGGCGTACATGGTCTCAGAGTCGAATTTGTTGGAGACCAAAATGACCGGAACCTCAGACTTTTGCAGCTTGCGAGCCATAACAGAGTCGGTCTCGGTGATGCCGACCTTCGTGTCGACCACGAAGACGATGACATCTGCAGTCGCCATGGCCTGCTCTGCCTGGCGAGCAATAGCAGCGTGGATGCCCTTGACGTTCGGGTCCCAGCCGCCAGTGTCTTGGACGAGGAAGCGCTGGCCGTTCCAGTCCGCGATATAGGAAACGCGGTCACGGGTAACGCCTGGGTGGTCCTCCACCACTGCCTCACGGCGGCCCAAGAAACGGTTTACGAGGGAGGACTTGCCCACGTTTGGGCGGCCAACAACAGCCACGGTGCAGAGGTTTTCCTCGGTGTGGGAATCCTGCACGCCGAAGGCACGGGAAAGTTCTTCCCATTCCTCCTCGCTCATTGGCTCTTCGCCGTCAGACTCATAGTCTTCACCGAAGTCGGCGTCGCCGAACTCGGAATCATCAAACTCACCGTTCTCGAGCTCCGACTCGTCGAATTCGTAGTCGAATTCTTCGGCATCGAAATCGCTCGGGGCCCAGCCGCCGTGCGGGTCACGGGCTACTTCTTCTTCGAGCTTGCCCACTGGGTAGTGGAACTGGGTATCGAAGTCGCCTGCGGCGTTATTGTCTTCTTGACCTGCAAAATCCTTAGACATGTGCAGACTCCTTCACGATTTCGGTGAGAGCGTCGAGGACCTCTTCCAAGCTCATGAAAGAGGTATCAACGAGGGTGGCATCCTCGGCAGGACGCAGCGGAGAAGTGGCGCGGGAGGAATCCGCGGCATCACGGCGCTCGACGTCTGCCAAGACGGTGGCGAAATCAGATTCCAAGCCTGCAGCAAGGTTCTGATCGTGGCGGCGCTGGGCACGTACCTCAGCGGCGGCGGTCATGAATGCCTTCGCCGGGGCGTCGGCAAGCACCACAGTTCCGATGTCGCGGCCTTCAACGATGGCGCGGTGCGCATCCCGGGCCAGCTTGCGCTGCAGCTCCACCAGGTTCTGGCGAACCTCAGGGACCGCCGAAACTGCGGAGACGTTACGAGTAACTTCGTCCTCACGAATGACGCGGGAGACGTCTTCGCCGTCGAAGATGACCTGCTTGGAATCCGGATCATCGGAGACCTCCAGTGGCAAGTCTGTAGTGGCCTTGATGACCGCATCCGTATCAGCTGGGTCGATGCCAGCGCGCAGAACTGCGAGCGTGGCAACGCGGTACATGGCGCCAGTGTCGACGTATTTTGCGTCGAGGCGCTTAGCCAAAGCACGGCAGGTGGTGGACTTGCCGGTGCCGGAGGGCCCATCGACTGCAAGGATGAGTCCACCGTCAGGCATGTTTGAAATCATGTTTCCTTCCATTACATCCCCACCGCCTTGTACAGGCTGGTCAACTCACTGGAGTTGAGCGCACGCAGGATACCTGGCTTCATCTCGCCCAGCTGCAGAGTGTGCAGCTTGGTGCGAACCAGACGCTGAACTGGGAAGCCAGCTTCCTTAAGCATGCGGCGGACGATGTGCTTGCGGCCTTCGTGCAGCTCAACGCGGACCAAGGAGTAACCCTGGTTCTTGTCCACGACCTGGACATAGTCGGCCTTTGCCAAGCCGTCCTCGAGCTCCACGCCTTCCTTCAGGGTGCGTACCAAGCCGTTGCCAGCCTCGCCTAGAACGGTAGCGAGGTAAGTCTTGCGCACCTCGTACTTCGGGTGCATCAGGCGGTTGGCCAGCTCACCATCATTGGTGATGAGGATAAGCCCCTCGGTATCGGCGTCCAGACGGCCGACGTGGAACAAACGCTGACCTGCGGCCACGCGTTCACCGATGAGGTCGCCGATGCAGGGGCGGCCCAGTTCATCGCTCATGGTGGACTGCAGACCGCGCGGCTTGTTGAGGATGAAGTACTGCGTTTCTTCGTTGACGTTGATGCGCACGCCGTCGACGCGGATGATATCCACGTTTGGGTCGACGCGTACGCCCTGCTGCATGATGATTTTTCCGTTGACCTCAACGCGGCCGGCATCGATCATGATTTCGGCGTGACGGCGGGAGGCAACGCCTGCCTTGGCCAAGACCTTCTGGAGGCGTTCGCCCTTGGAGTTATTCGACTTGCCTTCGGTCAGCCAATCTGCGCCCAGTTCGCGGGCGACGGAATCTGCGGTGGCCTTCTTTTTCCTATTTGCGCGTTCACGCTTGTCGACGTGTTGATGGCGGGCCGGCTTCGCATTGGAGACAAGCATCTCGCTGTCTCGCTGCTTCTTTTCCGGTGTGCCGTCTCGGCGAGCGGGTGGGGTCACAATAAGTGTCCTTATCAGTAGAAGTTATGAAGTTACCTGCGCAATGCTACCCCACTGCCGCGCACCGTGCGAATACCTAATATTCGGAATCGATCTGTTCCATATCCGGCAAAAGCGGTGCAAGATCCGGCAGGCGCTCCAGCGAGTCAATGCCCAGCAGCTCCAAGAAAAGCTCGGTGGTTTCGTAGCGGTGTGCTAGGCCTTCCTGCGGCAGCTCGCGTACGAGACCACGCACGGTGAGCGTGCGCATTACACCATCGACGTTGACGCCACGCACCGCAGCAACCTGGGCGCGGGTGACCGGCTGGCGATAGGCAACCACAGCAAGGGTTTCCAGCGCCGCACGGGAGAGCTTGGTCTGCGAGCCATCAAGCAGAAACTCTTCTACTGCATCGGCATTCTCCTGGCGGGTATAAAAGCGCCAGCCCTCCGCTGTCTCGCGCAGATCAATGCCTGAGCCCCGGGAATCAAACTCGCGCTGAATCGCCCGCAAGTGATCACTGACCACGGACTCCTCTAGGTCGAGCGCGCGAGCCAAAGACTCAACGGAGGCCGGCGAATCAATCACCAGAAGAATCGATTCAAGGCGCGAACGTTGCTGCGAGATTAGCGGAAGTTCCATGCCGGATACTGTACTGCACCGACACAGCTGGCCTACTGCGAGCCGGCATTAATCCCAGGCCGGGAATTACTCCACCGGTCTAATCCCAGTTGGAAGCCGCCACCACGGCAGGGTCCACGTCGAGACCGGTCCAGCTAAGTTCCAGTGGCCCGAGGGACTCTGGCTGCTCGGCGTCGACAGCCTTGGCCTTGTAGAGCTCCAGCAATGCCAGGAAACGGCCGACAACCTCCATCGAGACGGTGCAATCACGCGTGAGAGCAGCAAAACTCATCCACTGGCCCTCGCCCAGCAACTTCAGTGTGCTGAGGATCTTGCCGGCCTGCTCTGGGACAGAGACAGCAACCTGGTGAATATGGCCCGTGGCCACCTCATCCGGTGGCTTGGGGCGGAAGACGCTGGCAGCCAGCTCGGCAAAGGAGGCTGGCGTATGCCCTAGGCGCACGGGTGGGAGAAGTTCCACGAAAGCCTTCTCCATGGAGACAGCACGCGGATAGCGACGCCGCGCCTGTCGCTGCCATTGGGCGAATTGGTCGGCGACTTGCTTATAAGCCTTGTACTGCAGAAGCCGGGCGAAGAGAAGGTCGCGCGTTTCGAGCAGCTCAAGGTCTTCCAGATCGTCGACATCGCCGCGCGGCAAGAGGCGGGCCGCCTTCAAATCCAGCAACGTGGCAGCCACGAGAAGAAACTCGGTGGTTTCATCCAAATCTGCGGTAGCCCCCAGCTGGCGGGTGTACTCGACGAACTCATCGGTGACCTCAGAAAGCGCCACTTCGGTTACGTCCAACTTTTTCGACTGGATCAGCTGGAGCAGCAGATCGAAAGGGCCCTCGAAGTTGCGCAGTGCAATTCGAAAGCCCGTAATCTCCGGTTGGGTCACGGATAAACTTCCTAGACGGTGGAGCGCTCAATAACCTCTTTAGCGAGGTTGCGGTATTGCTGCGCCGCCTGGGAGCTAGGAGCCCAGCTGGTAATCGGCTCACCGGCCACGGATGTCTCCGGGAAACGGACCGTACGAGTAATAACGGTGTCGAAGACCTTGTCACCGAAGTACTGGACGACGCGATCCATCACCTCTCGGGCGTGCTTGGTGCGGCGGTCAAACATGGTGACCAAGATGCCCATGACCTCAAGGTCGAAGTTAATGCGCTCGGAAACTTTGTCCACGGTATCGGTCAAAAGTGCGAGACCGCGCAAGGAGAAGAACTCGCACTCCATCGGGATGATGACGCCCTGGGAACAGGCCAAAGCATTGACCGTAAGCAGGCCCAATGACGGCTGACAATCAATGATGATGAAGTCATAATCACGGCGGATAGGGCGCAGCGCACGGGCCAAGGTGTGCTCACGGCCGACCTCGTTGACCATCTGAATCTCAGCGGCCGACAAGTCAATGTTGGCCGGCACAAGGTCGAGGTTCGGCACACCAGTATGTTGGATGGCGGAATGGATAGAAGTCTGGCTATCCAACATCACGTCATAGATGGTGTCCTCGATTTGGTCATGGGTCAGGCCCAAGCCTGCGGACAGTGCACCCTGCGGGTCCAGGTCAACGAGCAAGACTTTACGGCCCAACTCTGCAAGGCACGCGCCCATGTTGATGGTCGAGGTGGTCTTGCCAACGCCACCTTTTTGATTACACATCGAGATGATGGTTGCTGGCCCGTGCTTTTCCAACGGAGCTGGATCTGGCAGCTCACGGATTGGACGCCCAGTCAGCCCCACCTGCGCTTCAGAGGCTGCAAACAGTCCCTCTTCGCCCACAGTCACACCTGCTTCCTTGACCACAAATCGATCGCCAGTGCCACCCGATGCGGGTGGCTGATTACAACGTTGTGATTATAGAGTACCCGCTCTGACCCTTTCATCGCGATCAAGCAAGACTATCCAGTCTCTTGACTTGATTTACGGCGACGCGAAAGCAGCCATCCCAGCACAATTAAAAGCAGAACGCCGCCGGCACCAATAGCCCACGGAAGAATCGAAGAACTATTCTTCGAATCCGCATTGGCACCTTCACCGGAGCCATTGTCAGGGTTTGGTACTTCTCCGGCAGTTTCCTTATTTGGGTCCGTCAGCGTCACTACGAGCACCGCCGCGTTATCGGAATCGCGGACCAGCTCCATGATGAATGGGTTATCCGGGGTTTGGCCTTCCGGATAGGTCAACTCAAGCGTGCGCGAGGACTTATCCACCTTGCGCTGAACGCCCTTGATGAACTCGCCCTTCGCATTGAGATAGCGCAGCGTAACGCCAGCCTCGTCAGTGTCCTTGAAGCGGTTATACAGATCCAGAGCCTGCATCACGCCCATCTGCGCCGTGATGGTCTGGCCTTCAATCGTTGCGTCCAGGTTGATGTACTCCGCCTGCGACACATCGACCCCACCTGCTGCCGCAGGATTATTCGCAGGGGCACCGCCCGGCACACCACCCTGAGCGCCTGCCGCAGCACCAGCGCCACCACCATTTTCATCGGCAGTGCCAGCGCCACCGCTTCCGGCCCCAGCACCGCCATCGGCACCAGAACCAGAACCGGAGCCTTCACCAGCGGGGCCGCTGCCAGCCGCATCACCGGCAGTGCCACCGCCGCCATGCAGCACTGCCCCGCCGTCCCCTCCATTGGCGATATCCTCGCCGGCGTTATTGAGGTCTTCCTGGGTGACCGAACCATCGGCCACGAGCGTCAGGCTAATGGTCGTGCCTTCGTAGGTTACCGGCACCGTGACTTGGCCGCCTTCGGGCGGTGCGGTAATCGTGGCTGATCCGCCGGAGGCATTGATGTTCCAGCCCTCACCGGCATAACTTACGTCCACAGGGACCGGTAAAGACACGGTCGAAGTTTGGCCCGCTGGGACAGAGACTGAGGCGTCCTGTGCCTGCGCAGGCGCTACCGCCAGCACCATCGCCACTACCGCTGTTGCGGCAGCCAGCTTTGCCCCGCGCGTTACACCGGCAAGATTTTTCAGCATGTTCTACTTACTTTCCTGTCTATTTTTAAATTCGTTTAAGCCTAAGCCCTGGGATGCGCCGTGCGCCAGACTTCGCGCAGAGAATCCGCAGTGACGTGGGTATAGATCTGAGTCGTTGTCACCGAGGAATGCCCCAGCAGCTCCTGCACGGTACGCACGTCCGCACCGCCTTCTAATAGGTGCGTGGCAAAGGAGTGGCGCAGCGTGTGCGGTGAGATTGACTTTTTAATCCCGGCCCGCGCGGCGGCCTGTTTCAACACCGCCCATGCGCTTTGGCGAGACAGAGACCCACCGCGCGTATTGAGAAATAGTGCATGGGACTTGCCCTTCGACAGAACCGGCCGGCCCCGCACCAAGTACTCCTCCACGGCCTTTTGCGCCTGTGATCCCACCGGAACCAAGCGCTGCTTATCGCCCTTACCGGTTAACATCAACATGCCATCGTTTTCGGTTACATCATCAACAGTTAAAGAGGTGACCTCCGTGATGCGTGCACCCGTGCCGTAGAGCAATTCCAGCAGCGCACGGTCGCGAATATCAATCGGAGTGGCCACTTCCCCCGTAGGCACCGAATCGAG
The DNA here is from genome assembly GCF_001807315.1 of Corynebacterium sp. HMSC06D04. Lineage (NCBI taxonomy): Bacteria > Bacillati > Actinomycetota > Actinomycetes > Mycobacteriales > Corynebacteriaceae > Corynebacterium > Corynebacterium sp. HMSC06D04. The sequence continues at coordinate 320,345 of NZ_KV788547.1, forward strand.
TAGCTTTTCTACCTCCTCAATCTGCAGGGTTTCCGGCAGGTGCTGCGCATTCTTCGGAGGAGTCACTTCACTAGCCACATCCACATCGAGGATGCCCTCAGCCACGGCGAACTTGTGCAGCCCACGGGCGACGATGAGAGCCCTGCTTGCCGACGACGCGGCCATCGAGCCGCGCAAAAACTTCAGGTAGTTTTCAACCATGCCACGGTCGACTGCCGCTAAATCATCCACCCCATTGTCAGCCAGCCAGCCCAAATAGCGACGCACATCCCTGCGATAGTTGCTCAAGGTATTGGCCGAAGCGCCTCTTTCCACCGCTAGGTGGTTGAGCCACGTCGCAGCTAGTCCCTCCGCCTTCACAGCTTCTTCAAGTCAGGGCCAGGGCGACGCGCAGCCATCGCGGTCGGGCGCAGCTCGAAAGGCTCGTCCACGCTACGCGTCTTGCGGCCGCCGCGATAAACAACATAGGCCGCCAAGATGCCGGTGGCCGCTATCGAATTGACGATGTCACCAGAAATCACTCGATCGACCGCCTCATCAAGCGGCACCCACGCGAAGTCCATGTCGGCTTCCTCATCGCCTTCAGCATCCATTCGCGGGACAGCACTTAACCCACGGGATAAAAACACGCGCACGGCTTCCTCGCAGAAGCCCGGCGAGGTGATTATATCCGCAAGCACGGACCAGTCTTCAGCGGCCAACCCGGCTTCTTCCTGCAGTTCCCTCTTCGCTCCGGTGAGTTCGTCCTCCCCCTTGATGTCGAGCAAGCCAGCAGGAAGCTCCCACAGGCGCCTATCCGCACTACGGCGATATTGATTGACCATGGCGATGCGCTCTTCATCATCCACCGCGACGATAGCCACAGCGCCAAAGTGCTCTACTACCTCACGGTAGGCGGTGGTCCCGCCCGGCATCACTACTTCGTCCCGGCGCACTGCGATAATCGGGGCGTCGAGAAGCAGCTCACTGCTGCGTACCTCGAAGTCATGAGCCATTTAGAGATCCTCCGGCAGGCTCGGCGCCGCCGCATCGGCTGAGGAAGCAGCACCATAGGCACCCTTGCCTCCGTCGAGCTGCTCCTTTGCCGCCATAACCGCAGCCATGCGCGAGGTGGTGCGGTCGATGGAGTCCACCGTCGAGATATCGGATTTGGCCTCACGCAGCTTGCCAATGACGCGATCTTCGGCAGCCTGCTCTACGCGTGTTGCCACCACAGTGTTTCCGCCGGCCGCGTCTAGGGCCTCTAGGAAATTGACCGTCTGATCGGTGTAGTAACCAGGAAAGCCCTTACCACCGACGTAAACCACGGCCTGTGCAGGCAAAATAGTGCCGTCTTCATAGTCGATATAGCCTGCATCGCGCAGCGCCTGCAGCAGGTTCGCGCGGTCCTTGGTTGAAGCCAGTGGCTCGGTGGTCTTTGGATCCATCAGCAAGGCCGCGGCCAGGGCCTGGCCGGAGTGCGTGCCTGCATCTACCTTCTTGGGATCAAGCTTGGCACCCGCCGGCAATGCGCTAGTAACCAAAGAAAGCAGCTTATCCGCGCCCTCCTGGCGGTAGAACTCGTCCGTTAGCTTGATCTCGCCGGCATCTTCGGCATCCGCGGACTTGAGCAAGCTGCGGATTGCGCGCACGTCGCCCTCGCTGGCTTCCCCAGTAGAGATAACCAGCACGGGACGCTGCGCCAAGCTGCCATCAACTACGGCGGGAGCCAGTTTGTCAAGGACGGAGTCGCTAGAGTCTGCCTGTGCCTTGAGCACTTCCTCATTCTGAGCCTTCTTCTGGAACTCCTCGCGTAGCGATGAATCGCCCCCGGCACCGCCCGACGGCATATTCGGAGCAATCGCCAGCGCTCCCAAGGCCACGCCCACGGCGGTGCCGAAACCAAGACCAGCAACAAGAAGTGACTTACTCGCCATTACTTAAACCATCCTTGCACGCTCAAAGCAAAGTTATTCCAGGTATCGATGAGGTTCTGACCGAAGGAAGCGTCGCCGCCCAAGCCCACGATGATGACGATCACGGCCAGCGCAACCAGGATGCCAAGCAGAGCCCAGAGCCATCCGATGCCGCCGGAGCTCGGGTTGGTGTAAAGGTTGATGACGGAATCGGCATCCACCAGGCGCGTGCCCGCCTTCATACGGGAAAGCATCGCAGCCGGAGTAGCGTGCTCTTGCTTAGCAAAAATATCGTCCAGGTCCAGGGAGCGGCCGACCTGCACAATCATCTGGGCGCCGTGATAATCAGCCAGCAGCAGCGCAAGATCGGTGGCGGAGTCTGTTGCCGCCGGGAAGGTCATCGCACCAATGCCTAGGTCTTGGATGCGCTCAAGGCCCTCCGCGGTGCCGTCTGGATCTGCAGGCAAGATAACGCGCGCACCGCAGCGCAGAGTCTCGGAGCTAATCTCGGAAGGATCACCGACAATAAAATCCGGCTTATAGCCCAAATCCACCACGGTATCTGCTGCAGAATCCACACCAATGATGATCGGTTCGTATTCGCGGATGAAGTTGCGCAGCAGCTTCACCTTGTTGCGATGGTCCGTGGACGGCGAGACAACCAACACCTTGCGGCCTGCCATCTCAGTGCCGGAATCCGGAACGCCCAGGCCGTCGATAAGCAGCGGACCCTCGGAATGGATGAACTCGATGGAGTTGCCGAAGAAAGCCTCCATATGGTCAATCAGCTCGCGTTGTGCGGAGGAAAAATTCTTCTCGGCCTTCTCGCGGCTCACAACCTTGCCCGTGGCCACCTCGGTATCGCCAATGAAGACGGCGCCTTCCTCATTAATCCGCGCCTTCTTGCCGTCCTTAAAGCTGGAGACGAATTCCTCGCCCACGCCCTCGATCAGGGTCACACCAGCGTCCAACAGCATGTGCGGGCCGTAGTTCGGGATGGACCCGGTGGTAAATTCTGCGACGTTCAGGACAGCTGCAGGCTTGATATCGACCAGCATCTGCGCTTCCTGACGGGAAATATTGGCGGCATTGATGACGGCAAAGTCACCTTCGACGAACTTCTTCATGCCCTTTCCGCCCGGGGTGCAGTCACGCAGCGCACCGTGTTCACCAGGCAGATCGGAGTTACGGGAAAACAGACTCATGTCTGCCATTGTCCCCCGTCACAAACTTAAATTGTGGAAGGCGCGCGGAACGCTGCCACTTCTGCCTGAGCGCGATCGAACAATTCCTGTGCATGCGCGCGGCCGGTCTCCGTATCATCCAGACCCGCGAGCATGCGGGCAAGTTCTTCTACCCGCTCGCTAGCGCTGAGATCGCTGACACCGGAGGTGAATTTCTCCTTCGAGACATGCAGGTGACTATCTGCATAGGCGGCAACCTGTGGCAGGTGGGTGACCACGATGACCTGGTTGGAGGTAGCTAGACGCGCTAGGCGACGCCCGATTTCTACCGCGGCGCGGCCGCCCACGCCGGCGTCGACCTCGTCGAAGACCATGGTCGCACCATCTCCATCCGCCAGCACGACCTCCAGCGCCAGCATGATGCGGGAAAGCTCGCCGCCAGAGGCCGCGCCTGCCAGCGGCTTGCCGTTGAGTTGAAACTCCACCTCGTCGGCACCGGTCTTGGAGTACTTCGCTTCCCGGATTTCCACGTTGAGCGCGGAATTCGGCATGGCAAGTCCGTGGATTTCCTCGGTGACCTGCTTACTTAGGTTCTTCGCGGCCTTCTTGCGGGCCTTGGTCAGCGCGCTGGCCTTAGCTACCATTTGTTTCTCGGCCTCCATGACCTTAGCCTTGAGCTCTTCCAAAACCTCGGCGGAGGTGTCCATGGAGTCGAGTTTTTCTGCCGCGGCGTCACGCCAAGTCAAAACGCCGTCGATGTCTGCGGCATACTTGCGGGTCAGCTGCTTCAGATCTTGCTGACGGCGCAGTGATTCTTCGAGCAGGTTTGGGTCGGCAGGAAGCGATTCTAAGTACGTGCCCAGCTCAGCGGCGATATCGGAGACCTGGCTGGTGATATCGCTCAAGCGTTCACCCAATGCCGCGAGCTCCTTATCGCTAGAGCCCACCAACGCGGTGCTGGCACGGCCCAACAATGCGGAGGCAGCCTCGGCCTCGCCAAAAGAATCATCGCCGTCTACGGCCGAAAGCGCGGTCGCTGCCGCCTCGCGTAAGGTATCAACGTCCTGCAAGCGCTGGATGAGGGTAACAAGCTCGGTGTCCTCGCCCGGTTCTGGGGCGACCTCACCAATTTCATTGATTGCAAATTGCAGGCGATCTACCTCTTGCGCCAGCTCGCGGCGCGATTCCGTGCGGCGCTTATAGTCCTTGGCTAGGTCGCGCCAGGTGCGAAAAGCCTCGGTGTAGGTCTCGCGGACCTTAGCAATTGCAGGCTCCGAACGATCAACCGCGGCCAATTGCTGTTCGGCGGCAAGAAGACGCAGCTGATCGTTTTGGCCGTGCACCGTTAAAACGTGGGAAGAAAAATCACCCAGCGTTGCAGCAGGCACCGCGCGCCCGCCCAGGTAGGCGCGGGAGCGGCCAGCCGCCGACACCGTTCGGGAGGCGATATATTCGCCATTCTCGTCAGCGACGCCACCGACGGACTCCACGACCTCGGCGGCTGCCGCGCGAGCTGTGGCAAAGCGCCCCTCCACTGCTGCTTTCTGTGCACCATCACGCACGCGGGAGGCGTCGGCACGCCCGCCAGCCAGAAGGCGCAGGCCGGTGACAACCATGGTCTTACCAGCGCCGGTCTCACCGGTTAAGACGGTAAGACCTTCCGCGAACTCCGCCGCAGAGCGCTCAATGACGCCTAAGTCCTCGATAGTGATATCAACGAGCATGTCTGTGCCACACCTGCCTTTCTTTTAAAAAGCCTAGCTTTGCGGGCCGCGCCAGCCGTGTACTGGCAATCGGAGCTTAGATACCAACCTATCCGTAAAGGGTTGGTCATCCAGGCGCACCCATTTGACCGGATGCGCACCGCGCACCGCCTCCACACGCGAACCAGGCGGCATCGCGATTTCGCGGAAACCATCCAAGATGACGATTGCCGGAGAGGTAGCCGAGGCCGACTCTACCGCGACCTTGGACAGCGGAGAGACCACCATCGGCTTCGTGAACAACGCGTGGGCGTTGTTGGGAACCACGAGGAGAGCATCCAACGACGGCCATAGCACGGGTCCGCCGGCGGAGAAGGCATAGGCGGTGGAACCAGTCGGCGTGGAAATCAGCACACCGTCGCAGCCAAAGGAAGATACCGGGCGGCCATCGATTTCCAAGATGGCGTCCAGCACACCGGAACGGTTGAGATTTTCGATGGAGGCCTCGTTGAGTGCCCAACCGCGCTCGATGAGTTTGCCTGAGCGGTCAGTGACCTCGACGTCGAGAGTCAGGCGATCTTCTACCTCGTAGTCGCAATCGATGACGCGCACGAGGGCGCGCTCCAAGGATTCCGCTTCCCATTGCGCGAGGAAGCCCACGTGGCCCAAGTTGATGCCCAACACTGGGACATCGACTGCGCGAGCCATGTCGGCAGCACGCAGGAAGGTGCCATCGCCGCCTAGGACGAGGACGAGCTCGCAGCCTGCCGCCGCAGCCGGGGTGTGCTCAACGTGCTGCAGCTCCGGCAGCACGTGTTCCGGCGCGCTGACGCGGACCGTGATGCCGGCCTCCTGGAGAATCTCAGCGGCGCGAATGGTGGACTCGAGGTTGTCTGCACGGCTGGCGTGCGGGACAAGCAGAATTTCGCGCTTCACTGTGGCCCTTCCTCGATGGCAGTGCGCACCATCGCTGCGATGTCTGCATCTTTGGTTGCCTTGCCGTCTTTGACCAGCCACAGGAAATACTCCACGTTTCCGCTAGGTCCCGGGAGCGGTGAGGCTGCCACGCCTTTGACGCTAACCCCCAAGGTCTGCGCAAAGCGCGCCACCTCCTCGGTGACCTCCTGACGCAGCTCCGACGAACGGACGACGCCACCAGCGCCGATACGGTCTTTGCCGACCTCAAACTGCGGCTTGACCATGGGCAGCAGCCATGCGCCCTTAGCCATCACATCGACGATGGCGGGCAGCACCAGCTTCAAGGAAATGAAGGAAAGATCACCCACCATGGCATCACAAGGCCCCTCGGTGATGTCTAGATCAAGATTGCGGATGTTGGTACGGTCGAGTACCTTTACGCGCTCGTCGTTCTGCAGGCGCCACAGCAGCTGGCCGTAGCCCACGTCGACGGAGATCACCTCGCGAGCCCCTTTTCGCAGGCACACGTCGGTGAAACCACCGGTGGAGGCGCCGGCGTCGAGAACACGCTTATCTTTCAAGTCGACGTCGAAGGCCTCAAGCGCCCCGAGCAACTTATGCGCGCCGCGGGAAGCCCAGTCATCATTGTCAGCCGTTTCAACCTTGATGGAGACTTCCGGCTCTACGACGGTCGCGGGTTTGCTGGCCTTGAATCCGCCCACGGTAACGCGGCCGGCCTTGATCATCTCGACGGCCTGTTCCCTAGAACGAGCGATCTTCCTGCGGACGAGTTCTGCATCCAAACGACGCCGTTGTGGTGGCATTAGTTCTCCTGCAAGGCCTCACGCAGCACGGCGTGGGCGTTATCTAGTTGGGCTACTTCTTCGCTTAGCGACGCCGCCGGCTGCCCCAAGATTTCCGACATCGCGGCGTCGACCTCCTCGGGCGCCATGACGGCGCGCGGATCGTGTGGCTTTATCGCCATGCAGCTACTGCCTTCTCAGCAAACTCGCTGCGCGGCTGGATATAGCGTGGCGGCTCAGGCATGGCCCAGGCAACCTCAAGAACGGTGCGCAGCGCCTGGATGGAGGTGGATTTTTCGTTTCCGCCCTGCAGCACAATGTCATATCCGTCGCAGCGGGCGCGGAAATCGCCCTGTGCGCCGGGCTTTGCCACCGCAACGGGCAGCGACAGCTCGTGGAAGCCTGCACCGATGAAGTTCGGGCGGTGGGCTACCGGGGCCTCGATGAGCTCCAGCTCTCCCGATACACCGGTGAGCACGTGGAAGGTGTCCATCGCCGCTGCATTGCCACCGGCAATATCGGTGTCCAGGCGGTCACCCACGGCAAGAGGTTTTTTCGACCCGACCTTCTTCGCCGCATACGTAAACATTGCAGGCTCCGGTTTGCCGGCGGAGATGGGCTCCACGCCAGTCGACGCCGCGACTGCCCCCACGAGGGCACCGTTGCCCACGGCGAAGCCACGCTCGGTGGGCAACGAGGTATCCAGATTGGTGGCGAAGAACTTAGCGCCGTTGTTGATGGCGTAAGCAGCTTCGGATAGCTCCCTCCAGCCAATCGCCTTATCCATTCCCTGGACCACTGCTGCAGGCTTATCCTCGGCGCTGTCTACCACCTGGTATCCAGCTTCACGCGTGAGCGTACGGAAAGACTCTGCACCGATAACGAGAACCTTGGAGCCAGCCGGGATTTCCGCGGCCATGAGCACCAAGGAAGCCTGAGCGGAAGTCACGATGTGTTCCGGATCGGCTTGCAGACCGATCTCAGAAAGCATCGAAGTCACGGCTTCTGGGCTGCGGGACGCGTTATTGGTGACGTAAACGGCGGGAACGCCACAGGAGTTAATAACATCCACGACGCAGCGCAGCGGCTGGCCGCCTTCCCAAACGGTGCCGTCGAGGTCGAGCAAAAGCGAATCGTGGGCTTTGAGAATATTCATAATTAGATCTCTGCTAGGCGTTCGGCGGCGTCAGTCCAGTCCCCTTCATCGATTTTAACTGCATGCTTGAACCATTCCTTGGCCTCGTCCTTGCGGCCTGCTTCCAGCAGCGCATTGGCGTAGGCATAGGACAAGCGGCATGCAGAAACACCGCGGTCTTCCTTGTTTGGGTTAGCGCGCTGCATGGTCACAACGGCAGACTCTGCCTGACCCATATCGATGCGTGCGCCGGCGACGACGATGGCAAGCTCGATTGCGGAATCGGCATCTAGCTCGCGTGCTTCCTCGCTGCGACCAAGCTCGACTGCCTTTTCAGGACGACCCAGCCCGCGCTCACAGTCGGCCATCACAGCCAGCAGACCTGGGCCACCGGAGATTCGACGCGCTGCGCGCAGCTCCGACAGGGCTTCCTTCCACTCGCCAGCGTGGTACGCCGCGACACCATTGGCCTCGCGGGCGACGGCTACACGACCGGCACGGTCCTTGGCGGCACGAGCATGGCGCAGCGCTAGCTTCGGGTCATCATCCATCCAAGTGCCGGCCATGATCAGGTGCTTGGCGACGGCCTCCATGTTCTCCTTGGACAAAGAGCGCAGATCCTGCAGCACCGACGGATCCAGGTCCTCGATGTTGATATCGGAAGGCAGATCGGGGTCAGTCATACGACGGTTAATGCGCTCTTCGCGGTATCCGGAACGCTGCGGATGTGCCTTATCGAAGCGCTTACCGCCGTAACCGCGACCGCCACCGCGGCGATCGTTACCGCGTGCGTCATTGCGACGGTCATTGCCGCGACGCTCGTCGCGGTTTCCACGGCCGCCGCGACGGTTATCACGGCTATCGCGGTCCTCACCACGACCGTAGCCACGGCCACCACCACGGCGGTTGTCACGGCCACCGTTCTTGCGGTCACCGTAGTTCCCACGGCCGGAGCCGCCCTTACGATCGTTGAAACTGCGCTCAGACATCTAGCCTTACTCTCTTCTTGATTAAAACTCGTCCGTTACTACCGGCCTAGTTTACAGGCCATCAAGGACAAGACAGAAACCTCTACTTTACGCACCACAAGCGCTATAACCAAGCGGGGCCCAATCCAAATCAACCATCGAAAGCCCCATTCAATCTCAAAACCGGACAGAACCTGCATTCGAACCATCGACGCCATAAAATCTAGCGCTCTCAACGCTGCACTAACGAAGTCGAATGCTCCCGGGGTGCTTTATGTGGTGAACAAAGCTGCGTTCGAACCATTGAAGCCGCTGTAACCGGGCGTTGTGGGCGGGTTGGGTGGTTCGAATGCAGGCTGGCCAACGATAAGCGAGGCAACGTCGTGCCGATAGTCGTTGGCTGGCTGGTGGTGGTTCAATGGTGGAAAACGAAAAAGAAGGAAGGGAAGCAACCCGTATGTTTGGTTGCTTGCCTTCCTTTTTTGTGTATTGAGTTATGTGTTTATTGTTTTATGTCGGCGGTAACTTACT